>CALWQR010000014.1 GCA_944383705.1 uncultured Clostridia bacterium
ATCTATCATCCGAAGAGAGCTCAAATGGAAATTTTTTTGAAATATTGAAAAAAACACTTGCAATCCGGAAAATTCTGATTATAATAGTAGATGTGAAAATTTGGCTTTTTGAAAACGGAGGAATGGATGCAATGAAAACGCTTAACAAACTGAAAAAATTTGCCGGAGTCCAGGGGCCTGTGCTCACCGTGATTATGGACGGCGTAGGTCTGGCGCCCGACGGCATTGCCAACGCGGTCAGCTCGGCCTATACCCCCAATCTCGACATGCTGATGGCGAACTACCCGATGGTAAAACTCAAGGCGCACGGCACGGCGGTTGGTCTGCCCTCGGACGACGACATGGGCAACAGCGAGGTCGGCCACAACGCGCTGGGCGCCGGACAGGTGTTTGCGCAGGGGGCAAAGCTGGTTTCCAACTCGATTGCTTCGGGCAAGATGTTCGCGTCGGACACCTGGAAGGAGCTGATCGGTGGAGTCCTGTCCAACGGCTCCACGCTGCATTTTCTCGGTCTGTTCTCGGACGGCAACGTGCACTCGCACATCGATCACCTCAAGGCCATGCTGGTGCAGGCGAAGAAGGAGGGCGTGCGGCGTGTGCGCGTCCACATCCTGCTGGACGGCCGGGACGTGGGCGAGACCTCTGCGCTGGATTATATCAATCCGTTTGAGGAATTCCTTGCCGGTCTGCGCAGCGCCGACTTTGATGTGATGATTGCCTCGGGCGGGGGCCGGATGCAGATTACCATGGACCGTTACGAGGCCAACTGGGCCATGGTGGAGGCCGGCTGGAAGACCCATGTGCTGGGGCAGGGGCGGCAGTTTGCCTCGGCCGCCGAGGCCGTGCAGACCTACCGGGACGAGCTGCACGTGATTGACCAGGACCTGCCCGCCTTTGTGATTGCAAAGGACGGCAAGCCGGTGGGCACCGTCAACGACGGGGACAGCGTCATTTTCTTCAACTTCCGCGGCGACCGCGCGATTGAAATTTCGCGCAGCTTTGACGCGCCCGAGGGACAGTTCGACAAATTCGACCGCGTGCGGGTGCCGAAGGTGCTGTATGCCGGCATGCTGGAATATGACGGCGACCTGCACATCCCGAAGAAATATCTGGTGGCACCGCCCGAGATTACCAACACCATGGGTGAGTATCTGGCGGGCACCGGTGTGCCGGTGCTGGCCATCTCGGAGACGCAGAAATTCGGGCATGTGACCTATTTCTGGAACGGCAACCGCTCGGGAAAGTTCAGCGAAGAGCTGGAGACCTATATCGAAATTCCCTCCGATATTGTCCCGTTTGAGCAGCGCCCCTGGATGAAGTGCGCCGAGATCACCGACCGCCTGATCGAATGCTTGCGCTCGGGCAAATACAAGTGCCTGCGGGTCAACTTCCCCAACGGCGACATGGTGGGGCATACCGGCTCTCTGGCTGCCACCCGCTGCTCGATGGAGGCGCTGGACCTGCAGCTCGGCCGCATTCTGCCCGTCATTGACGAGCTGGGCGGTGTTGCCGTCATCACCGCCGACCACGGCAATGCCGACGAAATGTTTGAGCTGGACAAGAACGGCCAGCCCAAGCACAACAAAGACGGTAGCCTGAAGGCCAAAACCAGCCACACGCTCAATCCCGTCCCCTGCATCTTCTACGACAACACGCCGGCCAGGGAGCATTACACCGTGAAGGCCGACGGCAGCTACGGCCTTTCCAACGTAGCCGCAACGGTGGTCAACCTGCTGGGCTACGAGGCGCCCGAGATGTGGGATGCCTCCATCCTGGAGCTGCGGTGAGGCGGACATGCCGTATTACACCGAGCTCCACGCCCACACCAGCGAGGTCAGCCCCTGCGCCCACCTGACGGCGGCGCAGGTGGCCGACCGGTATCTGGCCGCCGGCTACCGCACGGTGGTGGTGACCAACCACTACTGCGACTATGTGATGGACCGCGCCGGCGAGGATTGGGAGGACCGTTTCCGCTTTTATCTCTCCGGCTACCGCGCCATGCGGGACTACGCCGGCAGCCGGCTCTGCGTCCTGCCGGGGCTGGAGCTGCGCTTTACAGAGAGCGCCAACGACTATCTGGTCTTCGGCGCCGATGAGGAATTTCTCTACGAGCACCCCAACCTGCATCTGATGACCCTGAAAACCTTTTCGGGCCTGGCGCGGGAGCACGACCTGCTGCTGATTCAGGCCCACCCGCTGCGCAACAGAATGCAGGTGATGCAGCCTGCTCTGCTGGACGGCTACGAGGTCTTCAACGCCCATCCCGGGCACGACGCGCGCAACGATCTGGCCCGGCTCCTGTGCCGCAAGTACGGCAAAATTCCCACCTCGGGCAGCGATTTTCATGACGACAGCTCGGTAATTGGCGGCGGCCTGATCACAAAAGAACCCATCCTGTCCATGGAGCAGCTCTGCGAGGTGCTGCGCAGCCGCAGCTACACCCTGCACTGCGCCGGGCCCGCCGCGCTGCGGGACGGCATGGGCGACATCCCGGCCGACGGGCTGTGAGGCCCGGACGGCGCAGACCGACCGACACGAAAGGAGCTCCCCTATGTCAGAAGAACTGGAACAGCTGAAAGAAACCTGCGCCCACTGCCGCGCCTGCCCGCTGGGCGACACGCGCACCAACGTGGTGTTTGGCGTTGGCAACCCCAACGCCGACCTGATGTTTGTGGGCGAGGCGCCGGGCGAGCAGGAGGACCTGAGCGGCACGCCGTTTGTCGGCCGCGCGGGACAGCTGCTGGACCACTACCTGTTTGCCGTTGACATCAACCGCGAGCAGGTCTACATTGCCAACATTCTCAAATGCCGTCCGCCCAAAAACCGCGATCCCCTGCCCCAGGAGGAGGACGCCTGCATCGGTTACCTGCGCGAGCAGGTGCGTCTGATCCGGCCCAAAATCATTGTGTGCCTTGGGCGCATTGCCGCCATGCGGCTGATCAAACCGGATTTCAAAATCACCGCCGAGCACGGCAGGTGGTTTGAAAAGGGCGGTTTTCTGATGACGGCGGTCTACCACCCGGCGGCCCTGCTGCGGGACCCCCGCAAAAAAGAGGACATGCTGGAGGATATGAAGCAGATCCGCCGGATGCTGACCGAACGGGGAGGCGCCGCGGGCGAATGAGCATCTCCTCCCTGCTCTCGATTATGGTCACCCTGTTTTTGCTGATGGTCTGCGGGTATGTCTGCCGCCGGACCGGCGTCATCGACGCGGTGGCCTCCAAAAAGCTTTCTCGGCTGATTCTTTCGGTCGGGCAGCCGATGCTCATCATCGGATCGCTGAGCAATATGGAGTATTCGGCCGAAAACCTGCGGATTGCCGGCATGGCAACCCTGATCGGCTTTGCGCTGCACACCTTTATGGCGCTGGCCGCCCGTCTGATCTGCTTCCGCTTCAAGGATGTGGATATGGCCAAAATCTTCGAGTTCGGTCTGGTGTTCACCAACTGCGGATTTCTCGGCTTTCCGGTGCTGGATTCGCTGTACGGGGACGGGATGGGCAGCTTCATCGGCGCGTTTTACTTCATCAGCTTTCATCTCTTTCTGTGGACCTGGGGCATCGTGCTGCTGGGGCGCGGGCGGGACGACATCCGGCTGACGCCGAAAAAAGCGCTGTTGAACTTCGGCACCGTTCCCTGTGCCGTCGGCGTAGTGCTCTATCTGCTCAAGCCGGTTTTTGAGCTGCCCGACTTCGCATCGGATTTCTTTTCCTATCTCGGCGGGCTTTGTACCCCGATCTCGGTGCTGATTACCGGCGGACTGCTGGCAACCGTATCGCTGCGCGGCATGTTCACAAGCCGCAATCTATACCTGCATTCTCTGCTGAAGCTGGTTGCCTTCCCGCTGGTTGTCTGCCTGCTGGCCAAGCTCTGTGGCCTGAATGAAACCTATATCCTGCTCTGCACCGTGATGGCAGGCCTGCCCAGCGCATCGGTCATTACCATGTTGGCCGAGGTCTACGACATCAACCCCGGCTATGCCTCCGAAACCGTTGGGATGACCTCCCTGCTTACCACCGTCACCCTTCCCCCCATTGTCCTCTTCGCCGAATGGCTCGCCAAGATATAGCCGTCCCAGGGAGAAGACCTTGGAGGGACCCGCCTCTTAAGGAGAGGCCGGTCCCTCCAAGCCTCCCCCGGCGAGACCTTCCCCAGCGCAGGCCCCCATCAATGCATACGGTATTGCAAATACGATATGCCCGGGGGCCTGCGCTGGGGAATTTCTTTTGGGGGCGGATGGGGTTTTGAGGTTGGCGGATGGGCGCGAGTGGGTGGCGGAAATCCGGAATACCGGCTTTTTTGTGCGTTTGGCGGGATGCTTTGAAAAGAACATTTCGCAATGTGCAGCGCGCAGGAAACAGCGGGCAGCGGACAGCTGGTCGTGCGCAGTGGCCAGTGGCCAGTGGTCAGAAAAAAGCAAGAGCAACAGCTGATATAGTACATACAAATTCATCCATAATATCCATACTATTGAAAAACGGGCAACCCATGGCGGCTGTCCGGTTTCCTGATATGCAGGGCAAATCGCTTTGTATGGCGGTATGCTCTTATTTTTTGCTCACCTCCCCCTGAAAAAGGGCTTCCCCGGCTGCCGCCCGCCGGCGGGGGCTGTCATGCGCACGCACCTGAAAGACGCAGGAAGGCTGGAAATATCTCCATGCATTCTACTATGGAATCGCGTCAGTCCGCAAACATCAGAATCCCATCCTACCCCAAGAAAAATTCCCCGGTGCAGGCCCCCGTGCATACCACATTCGCAATACAGAATGCATTGATGGGGGCCTGCGCCGGGGAAGGTCTCGCCGAGGGAGGCTTGGAGGGACCGGCCTCTCCTTAAGAGGCGGGTCTCTCCAAGGTCTTCTCCAATGGCGGGACTCTTCCCAGGCGGGTCCCTCCAAGGTCTTTCCCCTACGAAAGCAGTTGCGTAATAGTGTCCTTGGCGCGGCGGATATCGGCGATGGGGTCGGCGCCGGTTTCGCGCTCGACCGTCAGATACCCGTCATATCCCGCGGCGCGCAGTGCGCGCAGGTAGGCCGGGAAATCCACATCCCCCTCCCCTACCGGTGTTTCGGTGAAATAATCCGAGACGTTCAGGGCTTCGATCCCGCCGCGGGCGAAGCAGTCGTAAATGATTTTGGGATCGGTACGCCGGTGCATCACGCCGTCCTTTACATGCGTATGGACGATGTGCGGCCCCAACAGCTCCACGGCCTCCACCGGATCCTGCGCGGTGACCATGACAAAGTTGGCGGGGTCCAGATTGACCCCCACGCCACCGGCGGTTCCCTCTACAAAGCCCTTCAGCACGGAGGCCGGCTCGGGGCCTGTCTCAATGGCCAGCGTCACCCCGTGCGCCGCCGCATAGCGGCCGCATTCGGTCAGGGCGGCCTGCATCACGCGGTAGCGCTCCTCCTGCGGGTCGGACGGAATCACGCCGATATGCGTTGTCACCACGGCGGTTTCAAATTCGTTGGCCAGGTCGATGATACGCTTGGTTTTTTCGATGCGGGCGGGATTGTCGGCCGCAATTTCAAAGCCGTAGCCCCCCATGTCCCCGCACAGGGCGCTGACCTCCAGCCCGCAGGCCCGCAGCTCCTCGCGGTAGCGCTGACGGCCGGCCGCGTCCAGCGCGTCGGGGCTGAAGCTGCCCGTCGTGGCGTAAATCTGCACGCCGTCAAATCCGAGCTCCGCGGCCATGCGCAGGCTCTCGGAAAGCGGGCGTCCGAAGCAGTCGGTAATCACTCCCAGCTTCATCTGTCGTCCTCCTTACTGCCTTGCCCCGAGAATGGCATCCCGCAGGCGCATGATTTCCAGTGTCTGATCGGACGAAAACGGCAGCCGCCCGTCCGCAAAGAAGCGCAGCACCATCTGCATCAGCCCGCCGAAGTAGTCGGATTTGACCGCGATGGTCTCGGCGTCCCCGTCCTTGCGGGTCACCTCCAGGGTATAGCGCAGGTCGCTGCGGTATGCAATGCACACCTCGCGGCCGCGCCGCCCCCGCAGCAGGATGCGGGTACCGTCCCCCTCGGTCGCCTCCACGCCGGCAATCTCTGCCGTGCCCAGCAGCAGCACCGCCATTTCCAGCGGGTGCACAATGTACTCGGCCAGGTTGGAGCCGCCGGCCGTAATGGTCAGGCTTTTGAACTTTTCAACCTCTCCCAGCTCGGTGGCGCAGCGCAGGGCCGAGGAGCTGAAAAAGGGCGTGCCGGTCTCCTTCGAAACCCGGAAAATTTCCTGCGCCTCGGCCAGGTCGGGCGCCAGGGTTTTATCGATAAACGTCGGCTTGCCGCAGGGCAGCACGGCCCGGGCATAGGCCAGATGAGTCTCGGGGTTGGTGGGGGCAAGCACCATCACGGCATCGCTCTTCTCGCACAGCTCGGCAATGCTGCCGCACTCCTGCACCTGGTTCTGCCGGCACCACTCGGCGGTGGAAACCCCGTCCCGCGGGGAGATCTCCCGCTCCGCCCAGGCATAGCAGACCTCGGCCTGCATCCCAAGCGCCCCGGCGGCCGTGCGCAGCCACTCGGGGTAATGGTTGGCGTGCCATTCGCTCAGATAATAGTCGATCAATCCGATTTTCATCACCGCACCTCCAGCTCCCGTCTCTTCGCGGCCGAGGCATACAGCGCGTCCAGCAGCTTGGCGCTCTCCAGCACGCGCTCTATGTTGCTGCGGTTCTTCACGCCGGTGCGCACCGACTCCAGAAACGCAATGCTTTCCTGCAGATACATGTCCGGAATGTCGTATTCCGGCGCAAAGGTCTCCAGGGTCTTCCCGTCGTAAAACTCAAACCGCTTGCCGTAAATCAGGCGCGCGCCGCCCTGGTCGCCCAGGAAATCGATGAACATCTCGTTCTGCTTGATGTTCTGCGCCCAGGCGCCGTTGAAGGAGATGCTGGCCCGGTCGGTACGGATATATCCGGTGATAAAATCGTCCACGTCGTTGGTGCCGTGCTCCACGTCGGCGGTATCCTCGGCCCACATCGAGTTGTAGCGATAGGATTTCATATCCTTGGCCATCTCGGAGTAAGCGTCGCAGGTCAGGTTCTGGATTTTGGCGTCTCCCAGGATGTAAAGAATCAGATCGAAGAAGTGAATGCCCCAGTCAATCAGCACGCCGCCGCCCGACTGCGCCTTGGTGGTAAACGGGCCGCCCAGGCCGGGAATCGAGCGGAAGGAACGGAAAGAGCAATAGATGTGATAGAGCTTGCCGAACCTGCCCTCCCGGTTCATCTGCTCCAGCATTTCCACCGATTTGTGGTAGCGGTTGCAGACGCCGATGTTGAGAATTTTCCCCTGCTTTTCGGCCTCCTGCGCCATTTCGCAGGAAAGTGCGTAGTTGACGGTTACCGGCTTTTCGCAAAAGACGTGCTTGCCGGCGCGCAGCGCGTCCATGGTCACCGTATAGTGCGCATAGTTGGGGGTCAGGACGTACACGGCCTGCACCTCCGGGTCGTTCAGCGCGACATGGTAATCGGTAATCACCTGCTCCACAAAGGCGTACTGCTCCTTCATCTTTTTCGCTTTTTCCTCGATGATGTCGCAGGCATACTTCACCCGCAGGCCCTCGATGTGCGAGAAAGCCGGAAAATGCGCGTTCTGCGCGATTCTGCCGCATCCGATCACGGCAATCACCTGCTCGTTTTTCATGATATGATGTATCCCTCCTTTGGGGCTTCAGGTGCCCCTGTCCGTATCACTATTATTATACAATGAAATAACGCATTTGTAAATATCCGTTGTTAGGCAAAAACATATCATTGTTTTAGATATCGGCATTCACGGGAAAATTATGTGTTGATTTTTTTACGAAAATATGCTACAATAAAGGCACAGGGGAAGGAGGCGCAGCGATGAACCGGTATCATCTGAACAACTACTTCAATCAGCCGCGGGACTTCGGCGGCTATCAGGTCATTCAGGCGGGGCGGTTGTACTGTACCCCCGGCGCCGAAATTGCGCAGCACCTGCACCGCAACTGGTTTGAGCTGACCGTGGTAACGGCCGGGACCGGCAGGATTCTGGTCAATCAGGCCGGGGTACCCGTGAGGCGCGGGGATGTTCACCTTTCCTTTCCTGCCGACCTGCATTGCATTGTGTCCGACAGGGACGCGCCGCTGGAATATGATTTTTTCTCGTTTTACCCCTCCGACCCCGAGCTGCTCCGGGAACTCAACGGCATTGTGCTGCGCCATATGCCGGCCGATGCGCGGGTGGTGCGCAGCGACCGGCTGGCGCTGCTGGTGCAGGACGTCATCCGGGAAATCACCAACGCCGGCGCGTTTTCCGAACGGCTGGTGCAAAGCCTTTGCGAACAGATGGTGATTTCCCTGATCCGGACCTATGGCGTGCAGACCGGCCCCGGCCTGCCCGGCCATGCCTCCCACCCGGACACGCTTTGCTACCAGATGATGAACTACATTGATACCCATGTCTTCTCCCTGCGCTCGCTGACCGAGCTCTCGGACGTGCTGCGCTACAATTACAGCTATCTTTCGGCTCTGTTCCGCAAAACCACCGGGCAGACATTGGCAGATTATTACCGCCTCTGCCGCCTGAAAACCGCGCGCCGCCTGATGAATGAGGACAGCCTCAGCCTGACACGAATTGCCGAAATGCTCAACTATTCCACCGTGCAGAACTTCAGCCGCGCTTACCGGAAGGAATTCGGCGAGCCTCCTCGCCGGAAGAAGTAACCCGGCGAAGAAAAGGCCCTGGAAAGCCCCTCCCCTCCCGGGGAGGCCGGCCTCCCCAGGGCCCTTTTCCCTGCGGCTTCGGGCTCCCCCGGGGCGGGTATGGCCGGCGAACTGCTTTTTTTGTCAGGAAGGGCTTGACAGACGGGCGGATATCCGATATAATAATGGTAGACTTGTCCGACGGTGCGCGGCGGGACGTGCCGCGCGCCGATACTCTGGCCGGACGGAGGCACCCGATGATAAGCGCCATCCTCTATTTTGTTGTTTTCGCCGCGCTGCTGGCAGCATTTTTTCTGATTCCAAAGCAGCGCCGGACCCGCCGCATCGGGCTGCTTTTGCTGCTGCTCTCGTTGACGGCGGAGCTTTTCGTGTTCAATATTCATTCCTTCGCGCTGCTGTCCGGCGGATATGAGCGGACCGAGGTGGATCTGAACAGCCCGAATGTCCGGCTCTCCTCCACGCAGGGTCATTCCATCACGCTGGAGCTGAACAACATCGGTCAGAAGGTTGGCACACTGCACCTTGCCTGTACTCTGCCTCCGGCGGAGCCGGGCAGCGCCGGGACGCCCTATGTCGATGTGGCCGTGGATGCGAAGGATGTGACCCAGCAGGGCTATTACCGCGGCGAGGTGGCCTCGGGGCAGGTGGTACGCGGGGACGACCGCAGCGCGTATCTGGTGCTGAACCTGAGCGGCGAGGTCAGTGACCTGCGCCTGCGGCTGACCACAAAGGAGGGCTGCGACTTTACGCTCAACGGCCTGACGCTCAACGCAACGGTGCCCATGCGCTTCTCGGTGCTGCGGCTGCTGCTCCTGGTGGGGGGCGCCTTCGGCCTGTGGGCGCTGGCCGCCTTCCCCTCCATGCGCCGGGAGTACGGGGAGCACCGGCTGTTCTGCCGCCGCGCGGCGCTGGTGCTGACGGCGGTCCTGCTGCTGTGCGCCGTCTGTCTGCATTTTGCGCGGCAGTACGACCGCACGCAGGGCATCTCCGCCGGATTTGCCATGACCTCGGGCAATCAGATCACGCAGGAGCTGGTGGACGCCTTTGAGGCCGGTCAGGTCTCGCTGCTGGAGCAGCCCCCGCGGGAGCTGCTGGAACTGGACAACCCCTATGACTGGAGCGAACGGGTGAACGCCGGCATCGGCTACAAATGGGATCACCTGCTGTATGACGGCAGGTACTACTCCTATTACGGCATCGCGCCGGTTCTTCTGCTCTTCCTCCCCTACCATCTGCTCACGGGCTATTACTTTCCCACCCCCGAGGCGGTGCTGCTGTTCGGGTGCATCGGGATTCTGTTTCTGTCTCTGCTCTATCTGGCCTTCTGCGACCTGTTCGCCAAAAAAATACCAGCCAACATGCTGCTCATGGGTCTGTTCGTGCTGCAGCTCTCCAGCGGCGTGTGGTACAACTTCTGTTCCCCGCTCTTTTACGAGATTGCGCAGACCGCGGGCTTCTGCTTCACCACGGCCGGATTTTTCTTCCTTTTGCGCTCGGGTGTGCTCGGGCAGGAGCACCCGGTGCGGCCGGGGTGGGTGGCGCTCTCCACCGTCTGCCTCTCGCTGGCGGTGCTCAGCCGCCCAACGCTGGCCCTGTACTGCATTGCCGCGCTCTTTTTCCTGTGGTACGGCCTGTGCAAATACCGCGCGCAGGCCGGCGCGACATATCCCGGCGACCGCAAAAAACGCCGCGCGGCCACGGCGGTTTACCTGCTGGCGGCGCTGGGCGCGTTTGTCGTCATCGGGGGCGTGCAGATGTGGTACAATTACGCGCGCTTCGGCTCGGTGCTGGATTTTGGCATCCAGTATTCGCTCACCATCAACGATTTCACCCGCTCGCAATATCACACCGGCTTTGTGATGATCGGAATCTTCAATTTCCTGTTCGCCTTCCCGTCGGTCCGGCCGGAGTTCCCGTATGTCTTTCCGAGCTTCTCCACGCTGGGCGTCAACGGGTATTACTATATCGCCAACACCAACGCGGCAGGGGTGTTTTTCCGGGCGCTGCCCTCGCTGGGGCTGTTTGCCGCCGTCCCGGCCTGGCGGGCGCTTACCCGTCGGGAGCGCCGGGCGGCGCTCTGCCTGGCGCTCCCGGTCTGCCTGCTGGTTCCCCTCGGCATTCTGATTTCGATCTGGGAGAGCGGCTACAGCGTGCGCTACGCCACCGATTTTTACTGGCCGGTCATTCTCGGCGGAACCGCGGTGCTCTTCCTGCTGTATGTCCGGCGTGCGCAGGAGCAGACCCGGCGGCTGACGCAGGCCTTCTTTCTCGCCTCGGCCGTGGTGGCGCTGGTGTGTAATTTCGGGCTGATTTACGAGTATCTCGATCTCTCCGGCTATCTCGAAAGCCGGGCGCTTGCATTTGAACGTCTGTTTGATTTCTGGAAATGATGCCGCGAAAGGAGCAAACCATGAAGCTGTTTCTGGTGATTCCGTGCTACAACGAGGAGGAGGTGCTGCCCGAAACGGCGCGGCGCCTCAAGGAAAAATTCGCCTCCCTGACGGCGGACGGGCGCATTGCGCAGGACAGCCGCATTGTGTTTGTGGACGACGGCTCGCGCGACCGCACCTGGGAGCTGATTGAGGCGCTGCACCGCTCGGATCCGCTTTACCGCGGCGTCCGGCTCTCCCGGAACCGCGGGCACCAGAACGCCCTTCTGGCCGGCCTGATGACCGTGCGGGAGGAGTGCGACGCGGCCATCAGCATGGACGCAGACCTGCAGGACGACATCAACGCCATCGATGCGATGCTGGAAAAATACGCACAGGGCTATGATGTGGTATACGGCGTGCGCAGCTCCCGCAAAAAGGACAGCTTTTTCAAGCGCACCACAGCGCAGGGCTTTTACAGGGTGATGAAGGCCATGGGGGTGGAAACCGTCTATAATCACGCCGACTACCGCCTGATGAGCCGCCGCGCGCTGGCCGGCCTTGCCGAATTCCGGGAGGTCAACCTGTTTCTGCGCGGCATGGTGCCCCTGGTGGGCTTCCGCAGCACCACCGTCGCCTACGAGCGCGGGGAGCGCTTTGCCGGCACCTCCAAATATCCGCTGAAAAAGATGCTTGCCTTCGCGTTTGAGGGCATTACCTCGCTGTCGGTCAAGCCCATCCGCCTCATCGCCTCCCTGGGCGTCCTGATTTTTGCCGTAAGCGTCGGGATGCTGATTTACTCCCTGATCCGCCATCTGCTCGGGCACACGGTCAGCGGCTGGACCTCGCTGGCGGTCTCGATCTGGGCGCTGGGCGGCATTCAGCTGCTGGCCATCGGCATCATCGGGGAGTACATCGGAAAAATATATCTGGAAACCAAGCACCGCCCCACCTACCTTGTGGCCGAATATCTGACCGACGATCCGGACGCCAATCTGCCCGACCGGCAGCCGGGCGCCTGAGCACGGCTTTGGCAGCAAGCGCTTTTTTCGCAGAAAATTTACAAATCATATTTACATTCCCGAGAATTTATGGTAAAATAAATAGTGGCGGCTCAGACCGCCGGCAGGTCCGAACGGACGAGTTCAAACGGAAAGGATAGCATCCATCAATGACCAACCAGGAACGCTTTTTGCAGATATTCAACGAAAACATCAAACGGGAGGGCGCGGACAAACTGCTGGAATTCCTCTCGAGCGGATCGGATTTCTTCACGGCGCCGGCCAGCACCCGCTATCACGGCGCGCACGAGGGGGGGCTGCTGGAGCACAGCCTGAATGTGTATGACTGCCTGTGCGACATCCTGGCCCGCCCCCGCATGAAGGAGGTCTACGGGCTGGAATACAGCGCCGAGAGCATTGCCGTTGTGGCGCTGCTGCACGACATCTGCAAGGTGAATTTTTACAAGGTGAGCACCCGCAACGTCAAGGACGAAAACGGCAAGTGGACCACGGTTCCCTACTACACCATCGAGGACACGCTGCCCTACGGACACGGTGAAAAATCCGCATATATCGTCTCGGCCTACATCCGCCTGACGCGCGAGGAGGCCTTTGCCATCCGTTATCACATGGGCTTTTCCGGGACCGAGGACCCCGGCAACGTGGGGCGGGCGCTGGAGATGTTCCCGCTGGCGTATGCGCTGGTCTGCGCGGATATGGAGGCGGCGTTCCTGATGGAAGGCAAGCTCGCCGCAGAGCAGAAATGAGGCCGCTCTCTGCCCGCGCGCAGGTGCGCCTGGTGCGGCTGTGCTACCTGCTGCCGGTGCTCAACGGGGCAATTCTGCTGGCCCTGGCCTGCATTCCGCATCTGTTTTATCAGTCCGGCCCGGATGCGCTGGATACCCTGAGCCTGATGCAGCTGCTGCAAAACACCTACAGCAATTGCATCGGCTTTTTGCAGGGCAGCGCCGACGGGAGCGTGGCGGCATTTTATTTTTCGGTTGTGATGATGATTTTCTGGGGGCTGTGCTGGCTGACAATGGTGCTGTACGCCCTGTTTGCCCTTGCCTCGGCCGTGCTGTGCGCCCTGATTGTGTGGACGCCCGGCACCGCGTCTCAGCCTTGGATGAACACGGCCAAACGCTGCTACCGGATGCTGGTGCCCAACCGCGTATGTTACGGAATCTGGTGTGCGCTCCCGCTGCTGCCCTCCTTTTTCCCGTATATCCTGCAGGGCTTTTACCGCTCGATTCTCGGGGAGCAGGCTACCCTGCACTATTTCGGGCTGCCCGACCCCGTCTATGTGATTCTGCTGGCCGGCCTGGCCGCTGCCCTGTTTGTTCTGACCCTGCCGGCACAGAAGGAGTACCGCATGGACCTCTTCCGGCTGTACAAGCCGGGGAGGTGATTTCCCGGAGAAGGCGGCCCTTGCAGCGCGGACCGTGCGCGGCAGGCGGCGCTGTCCGGCCGCACGTTTCATTCAACAATCCATTCGGAGGGATGTTATGCCAAGCTATACAGATATCAACGCGCAAACCTGGGACCGCTGGGCGGCCGATGGCTGCGAGTGGTCGGTTCCCATTTCGCACGAGGAATACCTGGCCGCCGATGAAAGCAATTTCCGCGTGTTCCTCACCCCCTGCGTCCCGGTACCGCACAGCTGGTTCGGCAGTCTGAAGGGGGCCCGCCTGCTCGGGCTGGCCAGCGGAGGCGGGCAGCAGATGCCCGTGTTTGCCAAGCTCGGCGCGGAGTGCACCGTGTTTGATTATTCCCTGCGCCAGCTGGAGGCCGAACGGATGGTGGCCGCCCGCGAAGGCTATGATATACGGATTGTGCGCGGGGATATGACCCGCCGCCTGCCGTTTGACGACGCCTGCTTTGACCTGATTTTTCATCCGGTATCCAATTGCTATGTGGAGGATGTGGGACACGTCTGGCGGGAGTGCTTCCGCGTGCTGCGGCCGGGCGGCCGGCTGCTGGCCGGCTTTGACAACGGCGTCAACTTCCTGTGCGAGGAAAACGCCCCTCTGACCATTGTCAACCGGCTCCCCTTCAACCCGCTGCGCCAGCCGCCCGAGGTGCTGGACGCCATGCTCCGGAACGATGAGGGTGTGCAGTTCGGCCACACCATGGAGGAGGAGCTGGGCGGCCAGCTTGCCACCGGCTTTGTGCTGACCGCACTGTATGAGGACCGCGACCGCCCAGGCGGCGCCGAAATCGGCCGCTTTCTGCCCCAATATATGGCCACCCTTGCCCGGAAGGCATCGGTCTGATGGCCTCACACAGGAAAGCCCCCGGAGGGGCCGCCTCTTGAAAAGAGACGGGTCCCTCCGGGGGCTTTCCGCTCAGAGAATCCCGGTCAGGAAGATTTCCAGGCCAATCAGAATCAGGATGACGCCGCCGAACACAGAGGCCTTGCCGGCAAGGCGGGTACCGGCGGTTTTGCCGAGGAACAGCCCTGCCAGGCAAACGGAAAAGGTCACGGCGGCAATGAGCAGGGCGCAGACCAGTGCCATCTGCCGGTTGTAGCCGGCGATGGTGAAGCCGACCGAGAGCGCATCAATCGACGTGGCCACGCCCTGCACCAGCAGTGCGGCAAGGGTCAGCCGGGCGGCGGGCGCGGTCCCGGCCTCACGGTCCGGCTCCCGGCGGCGCAGGCCCTCGTACAGCATTTTGCCGCCGATCCAGCAGAGCAGAATCAGCGCAATCCAGGGGATGTAGGGCTCAAAAGCCCGGAACTGCGTGGCCAGCGTATGCACACAGAGCCAGCCGATCAGCGGCATCAGCGCCTGAAAGCCGGCAAACACCCCGGCAATGCCGCACATGCGCGCGGGGCGCATACCGGCATCGTTCAGGCCGTTGGCAAGAGAAACCGAAAAGGCGTCCATCGCCAGCCCCAGCCCCAGCAGAATACCGGTCAGAAAAAACGAAACGCTCCAATCCATCCTGTCACCTCCCGAGGGTACAAAAAAGACCCGTGTACCGCCGAGCGATACCGGATCCCAATTTCCCCATGCAGCGCGCCCGCGTATACATGAGTCTCGCAATTGAAAGCAAGCCAGGCTCCCGCCAGTATGTTGACTTGCTACGCGCCGCGGCGCGCTTACTACTCCCTCAATTTCCTACCTATTATAGCACAATTTCCCGGAAAAGTCAAGCGGTTTGCCGGAATTTCCCCCAAAAAGGGGCGGGATGCTGCATGTCCTTTGCAAATTTGCGAAAAGAGGCGGGGCGCCGGACAGGCAGGCGCCCCGCCTTTTTTTGCGGCCGTCTCAGAGCTCGGTCATCCAAAGGCCGTGGAGGTTGCAGTATGCGTAGACGGCAACCGGCTTTTCGTCGGCCAGCGCAAAGGTGACAACCGGCTCGGCGCCGACACGCAGGCATTTGCGCTGTCCGCCGCGGTCGGTTTGCAGGTACACCCACTGGATGCTGTGCTCGGGCTGCATCGGGTGCGGTGCCGAGCCCACCCGGACCGTCACGGTGCTGCCGCTGACCGATGCCACCGGGATGTGCTTCTCGTGGCTGGCCTCAACGGTGCCGGGCTCCAGCGGGACCATTTTTTCGCCGCAGCACATCATGGGAACCCCGGAACTGTGAATCAGCCCGACCAGATTGCCGCAATGCCGGCAGACATAAAATCTGTTTTCCTTCATATTCACGCGCCTCCTGTTTTTTCTTGATTATACCACAACGCCGGGGCCGTGTCAAGTGTTTTGACAAAAAAGTTCCAAAGCCCGGCACGGCCCCCTGCCCGGTCAGCCCAGCGCCAGCTCAACCAGCACCGGCATATGATCCGAGCTGTAGAGCGTATAGGGACTGATGAGCGAGGTGAATACGCGCACCGACGTACCGGGGGTTACCAGCGCGTGGTCGATGGCGGTGGAGTAATTGCCGGTTACGGCGGGAATCTGCGTATAGACCTGATTGGCCGTGTCATAGGTGGAATAGGAGTGATAGCCGTTGCTGTCGTTCTTTCGCTCGGCCTCGTCACGCGCGACGAGCATCCCGCCGTTGAGAAGCATCCGCATGGGGTCGGAGCCCGACTGACAGTTCAGATCGCCCCCGAAAATCAGGGGCACCCCGCTGTAGCGGGCGCGCAGACCGCCAATCAGCTCCAGGAGCTCCTGGGCATTGGAAATGCGGGCGGAGTTGGCGTCGATGCCGGGCTGATTCCACATGAAGTGCGTGGACATGGCAATAAAGCGCTCCCCGCTCTCCCGCACCCGGAAAACCACCCAGGTCACGCTTTTGGAGTTGCCGTCGTTCGGGCCCGCATAGCGCAGATAGCCCGACACCACCACCTCCAGCCGGTCGGCACGATAGAACAGCGGGGTGTAGTTGGAGGTCCCGGCCGAGACCGCCACCTGCTGATATCCGATACCGTTGAGCATGGACGTAAAGGAGGAATGGTAGGCCGGGGAGTACTCCTGCATCCCCAGCACGTCGGGCTGATAGAGCCGGAACAGCTCCAGCTGCAGCTCCTGCCGCAGAGAAACCGGCCCGCTGTCGTTGTAGCCGTACACGTTGTAAAACATCACGCGCAGGTCTCCGGAGCGCTCCTCGGACAGCAGCGTACCGTCATCCAGCGAATTGACCGGGCTGCCGCTGTGCGAAAAGCCATCCTCCAGCACATAATCGGCACCCGAGCCGGCCCGCAGCAGCTCCTGCCGCACATAGGCGTCCAGCGCCTCGTAGCCCCGCATATTGCCGGCCAGCAGCTGCAGCTTACCGTCCTCCGCCGCAACCGTGTAGCCGCTCCCCTGGGCGTCCGCCGTGGTACGGTTGGTGCGGCCGATCAGAATCTCGAAATTGGCCTCGGGAGCGTCGTCGGTCACCATCTCAAAATCCTGCCCGTACTGCTGCGAGAGGTGATAGCGCAGGTTGTATGCCAGCATCCGCTCGTTGACGTCGGCGTCCTTCGGGATGACCATGCGGTACTGCATCAGCTCGGTGCCGCAGCAAAGCACGCTGTTGATGGGGTAGGTTTTGCCGGACCGGTAGACATACTCCTGCGAAAACACCAGGGGCTGGCTCCCGTCCGGGCGCTGCTTGAGCACCACGTTGTTGTAAAAATACCGGACGGCGTTGTACACCCCGGTTTTGGTGGCGCCGCAGAGCAGCACCTTGTTGCCCGACATGCCGACATAAAAATCCTGATTTTTCATCACCAGATCCACCTCCGCGCTCTCGGGAAACACCGTGTTTCCAATCAGAATACCGGGCTCTGCAAAATCCGCTTCCTCTGCCGAGGAATCGCTGCGGATGGGGATATCCGCCCCTGTCCGCTCGCGGATCAGCTTGGCAATATCGGCCAGCTCGTCCTTGATTTCGGGCGACGTGGCGTACAGCTCCCGCGAGAGCCAGAAGGTGTAGTCGCTCTCCCCGTTTGCGGCAAGAATCAGCTTGGGCGTGTCGTCCTCTTCCGTCCCGGCCTCGGTGTTCTCTTCCCCGGTCCGTGAGACCTCCCCGCTGCCGCCCTCGGGCGGTGCGGAGGTCTGCCGGCAGGCCGCCAGGGCCGGGAACAGCAGGAGCAGCGCCAGCAGGCGGCAGAAATACATGCATCGTTTTTTCATATCCGATACCGGATTTCCTGCCCCGTGGGCAGAAAATCTTCCTTTCCTGATTTGCTTACAGAATCAGATCCGCCACCTTTGGGCAGTGGTCGGAGCTGAGCAGGGCCTCGCGGTCGGTGACCGTAAAATAATTGCGCACGGCAAGGCCGCCCTGCGGGCTTTGCACCCAGATGTAATCGATGACGCTCTTCCCCTCTGCCGGGGTGCCCCAGCGGACATACGCGCCGGCGTCGCCGTCATAGGTCGCATATCCCGGGCAGCCCAGGTTATCCCTGCGCCCGGTGGCCGCATCGTAGCACCAGGTCATGCTTTGCGCAAGCGCGCGGAAGGTGGGGGAATCCGGCACGCAGTTGAGGTCGCCTCCCATGACGGCGGGCAGACCGGCGTACTCCGGCTGGAGTGCGCGGATTTCCCCGATGCGGCGCAGCAGACGCGCGGCGTTGTCCACGCGCACGGCCTCGGCCTGCGCCGGGGTCAGCTCGGGCGCGCTCCACATAAAATGCGTGCACACGGCGATGAAGCGCCGGCCGGTTTTGCGCTCGGCGAACACCGCCCAGGTCAGGGACTTGGACTTGCCGTTGTTGCCAAACACCGGTACGCCCTCCACCTCCACGGTGTCTGGGTACAGCTCGCCGCCGGAGCACAGCAGCTCCAACCGGTCTGGGCGGTAAAACAGGGGCTCACAGTTTTTGCCGGCAGGAGCGGGATACACGCAGTGCCCCTCGCGGTCCAGCGGAGCCTCGACGTACCCCAGTGCCGACAGCAACGGCGCCATGCCGGCGCGGTACTGTTTGTCATACTCCTGCAGGCCCAGCAGGTCCGGCTCGTAGCGCGCAATGCAGCGGGCCTGATTCTCCTGCCGCAGCGCCATCGGCCCGGGAAACACCTTTTGTGCCGGATTGTCCCCATAGCCGTAAATATTGTAGAACATACAGCGCAGATCACCTGCGCGGGCGGGCCGTGTTTCCTCCCGCCGGTCCGGATTATGTACGGACATTTTTCGGTTCCTTCTTTCCTCCGAATTTCAGAATCCCGGCCGGGCCCCCGCGCAGGGGTTCGGGCGCGGCGGTACGGCCGGGCAAATACCTCGGTCAGTGTGTGCCGAACAGGTCGTCCAGCATGGCGCGGTCGTCATCGCCCAGCAGATTGGTGCCGACCGACATGGTCAGGACGTCGGCCGCGGGCATCCGCAGCACAGAGAAAACGGGCATCCGGTAGCTTTTTTTCATGATGGGTTCCTCCCGATTGCATGGAATGTGCCGCGCACGTCAGGACAGGGTCCCGTCCGCGCCCAGCCGGATCTGTACGCTGCCGCCGGTCTGCCATTCGGTCTCGCCCTTGAGCAGCGTGCGACAGCTGACCTCAAACACATACTCCTCCCCGGTCTGCAGGCCGTCGATGGTAAAGCAGAAGAAGTACTGCCCGTTGTATTCGGACGGGGAAACCGTCTGCTCCCCCGCCAGCAGCGAGGTGTAGACATACCGGCACCCGGCCAGGGCGGTGCTGCCGATGTAGCCGGCATCCGGGCCCGAGACATACCGGACGGCAAAGCCGGCCTGCGCATACCGGGTATAATCCCCCATAACGCCGACCAGACGGACCGAATAGGCACCGTCCCCAACCGCTGAGGTCTGAAAGCCGGCCAGCACGGGCAGGGCCGGCGTTGCCGGCAGGGTCAGCTCCACCATGCAGCGGTCCCAGGCAAAGCCCGCAGAAAAGGTATAGCCGGCATTGCTTGAATTGGTGAAGCGCTCCAGGCCGCCGATGAACATCGGGAACTCACCGTTCAGGCGGGCTTCCCTGACGCTCTGCGGGATCGGAATGCGGGTCTCCACGCAGATGCGGTCTTCCTCCTCCAGCACAAAGAAGGCCGAGTTGTCGTAAAAGTCGTCTCCCTCGCCGTATTCGCCACCGACGGAATTGGCGTTTTTATAGCGCACACCGTAGCTGCCGTCGGCAGCCGGCTGCAGGTCATACCGCGCCTCCACAAACAGGTTGCGGTCCACATCGGTCACCGTTTCGCCAAAGGCGTACTGGATATAGAGCCAGACCGAATCCAGCTTGGAGGTCTCGTAAAAGGCATAGACATATTCGGCGTCGGCGCTGAGCCAGAGCCTGGGCGAACCGGTGACCCCGCCGTTGATTTTGCTGCCGTCATACGCGGCGTCAAAGTAGGCATACGGCAGGGCAGCCCAGCCCTCGGAGGGGTCCATTTTGCCGTCCAGCGTAACGGTTTTGCCGGTGGCGTCCGCGCAGACCGGCAGGCGCTGGCTGAAATCGGTGACATTGTTGCCGGAGCCGTTGGAAAGCACCAGATCGGGCGCCACGGTGTAGTCGGCCCAGAGCCAGTCGAAGTAATCCCAGTGGCTCTCCAGCGGAACCATATCATAATCGTTCCAGGTCATAGCGTACCGGGGCTCATCGGTATTGTTGCGCACCTCATAGCCCACGCCGATGACCGGCTGCAGGCCGGCATTGATATCGGCCTGGATGTAGTCGGGCAGATCGATTCTCGCCTCGATGACGTACCCGCTGACGTCGGCCTGCCCTTCGTCGCTGTACTGAATTTTGTAGACCACGTCGCCGCCGGCCACACTGCCGATGCCGTTTTCAGCCCCGCGGGTACCTTTTGCGCTGCCGCCAAGCGGAACATACTCATACTGCCCGCCGTTGTAATTGGAGGCCGAGCCGGCCACCTGCTGGTTCTTGGCGGTGTCGGTATTCAGAATCTGCGCCTGGTATTCGTTATTGGTCTGGCGGTAGACCTGGGTGTGCTGGTTGAAAAAGTCGATGCAGAGCCGCGTCAGATCTTTGCCGGTCAGTGCGGTTTTGTTGGAGGGCGCCGTCAGTTCCAGATAGAAGTACAGGTGCTCCGCGTCGTTGGCATACCAGAGGTCAAAGCTGGCATCGGAGCCTATGGCGTCCATATTGTCGGAAATCCGGCTGAACTCCTGGTACACATCGGCGTCCCGGGTACCGTCAATGTCGGGGGTGCCCCAGCCGGCGGCCCTGGTCGCGCGGGTCAGGCTATCGTCGGCGGTCAGCACGCGGTTGTCGGCCGGGAGCACCAGATCCGCGGCCGACGCCGGCAGCAGCGCACCGGAGAGCAGCAGAACGGCTGCCAGCAGACAGGAAATCCACTTTGCTTGCTTCATGGTCACTGTTGTCTCCTCCGTTTCGGAATGGTCTCCCCGCCTCACACGGAGACGGGGAGCGGGTCGAGTTGCCTCTGCGGGTCAGGCGCTTCTGCTCCGGCGGCGGACGGTCAGCAGAGCCGCAACGCCGGTCAGCGCCAGCAGCAGGAGCATGACGGGCAGGCCCAGTGCGGACTTGCAGCCATCCTCCTCTGGCGTGGTGGGCGCGGCGGTGTCGTTGCCCGGCTCGTCGGAATCCTGGACGGGCGCGGTGGTCACGGCCGGGTCGTCTTCATTGTCATTGTCGTCCTCGTTCTGCTCCAGGCCGGCCAGAATCTCATCCTTGTTCTCGGCCCAGTCGGCCAGAGACTCGGCGATGAACTGCTCGTACTTGGGCATTACCAGCTTCATGCCCGAGAGATTGAGGTGGCTGATGTCGTCGGGATTCATGCAGTAGGCGGCACGGAAGTCGGCGTCGGTCATATCCACCCCCGAGACTGCCGGGTCGTACGCCTTGAAGCAGTAAACGCCCCACTTCCCGCAAATCTGCTCGGCTGCCTGGGCATAGTCGAGGTAGGTCAGCTCGCTCTCGGTATTGGTATTCGGGAAATTCCAGACCGTGGTGTAAATCATCATCGCGTCGGGATACTTGTCGCGCAGGCCCTCGAACAGGACGTTCAGCGCGCCCATAAAGGTGTCGGTATCGGTGCTGTCGGCGGTGCCAATCGGCACGTTGTTGTTGTAGTCGTTGCGTCCGCCGTTGATCATCACCAGGTCGGGCGCGTTGTTGGTCATCTGACGGTAGCGCTTGACCAGCGGCAGGTCATCCACATCGTTATAGGTGGAGACCATGTTGCCGTTCTGGCCGTAGTTGAGGTAATCCCAGCCGTATTTTTCGGCCAGCAGCGCGGGCCAGACGTGGTTTTCCAGCAGGCCGTTGCCCTTGAAGTAGCTGTCCCCGATGATGTTGACGGTCAGCCCCTCCATCGAATCGTGGTAGGTCTCCTTTTTGCTGTCCTCAATCCACTGGGGCAGGTCGGCGGCCTCGGGGTCGTCGGTCCGGGGCAGGGTCAGCTCCACCATGCAGCTGTTCCAGGAAAAGCCCGCAGAGAAGGTATAGCCGGCATTGCTGGAGCTGGTGAAGCGCTCCAGACCGCCGATATACATCGGGAATTCCCCGTTGACGCGCGCCTGCCGGACACTCTGCGGGATCGGTATCCGGGTCTCCACACAGATGCGGTCGTCCTCATGGACCACAACAAAGGCCGAGTTGTCGTAAAAATCGCTTCCCTCGGTGTAGGTGATATCACTGTTCTTGTAGCGCACGGCGTAGCTGCCGTCGGCGGCGGGCTGCAGGTCATACCGGGCCTCTACGAACAGCCCCGTATCGTTTCCGTCAACCTCTTCGCCAAAGGCATACTGAATATACAGCCAGATCGAATCCATCTTGGCAGTCTCAAAATAGGCGTACACATAGCTGTCATCCGCGCTGACCCAAAGCTTGGGGGCCGGAGATGCGGTCCCGGTGATGCTGCTGCCGTCATATGCGGCGTCCATCAGGGCATACGGCAGAGACGCCCAGCCCTCGGCAGCCTCCATTTTGCCGTCCAGCGTAACGGTTTTACCGGTCACGTCCACGCACTGCGGCGAGGTAAAGCCAAGATCGGTGCGGTTATCCTCGGAATCGTTGGAAAGCACCAGATCGGGCGCCACGGTGTAATCGGCCCAGAGCCAGTTGAAGTAATCCCCGTTGCTCTCCAGCGGGACCATGTCAAAATCGTTGTAGGTCAGGTTGTACTGGGGCTGGTCCACATTGTTGCGCACCTCGTAGCCCACGCCGATGACCGGCTGCAGGTCGGCGTTGATGTCGGCCTGAATGTAATCGGGCAGGTCGATTCTCGCCTCGATGACGTATCCGCTGACATCGGTCTGCTCTTCATCGCTGTACCGGATGCTGTAAACCACGTCGCCGCCGGCCACGCTGCCGATGCCGTTTTCAGCCCCGCGGGTGCCGGTTGTGCTGCCGCCGAGCGGGAAATAGGCAAACTGGCCGCCGTTGTAATTGGAGGCCGAGCCGGCCACCTGCTGGTTCTTGGCGGTGTCGGTGTTCAGAATCTGCGTCTGGTACTCGTTATCGGTCTTGCGGTAGACCTGGGTGTGCTGGTTGAAAAAGTCGATGTAGAGCCGCGTCAGGTCATTGCCGGTCAGCGCGGTTTTGTTGGTGTTGCCGGAGGGCACCGTCAGCTCCAGATAGAAGTACAGGTGCTCCGCATCGTTGGCGTACCAGATGTCAAAGCTGGCATTGGAGCCCTTGCCGTCCACATTGTCGGAAATCCGGCTGAAGCCCTGATAGATCTCCTCATCCTTGGTGCCGTCAAGAACCGGGGTGCCCCAGCCGGAAACACGGGTGCCCGGGAAGAGGGTGTCGCCGTCGGACAGCACGCGGTTGTCGGCCGCCAGGGTAATCTCGGCCGAGGCCGGGAACAGTCCGACTGAAAGCAGGGTGGCAAGCATCATGGTTGCGGCAAGCGCCGCGGCAAAAAAGCGTTTCATTGCAATGCTCCTTTCATATGCAGGTCGGTTCAGTTGATCAGCGCAAGCAGGTCATCGCTCAGCTCGGCCAGCTGCCCCTCGATGGTGGGCATGGTGCCGTTGATATAGTTCTCCCAGCGCTTGTGATCGCGCAGGTACAGGCCGGGCTGGTCGCACATTACGCCGTTCGAATTGAGATCCTGCGAGTAAATGCGGCCGAAATCGAACCACGCGGTGTCACGGATGAGCTCCAGCATTTCGGCCATCTCGGGGCTGGCGCTGGTCTGATACTGCATCACAGTCTCAAACACGGCCGGGGTAACCTGCCGGTAGCCCTCGCTGGCCAGGCACTCCATGGTTGCGGTCACCATCTCCAGCCGGTCGGCCTGAATGTCGCGCGACATGGCCCAGAGCGTGGTGGGCTGGCGGGAGGTGGAAATGTAATCTTCCTGCGCCGAATCGTACTTGGGCATGGGCACGCAGCCGTACTCAAAGGTGACGTCGGCAAAGCGCATGGCAGCGCAGCCCGACTGCGTGGTCATGAACATGGCCTTCTCGGCCAGGAAGTGCTGGACGATGTTATCGTCGCTGGCGACATAGCAGTTGTCCAGAACCACCCAGTCCAGCAGATCGTCCATCAGGTCAATGCCCTTTTCCCCCTTGAGGTCGGGCGCGATAATCAGATCGCCGGATTCATCCCGTACCACCATATCCACGCCGCAGCCGTGCAGGAAGGCGGGCCAGTCGTAGTACTGTCCGGTGAGCGGAATGTAGTCATCCAGGTCCACAGCAAAATTCTGGTTGACGTCCTGATAGAAGTTGACCGTGAGTGACATCATGTTCTCCAGCGTCCACTCGTTGTTCTCCACCAGGTCATACGGGGATTCGATTTCACGGTCCCGTAGCATATCCGCATTGAAATAGACACAGTAAATCATCTGCACAAAGCTGGGGGCAATGTCGCCGGTGGAGAAGAACAGCGAATCGCCCAGCATGGTCTTTTCAATGATGTTCTTGTTCCACCAGGGCTTGCTGAAATCCAGATGGCTGCCCTCGATGTTGTTCAGGTCGTCCAGCAGCCCGGCAGAGGCGCAGACCGCAATGCTGCGGGTGTGCGCGGCCAGCAGGTCATACGGCATACCGCCCATGACGGCCTGCTGCACCTCGGTCATATAATCGTTGACATAGGCAACGCTGCCGTTGGTGATGATAAAGTCCAGGTTGATATTCAGGCGGGTGCAGACCGAGTCGTTGCGGTGCCAGATGGCCTCGTCAATCGTAATGCCGTTGAGCTCCTCGACGTCAAACTCCACCACCTCGCTGTTCCAGCCCAGGACGGTAACCGTCTTCCTCTCGAAGTTGAGGTCGGCCGGAAGCGAATCCTTCAGGTACCCGTTCTTGTCGTATTCCTGCCCGTCCTCACCTGTGCTCCCGTCGTTCTGCGGCGTGGTGTCGACCGGGTCATCCGAGGCCTTTTTGCAACCGGCAAAGGCTGCCAGCAGGAACACCGCGGACAGAAGGCAGAGCAGAAGGCGGAACGGAAGATTGGTTTGTTTCATGTGCTTGAACATCTCCTCTCTGTATGATAGATTTGGTAGCTGCCTGACCCGCACACCGCCGCTGCGCACCCCCTCCCTTCCCGGCTGATTGTGTCCGGCTCCGGCCGCTGTTCCACGTGCGGCCGCTCCGATGTCTGGCCGCCGGATTGTGGATGCCTTTATTATACTATTTTTTTCATCGCCTGTCAAATTTTATTACACTTTTCTTTTTCCGGCCAAAAAGTGACACATTCGTTCTACAGGCATTGCAAGTCACGCCCATATTTGAACAATATACACATATAATCTGCCAACATCCTCGAAAAATTCCGTTCAGATTGTATGTACACATCGTTCAAAGGCGACAATCAGAACTCCCGTTTTTTGGTTGTTTTGCATACGTCAAATTCTGCCCACCTTTTTCTCTTTCTTGTGCAAACCATCTAAATTATAAAAGCAATCCCAATAATATTTCGGAACCGTGCCAATTCCAGCTCCAGGCAGTTTGCCGGCAGAAAAGGCCGCGCTCGCCCCGGGGGGAGATGATAGATGCCGCTGGGAAAGACCTTGGAGGGACCCGCCTCTTAAGGAGAGGCCGGTCCCTCCAAGCCTCCCCCGGCGAGACCTTCCCCGGCGCAGACCCCCGATTTTCGCGCACTGTATTGCAATTACGGTATGCCCGGGGGCCTGCGCCGGGGAATTTCTTTTGGGGGCGGTCGGATTTTTGAGATTTGCGAGCAAACGCGATTCAACAGCATACAGTCAAAAGATATTTCTCTCCTTCTTGCACTTTTTCAGATATGCGCATAAGGCCGGCACCCCGCCGGCGGGCGGCAGCCGGGGAAGGCCTTTTTCAGGGAGGTGTATGCAAAAAATAAGGACATATCGCCATAACAAGCGATTTGCCCTGCATATCAGAAAACCGGACAGCCGCCATGGGTTGCCCGGTTTTTTGATATTTGATAGTGTAGGTTTATTCATATGTAATATATAACATATCAGCCGTTGTCGTTGCCTTTTTACTGTCCTCTGACCTCTGGCCACAGGCCACTACCTGATGTTCCATGTTCCATTCAAAGCATTCTGCCAAACGTACAAAAGAGCCGGTATTTCGGAGTCACGCCACTCGGCCGCGCCCATCCGCAATCCTCAAAAAATTCATCCTACCCCAAAAGAAAATCCCCGGCGCAGGCCCCCGGGCATACCGTAATTGCAATACAGTGCGCGAAAATCGGGGGTCTGCGCCGGGGAAGGTCTCGCCGGGGGGGCCCCGAGGGACCGGCCTCTCCTTAAGAGGCGGGTCCCTCCAAGGTCTTTCCCAACGGCGGGACTCTTATCAGGCGGGTCTCTCCAAGGTCTTCTCCATCGGCAAGGTCTTCTCCATCGGCAAGGTCTTTTTTGCGGGCGGGGGGCATATAGTGTAGGCAGAGAAGCAGTGGACAGGGGGGATAGCATGACCGGA
>CALWQR010000015.1 GCA_944383705.1 uncultured Clostridia bacterium
GCTTTCGCTTCGGCTTCTGCCTTGGCTTTCGCTTCGGCTTCTGCCTTGGCTTTCGCTTCGGCTTCTGCCTTGGCTTTGGCTTCGGCTTCCGCCTTGGCTTTCGCTTCGGCTTCTGCCTTGGCTTTCGCTTCGGCTTCTGCCTTGGCTTTCGCTTCAGCCTCTGCCTTGGCTTTTGCTTCGGCTTCCGCCTTGGCTTTGGCTTCGGCCTCCAGACGGGCCTGTTCCTCGGCCTGGCGGGCGGCTTCTTCCTTTTCCCTCTTTTTGCGGCCGAACAGCTTATCCAAAAATCCCATCCCAGTCTTCTCCTTTCTTCTTGGAAATGTCATCGATGTTCAGCATCAGCACCTTGGAAATGCCATGCTCCGGCATGGTGACGCCGTAGAGCCTGTCCGCCGCCGCCATGGTGCCCCGGCGGTGCGTAATCATGATGAACTGTGTGCCGTGCGAATAGCGCTTGATGTACTGCGCCAGGCGCTCCACGTTGACCTCGTCCAGCGCGGCTTCGATTTCATCGAGAATGCAGAACGGCGTGGGATTGACCTGCAGAATGGCGAAGAAAAGCGCCACGCCGATGAAGGCCTGCTCGCCGCCCGAGAGCTGCATGAGGTTCTTGATGATTTTTCCGGGGGGCGCCGCCCGGATTTCGATACCGCTTTCCAGCACGTTTTCGGGATCGGACAGCGAAAGCTCGGCAGAACCGCCCCCGAAGAGCTCGGCAAACACCTTGCCGAAATTCTCGTTGATTTTGTTGAAGGAATCCACAAAGGCGGTCTTCATCTCGTCCTCCAGCCGGCCGATGATGCCGTTCAGCTCGCCTCTGGCCTTTTCCAGGTCATCCAGCTGCTCCTTCATCTTCTCATAGCGGCCCCGGATCTCCTCGTACTTGTTCACGGCGTCCAGGTCCACATGCCCGATGGCGCGCAGCTTGTTTTTGCATTCGGTCTGCAGCGCCAGCATCTGCGGGCGGGTCTCCTTGGTCAGTGGCGGGTACCCCAGCGCAACCGCATCGCTGCGCGTCATCTCGTACTCTTCCCACAGCTTGCCGGCCAGCTGGTCCTGCGTTTCGCGCAGGCTGCCCAGGCGGCTCTCGCACTTGGTGTATTCCCGGAAGATGAGCTCTTTTTCGTTCATCTTGTCACGCAGCCGGGTGTTCAGGTCGTTGAGCTTTTTTTCAAACTCCAGGTTGCCCTTTTCAACCTCGCCCCGCCGCGCGTTGAGCTGTGCCAGCAGCTCGCTGCCGGCCCGATGCTCGGCGCGGTCGGCCTCGAGTGAGGCGGTGGTCTGCGCAATCTGCTCCTCCTGGGCACGGATGCGTGCCGCCAGGGCCTCCAGCTCCTGGGAAAGCGACGCGATGCGCTCCTCGGCGTTGCCGCACAGGGTGCGCTCGGTTTCCATGTCCTTCTGGGTCTCGCTGATGCGGATGTGCAGGTCGGTCAGCCGGCGGGAAAGCTCCTCCTTCTGCATGACCGTTTCCCCGTGCTCAGCGTCCTTTTCGGCGCGGAACTCCTGCAGCTCGGCAATGCGGTGCTGCAGATTCCGCTCCTCCACGGTCAGCCGGCCAAGGTCCTCCTCGTACTGCTGCCGGGCCTGCTGCAGCTGCCGGGTATCGTCGGTCAGCTTTTCAAGCAGGGTGTTGTTGGCGTCCAGACGGGCGCGCAGCTGCTCCAGCTGCCCGTTCTCGGTATTCCGCAGGACCGTCAGCAACTCCCGCCGCTCCTCGGCCGCGTGACGCTGCTGCCCTGCCTCGTCCAGCCCGGCCTGTATGCCGGCCAGCCGCTCCTCCAGGTCGGCAACCGTCCGCTTTCCCTGCTCCAGCTCGGCCTGCAGCCGCTTGATCTCCCCCGCGCGGGAGAGAATGCCGCTGCCGGTGCGCACCGAGCCGCCCGTGAACGAGCCGCCCACGTTGATGAGCTGCCCGTCCAGCGTCACCGCGCGGACGCGGTAATGCAGCGCCTTTGCCATGGCGGTGGCGTGATCGATGTTGTCGAACACCACGGTACGCCCCAGCAGAGAGGAGAGCACGCTGCGGAATTTTTCGTCGGCGCTGACCAGGCTGTCGGCCACGCCGATATATCCGCGGAAGCCGGCCGCCTCGGTCATCTCCCGGCTGGGAGCCGAGGCGCGCATGGAGGTGAGCGGGAAGAAGGTTGCCCGCCCGGCCTCGCCGCGCTTCAGGGCGTACATGGCGGCCTTTGCCGTGGCCTCATCCTGCACCACGATGTTTTGCAGGTTGGCCCCCAGCGCGATTTCCAGCGCCGTGATATAGGGGTCGTCCACCGATATGACCTTGGAGAGCGGGCCGTAAATGGTGCCGCAGCGCGCGCCGGAGGCATCGGTGATGCGCCCCTCGCCGTACTGCTTCATCACATATTTCACCGCGCCGGAGTAGCCCTCGAAGTGCTCCTCCATGGAACGGATGGTTGCGATGCGCTGCGCCACCGAATCCCGCCGGAAGCGGGCCTGGTTGCACGCCTCGGTACCGTCGCGCAGCTCTGCCGCCAGCGTCTGCTGCCGTTCGGCGGCCGCGGTCAGTTCCCGCTCGATCTCCGAAAACTCGGCATTGTACCCGCCAAGCGTCTGCTCCTTTGCGGTGCACTGTGCCTCCAGTTCCTGCGAGGTGCGCCGGTAGCCGTCCAGCTCCTGCAGGGCCGAGCTGTTTTTGTCCGAGTCGCTGGTGCGGGCGTTCTCCAGCACCGAGATGCGCACCCGCACATCCATCTGCTCGGCCTCCAGCTCGCGGATGTCGTGCAGCGCCTGCGCGACGGCCTCTTCCAGGGCGGTCTGGCGCTGCTCCAGCTCCGCCCGGGAGGCGGTCAGCCGGTCGCGCTCGGCATTCAGCCCGGCAACCTGCGTTTGCAGCACATCAATCTTCCGGGTGTGTCCGGCGGCGCTTTCCCGCTCGGCCCGGACCGATTCCTCCACCCCCGTTGCACTCTGCCGGGTATTTTCAATCAGCTCCCGCGCATGGGCAATGCTGTTTTCGGCCACACGCTGCCGGCTTTCCAGCTCGTGGCAGCGGTCGGTCTGCTCGCGGATGCGGGTGAGCAGCTGCTCGCTTTCCTGCCGGCTGCTCTGGGAGGCGTCAAACAGCCTGGTGTTCTGTGCCTCCAGCGATTGCAGGCTGTCCTCGGCATTCCGCAGGTCAAACGAGGCGTGCTGCATGGCCTCCTCGGCGGCGGTCAGCTCTCCGCGCAGGCGCTCGGTGTCATACAGCCAGAGGCTGACGTCGGCCTTTTTCTTGTTTTCCATCAGCTCGATGGCCCGCCTGGCCTTCTCGGCCTCCCTTTGCAGCGGCCCGACCTGCGCCGACACCTCCGAGAAGATGTCATTGAGGCGGTTCATGTTGTCCTCGGTTTCGGCCAGCTTGCGCTCGGATTCGTTTTTGCGCAGGCGGTATTTTGCGATGCCCGAGGCGTCCTCGAAGGTGCTCCTGCGGTCCTCGCTCTTGCGGGAGACCATCTCTGCGATGCGTCCCTGGCCGATGATGGAGTAGCCGTCCCGCCCGATGCCGGTGTTCATGAACAGCTCGTATATATCCTTCAGGCGGACCGCCTTGCGGTTGATGAAATACTCGCTGTCCCCGGCGCGATAGTACCGGCGGGTGACCGTGACCTCATCGTAGGGGCAATCCAGCCGGGCAAACTCGCCGCGGTTGTCAAAGGTGACCGACACCTCGGCATAGCCCATGGGCCGCCGGCTGTCGGCTCCCCCGAAGATGACGTCCTCCATTTTGCTGCCGCGCAGGCTTTTGGAGGAGATTTCCCCCAGCACCCAGCGCATCGCGTCGGCGATGTTGGATTTGCCGCTGCCGTTCGGCCCGACAATCACGGTCACGCCCTGCGAGGAGCCGTCGCCCGGGGTTCCCTCCTCTCCCCTGTCAAACAGCAGGCGGGTCTTGTCCGGAAAGGATTTGAAGCCCTGCATTTCCAGTGATTTCAGATACACAACAGATGTTCTCCTTACGTTCAGTATGCGGCACGTGCGGCCGCGCTCACATCCCCACCCCGAACAGCCGCAGCGCGTCGGCGGCAGCCGCCTGCTCGGCATGGCGCTTGGTGGTGCCCTCCCCGCGGCCGATGCGGTTGGAATCCAGATACACCTCTACGGCAAAGCGCTTGGCATGGTCGGGTCCGGTCTCGCCAACCACCCGGTAATCGGGCGGCGGGGCGCCGTCCTTTTGCAGCAGGACCTGCAGCTGGGATTTGCTGTCGGCGCCGCCGGAGGGCAGATTGGCAGCGGTCTGCCGGATGCGGGGCAGCAGAAACGCCCCGGCCGCCTCCCGCCCGTTCTCGCCGGCGTCGAGATAAACGGCCGCCAGCAGCGCCTCGAAGGCGTCGGCCAGGATGGCGGGCTTGTCCGCGCCGCCGTGGGTGCGCTCTCCCTTTCCCAGCCTGAGAAAGTCCCCCAGTCCCAGCCCGGCGGCATAGCCCGCAAGGGTCTCCTCGCAGACCAGCGCCGCCCGCAGCCGGGTCAGCTCGCCCTCGCTGGCCGAGGGAAAGCTGCGGTAGAGATACTCGCTGACCGTCAGCGAGAGCACCGAGTCGCCGAGAAATTCCAGGCGCTCGTTGCAGTGCAGATGGCGGTTCTTTTCGGGAATTTCGTTGGCGTAGGAGGCGTGCGTCACCGCCCGCTCCAGGTACCGCAGATCCCGGAAGCGGTAGCCGATGCGGCTTTGCAGCCGGTCAAGTGATTCTGGTTCTGGCATTCTCTGATCCTTTCTCTGTCCGGCAGGGGCTCAGGGCTGCCCCTGCTGTCCTTGCTGCTGCGTCGGCTCCTGTTCCTGCGCCTGCTGTTCTTGCTCGGCCTTTTTGTGCGCGTTGAAGCGCTGGATGCACAGGGCAAGGTCGTATATGGCCTCGGAATCCGCATAGGCAATGGCCTGCCGGATGGCGTTTTTGAAGGCCTTGGCGTCCGAGGAGCCGTGCGCCTTGATGACCGGGCGGGAGATGCCGAGAATCGGCGCCCCGCCGTGCTCGGAGGGATCCATATCCTTTTTCATCCCCATCAGCTGTTTTTTCAGGGTCAGCGCGGCCAGCTTGGCAGCCGGAGAGCTGTAGAGCACGCCCTTGAGCTTGCCCAGCAGCAGCTTGCCCACCCCCTCCACGCTCTTGAGGAAGATATTGCCCGAAAAGCCGTCCGCCACCAGCACGTCACAGCTGCCGAAGGGAGCGGTGCTGCCCTCGATGTTCCCGACAAAATTGATATCCCGGTTCTGCGAGAGCAGCCGGTAGGCCCCCTGCTGCAGAGCGGTGCCCTTGCAGGCCTCCGCACCGTTGTTGAGCAGGCCGACGCGCGGGCGGTCGATGCCGTAAATGCCCCGCATGTAGGCGGCGCCCATCACGCCGAACTGCTCCAGATTCTCCTCGGTCACCGTGACGTTGGCGCCGGTGTCCAGCAGCAGCACCGGGTTCTGAAAGGGCAGCACCGTGCCGATGCCCGCGCGCAGAACCCCCTTGATTTTGCGCACAATCAGGGTGGCGCCGGTGAACAGCGCGCCGGTGTTGCCCGAGCTGACAAAGGCGTCGCCCTTCCCCTCGGCAAGCAGGCGCATCCCCACAGCCATGGAGGACTCGGTTTTGGTACGCACCACGCACAGCGGGTCATCCTCCATGGTGATGACCTGCGCCGTGTGCACGATGTCAAACCGGCGGATGTCCAGTTGGTTTTCGGCGGCAACCCGCTCGATTTCCGGCTGGTTCCCCACCAATATATAGCTGGCGTTGAATTCCTGCGCCGCCTGACAGACCCCTTTTACGGTCTCCTCCGGCGCCCGGTCCCCGCCCATCATATCCACAATGATTTTCATATCGCATCCAACCCCGGCGCGGGCGCGCCGGGCGGTTTCCTTTACTCAGTTTCTTGGGCGGCCGGCATGCTCCCGCGCAGTGCCTCCAGCGCGCGCTCGGAGAGCTTTTCGTACCGGGCGGCCTTGCCCCCGCGGACCCGGGAGCCCAGCGGCGGCAGCAGGCCGAAGTTGGCGTTCATCGGGGTAAATTCCCCGACGCCGCCCCGGCTGACGTAGGCCGCCATGGCCCCCAGCATGGTCTGCTCCGGGAAGACCAGCGGCGGCTCCCCGCGCAGGGTGCGTGCCGCGTTGATGCCGGCCACAAGGCCGCTCCCGGCCGACTCCACATAGCCCTCCACGCCGGTCATCTGGCCGGCGAAAAAGACCTGGGGGCGCTGCCGCATGGCATAGGTTGGCAGCAGCAGACCCGGCGAGCGGAGATAGGTATTGCGGTGCATGACGCCGTACCGCAGGAATTCGGCATTCTCCAGCCCCGGGATCATCCGGAACACCCGGCGCTGCTCGGGAAAGGTCAGGTGCGTCTGGAAGCCGACCAGATTGAACATGCTGCCCGCGCGGTCCTCCCGGCGCAGCTGCACCACGGCCCAGGCCTCCTGACCGGTGCGGGGATCCTTCAGCCCCACCGGCTTGAGCGGCCCGTAACGGAGCGTATCGTAGCCCCGCCGCGCCATGACCTCCACAGGCATACAGCCCTCAAATACCCGCAGCTCCTTCTGGCTTTCGCGGTCAAACTCCTTCAGCTCGGCCTCACGTGCCGAAATCAGCTCGCGGTAAAACGCATCGTACTGCTCCCGGGTCATGGGGCAGTTGAGATAGTCGGCCTCCCCCTTGTCGTACCGGGAGGCAAAATAGGCAACCTCCATGTTGACGCTGTCGGCCGAGACAATCGGCGCCGCCGCATCGAAAAAGTGCAGACTGCCGCACCCCAGGTCCCGGCTGATGAATTCGGCCATACCGGCCGAGGTCAGGGGCCCCGTGGCAATCACCGTAACGGCGTCCGGCTCCACGCCGGTCACCTCGCGCTCGGTCACCTCAATGTCCGGGCAGGAGCGGATGCGGTCGGTGACATAGGCCGAGAAGCGGTCGCGGTCCACCGCCAGCGCCGAGCCGGCCGGCACCCGTGTGGCGTCGGCAGCCTCCAGAATCAGCGAATGCATCCGCCGCAGCTCCTCCTTGAGCAGCCCGACGGCATTGGTGAGCTGATCCGAGCGCAGCGAGTTGGAGCAGACCAGTTCGGCAAAGCCGGGCGTGTGGTGGGCGGGCGTGTAGGTCCCCGGCTTCATTTCAAAAAGCCGTACCCGCGCTCCCGCGCGCACCGCCTGCCAGGCGGCCTCGCAGCCGGCCAGGCCCGCGCCGCAGACATGAACAACAGGCTTCATTCCGCGGGTCTCCCGCCGTCCCGGTCCCCCTCCGGCCTTGCCTCGGCCTCGGGCAGCTCGCGGGAGTAGCCGCAGGCCGTATCATGACAGACCAGCAGATTTTTGCCCTTTTTGCGGAAGAGCATTTTGCCGCACTGGGGGCAGAGCTCCTTGGTGGGCATATCCCAGGAGGAAAAATCGCACTCGGGGTAGCGCTCGCAGCTGTAGAACACGGTGTGGCTGCGCCCGAATTTGGTCACAATCCGCGCGCCGCACTTGGGGCAGGCCACGCCGGTATCCCGCACACGGGTTTTGGTGAACTTGCACTCGGGGTAGCGGCTGCAGGCATAAAAGCTGCCGAATTTGCCGGTGCGCAGAACCATGTCTGCCCCGCATTTTTCGCATTTCATATCCACGGGGACCGGCGCCTTTTTGCCCTCGTCCTCCCCGGCGCTCTCCTGTTCGGCAGGCTCGGCCGCGGTCAGGGGCTTGGTGTTGCGGCAGTTGGGGTAATTGGGGCAGGCGGCAAATTTGCCGAAGCGCCCGTTGCGCACCACCATGCGGCTGCCGCATTTTTCGCAGATCAGGTCGGTTTCCTCGGGCGGCACCTCAATGGTGCTTTGCGCGATGGTCTTCTCGGCGCTCTCCAGCTCCTGGGAGAAATCCCGCCAGAAGCGGTTGAGCACCTGTTGCATGGTGGCCTTGCCGTTTTCAATTTCGTCCAGCGCGTTTTCCATGTCGGCCGTAAAGCCGTAGTCCACGATGTCGGCGAAATATTCCTTCATCAGCTTGGTGGTCAGCTCGCCCAGCGGCGTGGGCACCAGGGCCTTGCCCTCGCGCTTGACATAGCTGCGGGCCAGGATGGTGGAGATGATGGCACCGTAGGTGCTGGGGCGGCCCAGCCCCTTTTCCTCCAGGGTTTTGATCAGCGAGCCGTCGTTGTAGCGGAAGGGCGGCTCGGTGAAGTGCCGGGACGGCACCGCATCGTCGGCCGACAGGCTCTGCCCCTCGGTCAGCTCGGGCAGGCGGATGTTTTTGACCTCGCCCGGGTGATCGGCCGCGTCGCGCGGCTCCTCCTCGCTCTCCTCATACACCGCCATATAGCCCTGGAAGGTGACGGTATAGCCGCTGGTGCGGAACAGATACCCCTGGCAGGAGAAGTCCACCGACACCGTATCCAGCACGGCGGATTCCATCTGACTGGCGATGAAGCGCTCCCAGATCAGCTTGTAGAGCCGGAACTGGTCGGCCGTGAGCATTTTTTTGATTTTCTGGGGCTCCAGATCCACCCGTGCCGGGCGGATGGCCTCATGCGCGTCCTGCGCACCGCTCCGGGTTTTGTAGACACGCGCGGTCTCGGGGTAATATTTTTCCCCGTATTTGGCGCAGATAAACTCCTTGGCGGCATTCTGTGCCTCTGCGGAGACACGCAGCGAATCGGTACGCATATAGGTGATCAGACCCTGCGTGCCGCCGAATTCCTGGCCGAGATTGATGCCCTCGTACAGCTCCTGCGCCACCTTCATGATTTTCTGGGACTGGAAGCCCAGCTTGCGGGAGGCCTCCTGCTGCATGGTGGAGGTGGTAAAGGGCGGCGCGGGCGCCTTGCGGCGGGTGGCGCGCTTGATGGAGGACACGGTGTATTCCCTGCCCCTGACCGCGTTGACCACCTGCATGGCCTCCTGCTCGTTGCTCAGCTTCATTTTCCCCTCGGCATTGCCCCAGAAGTGCACCGGGATGTTCCGGCCGTCCGCACCGTGCAGCAGCGCCTCGATGGTCCAGTATTCCACCGGGACAAACGCGCGGATTTCCTCCTCGCGCTCCACAATGATGCGGGTGGCCACCGACTGAACCCGCCCGGCGCTCAGGCCGCTTTTGATGTTTTTCCAGAGCAGCGGACTGATTTTGTATCCCACAATCCGGTCCATAATCCGGCGCGTCTGCTGGGAATTGACCAGATTCATGTCGATCTGCCGCGGCGATTTGATGGCCGCGCGCACCACGTTTTTGGTGACCTCGTTGAAGCAGACGCGCTGGCTCTGCTCCACCGGGATCCCCAGCGTTGCGGCCAGATGCCATGCGATGGCCTCTCCCTCGCGGTCCGGGTCGGTTGCCAGATAGATTTTGTTGGCCGCTTTGGCCTCCTTCCGGATTTCCTTGATGAGATCTCCCTTCCCGCGGATGCTGATATAATGCGCCGCAAAGTCGTGCTCGATGTCCACGCCGAGCGAGCTTTTGGGAAGATCCCGGACATGCCCGATCGAGGCAATGACCTTGTAGTTGCTGCCAAGGTAGCCCTTGACCGTCAGCGCTTTGGAGGGGGACTCCATGATGACCAGATTATTTGCCATAGTTCTCTCTGTCTCCAATCTGCCGCCGGAGCGGCTCTGTGCAATTCTTCCGAAGGCTTCCGCGGAGAAATTCCGGTTCCTTCTATATCATATGAATGCGGCGCGCGAATATTCCGCCGCAGTGTCCGGCTCTACTGCCCTGCGCGGTAGCGGCCGCCGGGCAGCTTGCTGACCGCCCCGTCCAGCTCCAGCATCAGCAGTGCGGTCTGCAGCTCCCCTGCCGGCAGCCCCAGACGCGCCGAAAGCCCATCCACGCTTTGTGCCTGTCCGTCCGCAAGGGCGTCCAGCAGCCTTGCCTGCACCGGGTCCTGCGGATGTGCCCGGGCCGGCGCAGCCTGTGCAGGCTCCGGCGGGACAGGGGCCCGCGCGGTCTGCTCCGCCGCGGGTGCGGCGGGCTTTGTCCGGCGCGCTTTCTGTTCGGCGGCCGGAGCGCCGGATTCCGCAGCCGGGGCGTCGGTCTTTCGGGCGGCCGGGCCGCCGTCTGCCCCGGTGGGGGCCGGCTGCCGCGGCGCGCGCCGCAGTTTCAGCACGCCAAGCCGGCGCAGCCATTCGGTATCCGCCTGCGCGGGCGCCCGCGCCTCCTCCGGGTGCAGGGTCTCGGCAAACAGATAGGCGTACCGGCGGCAGATGTCCGAGGCGTCGGCTGTGAAAATGGCTCCGTCGCGCAGCAGGCCATTGGCGCCGCCGGTTTCCGCCGCGCCTCCAGCCGACGGCACGGCAAACACATCCCTGCCCTGCCTGACCGCCTCGCCGGCGGTGATCAGCGATCCGCTGCCCTCGCCCGCCTCTACCACCACAACCCCGTGCGAAAGCCCGCTGAGAATGCGGTTACGCACCGGGAAATGATACGGCAGGGGCGGGGTGCCGGGCGGATACTCGGAGAGCAGCAGGCCGTGCGCGGCAATCTCGCGCATCAGCAGCCCGTGGTGAGGGGGATAGGCGCGGTCCAGGCCGCAGCCCAGCACCGCCACCGTGCAGCCGCCCGCCTGCAGGGCCGCGGCGGCGCAGACGCCGTCGACGCCGGCGGCCATGCCGCTGACAATCACGGCATTGGCGCGGGACAGCGCATAGGATATTTTATACGCGGCTTCCATTCCGTATTCACTCATCCGGCGGGTTCCCACCATGCCGACGCACAGCCGGCGGTCCCAACCGGGCACGGTGCCGGCCGAATAGAGCAGCACCGGCGGGTGCGGAATTTCACGCAGCAGCTGCGGATAGAGCGGCGAGGAATAGGGGATGATCCCGATGCCGTCGGCCTCGCAGGTGCGCAGGATCTCCTGGGCCCCCCGCAGATTCTTGTCCGAGAGCGCCCGCACCGCGCGGGGAGAAAGCCGTTCAACCCGCTCCAGCTCGGCCGCACCGGCGCGGAACACATCGTAGGGAGACTGGTACAGATCGATCAGATACCGGAAATCCGGGCTGTCGGGGCCGACCGCCTCGGCCAGCCAGATCCAGAACAGCAAATCCTGCTGCTTCATGCTCGGTTCCTCCTTTCCGCCCTGTGGGCTGCGCCCTGCGCCGTCAGACACGGCTGGAAAATTCCCACATCAGAATACCGGCCGCAACCGCCGCATTGAGCGATTCGGCGCGCGGGGTGATGGGAATGTACACGCTTTGTCCGCAGGCCTGCAGCACCTCCCGGGAGAGGCCGTGCCCCTCGTTGCCGATGACCACACAGTCGCCCGGCCGGGTGCGGAAGCTGCCCAGCCGCAGAGCCCCGGGATCCAGCGCGGCGGCAAACACCCGCCGGCCGCACCGGCGCAGGCAGGAAACGGCCCCGGGCAGCGAGGCGGTCCGGTCGATGCGCTGGCAGAACAGCGCCCCCATCGAGGCGCGCACGGCGCGCGGGTGGTAAACGTCGGCGCAGTCCCCGCTCAGAATCAGCCGGTCCACCCCCAGGGCGGCGGCGCTGCGGATGACCGCCCCCACGTTCAGGGGATCCCGCACCGATTCCAGGAGCACAATCCGCTCGTCCGGCTCCCGGAAATCCGCGTCATTATATATTGTAACGGTTTTTTGGAATTTGTCAATATATTTTGCGATACATATCACGCCGTCGGGCGATTTTTCTTCGGAAATCCGCTCAAACAGCCCGTCGGCAACCGTCAGCACCCGTCCGACGCCCCGCAGCGCATCCCGGCCGCAGGCCGCGTACAGCCGCTCCAGAAGCGCCTCGCGCCCGGATTCCCGCAGCAGCACCGCGCACAGCTCCACCCGGCTGCGCACCGCCTCTTCCAGCAGCTTGCAGCCGTCAAAGCGGAAGCTGCGGCAGCTCTCCCGCGCCTTCCGGTCGTTCAGTTTTTCGGCCAGCGCCACGGTGCGGTTCTGCCGGGAACGGATGATTTCGACTGATTCTTCCATGCTTTCGGTCTCCGTTGACGTCCTCTGCCCCCGGTTTCGGCCGGGGCGCGGGGGGACTCCATGTATGACAAAAACCCGATGAATTCACCGGGTTTTCGGTTTTTCAGCTCAAAGAGCGGCCTTTGCCTGCGCCGCCAGCGCCGCAAATGCTTCCTTGTCCGAAACCGCAATTTCGGCCAGCATCTTGCGGTTCAAGGTGACGCCCGCTTTTTTCAGCCCATGCATCAGGGTGGAGTAGTTCATTCCGTTCACCTTGGCCTGCGCCGAGATGCGGGTAATCCAGAGCGAGCGGAAATCTCTCTTTCTCATTTTTCTGCCGGCAAACGCATAGTTGCCGCTTTTCATCACGGCTTCCTTCGCCATCTTGAAGTGCTTGGACTTGGCGCCCCAGTAGCCCTTTGCAGCCTTCAGGGTTGCCTTTCTTCTTTTGCGGGTCATCACCGCGCCTTTGATTCTTGCCATTTTTCTTTCCCTCCGTTTCGCTTACTTCACCATCGACTTGATATTTGCGGCCATCTTGCCCTGCACCAGAGCGCTGGAGCGCAGATGACGCAGCCGCTTTGCGCTCTTCCAGCCGGTGTTGTGGCGGTGAGAGCTGTGAAACATTTTCACCTTGCCGTTTGCGGTGACGGAGAATCGCTTGGCAGACGCCTTATGTGTTTTGATTTTTCCCATTTTGAAAACTCCCTTTCTCTGTTCCTCCCGCGGCGGGATGCCGCCGGAGCCTTGCAATTTTTTCCGGACTCTGAATTATTTGGCTTTGACTGGCGAGATGACCATGCTGATGATTCTGCCGTCCAGCACCGGGCTCTTTTCCACTACGCCCATGCCGTTGCAGGCCTGCACAAAGCGGTCCAGCACCTCCCGGCCGAGATCGGTATGGCTCATTTCCCGTCCCCGGAAGCGCATCACCACACGGACCTTGTTCCCCTCGCCCAAAAAGCGCTGGGCATGGCGGGCCTTGGTCTCAAAATCATGCGTGTCAATGCGCAGGGAAAGCTGAATTTCCTTGAGCTCCATGGTCTGCTGCTTTTTCCGCGCCTCTTTTTCGCGTTTGTCACGCTCGAAGCGGTATTTGCCGTAATCCATGATTTTGCAGACGGGCGGATTGGCCTGAGCCGACATCATCACCAGATCCATGCCGCGGTCATATGCCTGCTCCAACGCCTTGGCAGCGCTCATGATACCGAGAGTCTCCCCGTTGGAGCCGATCAGCCGGATCTCCTTGGCGGTGATTTCCTCGTTCAGCAGGGCCTCTTTGTCTTTTGCGCTAATCGTTCAACACCTCCAGAATAAAAATTGCCGTACAAAGACACAGTCTCCGCACGGTTCTCTCCCGCCACACGGCGGGTAAACGACTATCAACCGCAGCCGCGCATCTGCGGCAGGGTGAGAGCGGAGGCTCTGCTTTGTTTTCACGATATTATACCACAGTTTTTTCCTGCTGTCAAGTCTTTTTTCAAAAAAATTTCCGTCGTTCCGAAATCCAGATATCCAGATTTTGGTGCGACAGCGCTGTCTATCGGAAAAGCACACAAAAAGGCGGGCCGGCCGGCCGGAAAATTCTAACTCGTATTCTTTTCCACAAAAATATTCGCGCAATTTCGTCACTATTGAATATTTACAAAATCGCCCTGATGCGGTATAATATTTATGCTGTCGGCAATCGCCGGCAGGTTCCCTCTGTTGCACACTGCAAGGATCGTTCTGCGAAATGCCAAGCTCATGACATCTCTGCGCAGAAACGGCAGGTCAGTGTGCAATTTTATTTTTGCCCGAGGCGTGCCGCGGGACCCCCCTGCCCGGGTCTGCGGGCCCTGTCCCCGGCCCGATTTCCCGCTTTTTGGCCCCTGCGGACCTCTTTTTTGCAAGATTCCGCCCCTTGTGGGCAACTTTTTTTGAAAAACCTATGGAAATCCGATGGAAATTGTGCTATAATATGATAATGATTGTTTTGAATGTTACCTCCTACGAAAGGACCCGACATGCCCTCTTACATTGAAAAGGCCGAGCAGCTCACCCTGCCGGTGACCGTGCTGCACGGCACGGTGGCATTCCCGCAAATCACCGTCAACTTTGAAACCGACGACGAGGCCTCCTCGGCCGCGATGAAAGCCGCGGCAAACGGCAACGCGCTGCTGTTCCTGGTCTCGAGCTCCGAGGAGTTCCCGGCCAGCGAAAGTCCCGACCCCACCCGGCTCTACCGGGTGGGCACCGTGGCGCACATCAAGCAGATGCTCCGCCTGCCCAACGGCAGCGCCCGCATCATTGCCGAGGGCCGTGCCCGCGCGCTGGTAACCGAATACCGCAGCGCAAAGAATCACCTGGAGGCCTCGGTCATCTGCAAGACCATTTCCCTGCCCGACCACGGCGGGGTGCGGGGGACCGCCGTCACCCGCGAGCTGCTGACGCAGCTGGAAAAAAATCTCCGCTACGCGCCGGCCGGCTCGGCCAACCTGCTCACCACCGCCCGGATCATCAACAATCCCGGGACGCTGGCCGATTTCATCGCCGCCAACATCCTCTCGCAGGTGCCCGACAAGCAGACCATCCTGGAGTGCTTTGACCCCTTCCGCCGCGCGGAAACCCTGCTGATGCTGCTGCAGCAGGAATCCCTGCTGATGCGCGAGGAGGCGCGGCTCCGCCGCAAGGTCAATGCCCGCATGAACCGCAACCAGCACGAGTACTATCTGCGCGAGCAGATCAAGGCGATACAGGAGGAGCTGGGCGAGATGAACTCGGAGGCCGAGGAATACGCCGAGCGCATCCGTCAGCTGGCCCTGCCGGAGGAGGCCGAGGCCAAGCTGCTGCGGGAGACCGAGCGGCTCTCCAGGGTCTCGTTCGGTTCGGCCGAGGCCACCGTCATCGCCAACTATCTGGACATCTGCCTGAGCCTGCCCTGGAAAAAGGCCACGCGGGATCGTCTGAACGCCGCCGCCGTACAGAAGGCGCTGGACGCCGACCACGACGGAATGAAAAAGGTGAAGGAGCGCATTGTGGAGTACATTGCCGCCAAGCAGTTCAGCCCCACGCTGCGCAACCAGATCCTGTGCCTGGTCGGCCCGCCCGGCGTGGGCAAGACCTCGGTGGCCGCCTCGATTGCCCGGGCGATGAACCGCAAATACGTGCGCATCTCGCTGGGTGGCGTGCGGGACGAGGCCGATATCCGCGGGCACCGCAAGACCTATGTCGGCTCCATGCCCGGGCGCATCATCACAGCGCTGACACAGGCCGGCGTGCGCAACCCCCTGATTCTGCTGGACGAAATTGACAAGATGGGCCGGGACGGGCACGGCGACCCGACCTCCGCCATGCTGGAGGTGCTGGACGGGGAGCAGAACAAGGCCTTCCGCGACCATTATGTGGAGCTGCCCTTTGATCTTTCGGACTGCATGTTCCTTGCCACCGCCAACACGCTGGAGGGGATCCCCCGCCCGCTGATCGACCGCATGGAAATCATCGAGATGGACATCTACACCCGCAGCGAAAAGCTGAGCATTGCGCGCAACCATCTCATTCCCAAGCAGCTCTCCCGACACGGGCTGAACCGCCGGACCCTGAAAATCACCGATGAGGCCGTCTGCGAGCTGATCGATTTTTACACGCACGAGGCCGGTGTGCGCCAGCTGGAGCGCGCCATTGCCTCGCTCTGCCGCAAGGCCGACCGGCGGCTGCTGGACGACAAACAGACCCGGCGGCTGGTGATTGACCGGGCCGATGTGGCCTCCTATCTTGGGGGGCGCAAGCGGCTGCCCGAAGCGCTGCCCGAGACCGACGAGGTGGGCTGCGTCAACGGCCTGGCCTATACCGAGCTGGGCGGAACCCTGCTGCAGGTAGAGGTGGCCGTGCTGGAGGGCAGCGGAAAAATTGAGACCACCGGCTCGCTGGGCGACGTCATGAAGGAATCGGCACAGATCGCCGTCAGCTATGTGCGCTCGGTTGCCGGACGCTACGGCATTCCCGCCGATTTTTACAAAACCCGGGATCTGCACATCCATTTCCCGGAGGGGGCAACCCCCAAGGACGGCCCCTCGGCCGGGGTGACGATGGTCACGGCGCTGGTCAGCGCGCTGACCGGCCGGCCGGTGCGGCGTGACCTGGCCATGACCGGGGAGATCAGCCTGCGGGGCCGGGTGCTGCCCATCGGCGGCCTGAAGGAAAAGACCATGGCCGCCTATGCGGCAGGGGTCCGGACCGTGCTGATTCCGGCCGAAAACCAAAAGGACCTGGAGGAGTTGGACCCCACCGCGCGGGAGAACCTGACCCTGATTCCCTGCCGCAGCATTGAGGAGGTGCTGGCGCAGGCCCTGCTGCCCCTGCCCCGCCCGGCCGAAGCGCTGCCGGGCACCGACACCGTGGCGGCCTCGCTCTATGTGTCGGACGAACCGATTCCCGACGCGCCGGTTCCCCCGCCCCAGCCTCCTCAGCCGCCCCAGATGCGCATCTGAGCCCGGCGGCATTCCGCATACCAGAAAGGCAAGCCATGGCTCTCAATCTCAACAACCTCAGTCTGCGCATCAGCGCCGGCCGGCCGGATCAGTTCCCGGCCGACCCCCTGCCCCAGGTGGCCTTCTCGGGCCGCTCGAATGTCGGCAAAAGCTCGCTGATCAACTCGCTGCTCGGCCGCAAGGCGCTGGCGCGGGTCAGCTCTTCGCCCGGAAAAACCATTACGGTCAACTTCTATGAGGCCGACCGGCAGCTGTTTCTGGTCGATCTGCCCGGGTACGGCTTTGCCCGGCGCGGCGCGGCCGAAAAGGCCGTATGGTCGGACCTGACCGACGGCTACTTCACCCGCAACCGCAACCTGGACCGCCTGCGGCTGGTTGTCCAACTGCTGGACAGCCGCATCGGCCCTACGGCCGACGACGAAACCATGCTGCAATACCTGGCCGGCAGCGGGCTGCCCTACCTGATTGTGGCCACCAAGTGCGACAAGCTCGGCGCCGCCGAGCGCCGGCAGGCAGAGCAGCGCCTGGCCGCGCACCGGTTGATTCCGGCCGGCTGTCCCGTCATCTTTTATTCCGCGCCCCGCGGAGAGGGAAAAACCGAGCTGTGGCGGCGGATTGCCGACGCCACGGGCGTCCGGCCGTAAAGGAGGATTGCGATGAAGCAGTATGTTTATCTGATTGCCGTGACAGGCGGCGAGCTGTGCGCGCTGCCGACCGACGGGGGGTACGGTCTGCCCGGCGGCGAGTGCGCGCCGGGTGAACCGCACGAAATCTTCCTGATGCGCTACTGCATGGACCGCGAGGGCTATGTCATCTGCGTGGAGGATTTTGTGTGCGAGCTGCGCACGGCAACGGCCGTGGAGTATTACTACAGCGGCAGCCTGACCGAGGCCATCTCGGGGCAGGCGCACCGCTTCTCCCCGCTCCCCGTCGCGCAGCTGCAGCTGCTGATCTCCCAGACCCAGCGCCGCGCGGTGGAAGACTGCCTGCTGATGATGCGGGCCGACGCCCACGGCTCGGACGGCGAGGGGCTCTGAGCCCGGCCGGAGCCGCTCCCGCGCCGCATCCCCGGCTCCGCAGCATTCTTTTGACCTCTCCGTCCACACGACGCCGGCTGATCTCGGCGCCCACGCGGCGCAGAACAGGAGTTTGTTTTCATGTTACTGTCCCTGCTGCTTTCCGGCGGTGATTTCCTATCGATTCTGGCTACCCTGCTGCTGACACTGCCCATTATGATGCTGGCGCTCTCGGTTCATGAGACCGCGCACGGCTTTGTGGCCTGGCGGTGCGGGGACAACACGGCCTACAACCTCGGGCGGCTGACGCTCAACCCCATCCGCCACCTGGACCCGGCCGGGTTTGTATGCCTGCTGATTTTCGGCTTCGGCTGGGCCAAGCCGGTGCCCATCAATACCCGCAATTTCCGCAACCCCAAGCGGGGCATGGCGCTCTCGGCGCTGGCCGGGCCGGTAGCAAATCTGCTGCTGGGGCTGGTCTGCACCCTGCTCTACGGCGTGTGCTGGGGCGCGGTATTCTATTTTTCCTACACGCAGGGCGTATCGGATTTTCTCTACACGCTGCTCTCGCTGCTGACCGAGGCGCTGTGGTACGGCGCGTATATCAATTTCGTTTATATGGTGTTCAACATGATTCCGATTCCGCCGTTTGACGGCTCGCGCGTGGCGCTGGCCTTTCTGCCCGCCAAGACCTATTTCGGGCTGATGCGCTATGAGCGGCAGATCATGTTCGGCATTCTCATTGCGCTGCTGTTCTGCTCCTACTTTTTCAATTTCTCTCCCTTTGGCTGGGTGGCCGACCGGCTGACCGATCTCATCGCCCACCCGATTGCCAACGGCGTGCTCCGGGCACTGCTGCACTGACGCGCCCGCCTGCCATTCCGATTTTTCCCCAAGGAGTCCCGATGGAAACCCTCACCTACCACCTCGAACAGCTTCAGTTTGAAGGTCCCCTGGACCTGCTTCTGACGCTGATTCAGAAAAACAAACTGAATATTGAGGATCTCCCGATCTCCCTGATCTGCGACCAGTATCTGGAATATCTCCGCGCGGCGCAGAGCATGGACATGGAGATAGCGGGCGAATTCATCGTCATGGCAAGCGAGCTGATGCGCATCAAAAGCCGGATGCTGCTGCCCCGGCCGCAGGAGGAGGAAAAGGACCCCCGCGCCGAGCTGGCCGACGCGCTGCTGCGCTACCAGCAGGCCAAGGAGGGCGCCGCCAAGCTGGCCGAGCGCTACCGCATCTACAGCGGACGGATGGCCAAGGACACCGACGAGATTTCCCCGGACGTCACCTATGTGGCCGACCAGCAGGTTACAAGCCTGTGCGTGGCGGTGCGGCGCATCATTGCCGCCAACGAGAGCCGCCCCAAGCTGGAAAAGGCCGTCTTTGCCCCGATGATTGCCCGGCCGATTGTGCCGGTGGAAATCAAAATTGTGGGCATTCTGCACCGCATGGAGCGCAAAAAAGAGACCTCGATGCGCGAGCTGCTCTCGGACGCGGTTTCGCTGCCCGACCTCATCGCCATATTCCTTGGCATCCTGGAGCTGGTCAAGGTGCGCCGCATCCGGATTGAGGAGACCGAGGGCGCGGACGCGGTGCACGGCGCGGATACGGTGTTCACGGTCAGCGAGGACGACCCGGACGCGGAGCAAAAGCCCCCCGTGGACTGGAGCGGCGAGCCGATTCCCCTTTCCTCCAGAGCCGAGATGCACCGCGAGCAGCGCCGCATCCTGCGGGAGCGCAAGCTGGCCGAGCGCAAGCGGCAGCGCGCCGAGGAGCGGGCCAGACGCGCCGAGGAGCGCCGTCGGGCGGCCGAGGCCGCGCGGGCCGGCATTCCGGCGCCGGAGCCTCCCGCGGCCCCCCTGCCGGCCGACGACAGCGATCTGGAGGCCGAGGCGCGGGTGGAAGCCCTGCTGGAGGACCGGCTGTCGGAGCGGGACGAGGACCTGCTGGACGACATCGGCCTGGATATGAACGAAATCATCCGGCACATGGCCGCGCAGGCACAGCGGCTCCCGGACCCGACCGACCGCCAAGAGAAAGGGCAGGACTGACAGAATGGAAGAAAAAAAGCAAACCGCACCCGAGCTCCGGCCATTGGAGAGCGCCGGTGAAATTTATGAGGCAATTGAGGCAATCCTTTATGCTGCGGGCTATCCCGTGCGGTACGACAAGCTGGCCGAGGTGCTGGGGCTGAGCGTCAAGGACGTGAAAACCATGGTACGGGAGCTGGAAAAAACCTATACCGGCGACCGGAACCGCGGCATCCAGCTGCTGACCTACCCCACCTCCTGCCAGCTGGCCACCAAGGAGCAATACGCCCCCTACATCCGGGAGGCGCTGGGCATCCGCCGCGGGGGCAATCTTTCGGCCTCCTCGATGGAGGTGCTGGCCGTGGTGGCCTACAACCAGCCGGTGACGCGCTCCTTTGTGGACGCGGTACGAGGGGTGGACAGCTCCTATGCCGTGGGATCCCTGCTGGACAAGGAGCTGATTGAGGCAGCCGGCCGCCTGGACGCGCCGGGCCGCCCCATGCTGTATGTCACAACCGAAAAATTCCTGCGGGTGTTCGGCCTCAGCTCGCTGGACGAGCTGCCCGAGACCGAGGCGCTGAGCGTGGCGGCCGCACAGGCCGAGGCGCAGAACGCGCAGGCCCCGGAGGATGCACGGCTCCCGGAGGAAGAAGCGCCGGAAGAGCCGGAGCCCACCGCGCAGGACGCCGCTCCCGCACAGGATGCACCCGGGGATGCGGCGCGGGAACACCCGGCGGACGCTTCCCCGATGGACGCCATCCCGGCCGTGCCGCAGGACGCCGCGCCGGGAGAGCCCCCGGACGGCTCTGTCTGACCCTGCACCGCTTGGAGAAAGGAGGAAGGCCATGAAGATACTGCTGATTGTGCTTGCCGTGCTGGCCGCGCTGCTGGTTTTGCTGTTGCTGCTGTTGCTGCTGGGCAGCGCCGGCATCCGCATCATCTACCGCGGGCAGCTGCGGGTGGTACTGAAGGTGCTGGGGCTGCGCTTCCGGCTCTACCCCGAAAAAACGCCGCGCGGCCGTGCGGCGCTGCGCCGGGAGGCCAAGCGGAAAAAGCGAAAGCGCCGCCGCAGAGCCGAAAAGCGCCTGCGCCGCAGGCAGCGCGCGGCAGCCGGCGAGCCGACCCCGGGACTGCCCGAGAACCTGCGGATGATCACGGCGCTGGTGCGGCTGGCCGTACAGAAAACCCGGGGACATATCCGCATCCGCGTGCGCCGCTTTCACATCCGGATTGCCACCGGCGACGCGGCCCGCACCGCCATTCTCTACGGCGCCGCGGTGGGCGCCGCCGCCCCGCTGCTGCAATGGCTGCATTCGGATTACAACGCCATTGAGCGCGGCGACGGTGACATGACCATCGAGCCCGATTACCTCGCGCAGAAATCCGACGCCGAGGTGGACATCGAGCTGGGAATGCGCCTGATGCGCGGGCTGATGATTGCGGTCTCGCTCTTCTCCGCCTATCGCGGGGAAAAGGAGCTGGCCATTCGCCGGACGCGCAGCCGGCTGGCCCGGCGCGCTGCCCGGGCGCGCGCCAAGGCCCGCCGCAGGCAACAGGCCGCCCCTGCGGCCCGGCCGCCCGAAACGCCGGCCGTCTGATGAATTCCGGTCAACCCGAAGCAGGCATCCGTCTGTTTCCATCCATACACACCCACACACGAAAGGAACATGAATCATGGAAAACGAAAGCTCCATCAAGGAAATTATCAACAACGCAATGCAGGACGTCCGCACCATTCTGGACACCGACACCATCGTGGGCGAGCAGATCCGCCTGGACAACGGGATTACGGTCATTCCCATCTCCAAGGTTTCCATGGGATTTGCCTCGGGCGGGCTTGACCTGCCCCAGCAGACCAACGGGCGCAAGAACTTCGGAGGCGGCGGAGGCACCGGCGTGACGGTATCCCCCATCGGATTTCTGACCGTGTACCCCGAGGGGCGCGTGGAAATGATTCCGATCGCGCCGAATGAATCCACCCCCGTGGAGCAGATTGCCGACCTGATCAACCGCGCGCCGGAAATCATCGGCCGCATCCGCAGCGCCTTTGCCGGCGAGGATGCGGATGAGGACGAGGACGGCACGGAGGACGGCGATACGCTGACCTTCGACCAAAAGCTGCGCCGCTCTGACGAAATCTGACCGGGGCCGCAGAGCCCCTCCCCCCATCCGGCAGGCCGGGCTGACATAATTCCACCTCCGGGAAAATATACATGAATGAATCTGTATGTTCCCGGAGGTTGTTTTTATGATGCCTGCCCGTACCCGTTTGGTGTGCCTGCTGCTGACCCTGGCGCTCCTGGTCCCGCTGTCCGCCCTGCCGGGGGCCGCATCCCCTGCCGCATCCGCCGCCCCGGCCGTCTCGGCGCACAGCGCCGTCCTGCTGGACGCGGACAGCGGCACGGTGCTGTACGCCAAGGACGCCGACACCCGCCACCCCATGGCCAGCACCACCAAAATCATGACCGCGCTGACGGCGCTGGAGACGGCCGGGGCGGACACCGTCATCCGCGTCGCGCCGGAGGCCGTCGGAGTGGAGGGCTCCTCGATTTATCTGACCGAGGGGGAGGAGCTGACCCTGGAGCAGCTGCTGTACGCCCTGCTGCTGGAATCCGCCAACGATGCGGCCGTGGCCATTGCCTGCGGCGTGGCCGGCAGCGTGGAGGCCTTTGCCGGCCTGATGAACCAAAAAGCCGCGGAGCTGGGCCTGCGCGACACGCAGTTCCAAAACCCGCACGGACTGGATGCGCAGGGGCACTACACCACCGCGCACGAGCTGGCCCTGATCACCCGCGCGGCGCTGGAGAACGACCTTTTCCTGCGCATGGTGTCCACGCGCAAGACCACCATTCCCCATGCCGGCAGGGAGGGCGTGCGGCTGCTGGTCAACCACAACAAGCTGCTGCGCCTGTACGAGGACGCCATCGGGGTCAAAACCGGCTACACCAAAAAAAGCGGGCGCTGTCTGGTATCGGCGGCCGAACGCGACGGCGTGCGCCTGATTGCGGTCACGCTGAACGCTGCGGACGACTGGAACGACCACATGGCGCTGCTGGATTACGGCTTTTCGCTGCGCGAATCGGTGACGCTGTGCGAGCCGGACGGCATCTGCCTGATGGTCCCGGTGGTCGGCGGCGTCGGGGAGGCGGTGTTTGTCGGCAATCCGCAGGGGCTCTCATGCTCTCTGCCCCGGGAGCATCCCGAAATCACCCGCACGGTGGAGCTCCCGCGCTTCCTTTACGCGCCGGTGACCGACGGGGAAACCGTGGGACAGGTGCTCTTCCGCTGCGACCTGGACGGGGACGGTCGCGCGGAAATCATCGGCCGGACGCCGCTGGCGGTGCAGTGCGGCGTGGAGCGCGCCGAGCCGGACAAAGGCTTTTTTGCCTGGCTGCGCGCGCTGTTCGGCCTGTAATTGTAATTCCCTGCCCTTGCCCCCGCCGCCCGCCCTGCGACCGGCAGCGGGGGCGGTATGCAAACATCGGAAAGGAGATGACCCGAATGGACAAGCCGCTGAGGCTGCAAAAATATCTGTCGGACTGCGGCGTCTGCTCGCGCCGGGCCGCTGAGGCCGCGATTCTAGCCGGGCAGGTGTCGGTCAACGGGGGCCCGGCCGGGCTGGGGATGCAGATTGACCCGGAGCTCGACCGGGTGGAATACTGCGGCCGCCCGGTCCGCCTCTCCGCCGGCCCGAAGCGCTATGTCATGCTGAACAAGCCCCGCGGCATTGTCTGTACCGCCAGGGACGAAAAGGGCCGGCGGCCGGTGACCGACCTGGTCCCCGGCTCCCGGCTGTATCCGGTCGGCCGGCTGGATATGGACTCCGAGGGGCTGCTGCTGCTGACCGACGACGGGGATTTTGCCAACCGGCTGACCCATCCCCGGCATGACATCCCCAAAATCTACCGGGTATGGCTGGCAGAGGCCCCGACCGCGGCACAGCTGGCCGCGCTGTCCGCTCCCATGACCCTGGACGGCTACCGGCTGCAGCCGGTCACGGTGCGGCCGCGCGGCGCGCAGGAACTGGAAATGACGCTGCACGAGGGGCGCAACCGGCAGATCCGCCGGATGTGCGACGCCGTGGGGCTGCGCGTCACCAGGCTGCGCCGGGTGGCCATCGGCCGTCTGCGGCTGGGGGATCTGCCCAGCGGGCACTGGCGGAACCTGACGCGGCAGGAGGTTGCCTACCTGCTGGGAGAACCGGCCGCGCCCGACAGGCCGCCAAAATCATGAGACCATTCCGACAAAGGAGTACGCGATGCTGGAAGTATTGCCGATTCAGTCCAAAGAAGAACAGGAAATTCTGTGCGGCCGCTGCCGGGTGCCCTATCGGCCGGACGCCCTGGCCTACAAGGCCCTGAGCGAGGGGGAGTTCTGCGGGGTGTGCCAGTTCACCATGGACCACGCCGGCGGCCGGATTCTGGATTTTGCCGCCCTGCCGGGAGCCGCAGCCTGGGAGCCGATGTTCGTCATGGGGCGCGCAGCCCTGAATTTTATCGATTTGTGCGGCGTGCACCGCGCCTTTTTTGACGCCGGGAATACCGACGAGACCATGATCCAATCCATCGGTTTTTCCCGAAACGCTGAGGGTCGTTGGGAAATGGATTTGACAGATTTCTTCCGGGAACCCTGCAAACACACTGGGAAACAGGGATAAGATATCTGATTTTGTAAAAATCGCCCATCTCTGGCAGGCAATTTATGTAAAATTTTTTATACTGTTGGGTATTGCAAAAAAACCTAAAATATGGTAGAATATTCCTATCAGGAATCCTGCAGTTACACACACATCATTTGGAGGAATTGAGATGGAATACAATACGAAAATTCTGATTGCCGATGAAAGCTCCGCGGTAAGGGCTACCCTGCACGAAGGACTGACCCGCGCCGGCTACCGCAACGTGGAAGACGCCGCAAACGGCGAGGAAGCCATGCTGAAAATCACCCGCAACCACCCGGATGTGGTAATCGCGGACGTCTGGCTTTCCAAACTGGACGGCATTGGACTGCTGCGGCAATGCCGCAACCTGGATTGGGGAAATGAGCTGCCGCCGGAGTTTATCATCATCTCCGCCGTCTCCAGCCAGAACATCTTCATCCAGGCCACCGAGGCCGGCGCAGCAATGTGCCTGCTGAAGCCCGTGAATGTCCCCAGCCTGTGCGACCACATCCAGAGCCTGCGCGCAACGCGCCGCCCCCGGGAGCAGGCGGTGTCCGCTGCCCTGGTGCGCATGGAGGAGCAGGTGCCGGATATCGAAACGCAGGTGACAAAAATCATCCATCAGATCGGTGTCCCCGCCCATATCAAGGGATACCAGTATCTGCGTACCGCCATTATGCTGACCGTTCAGGACAGCGATATCATCAATTCCGTGACCAAGGTGCTCTACCCGTCGGTGGCCAAAAAGTACAGCACAACCACCTCCCGCGTGGAGCGCGCCATCCGCCATGCCATTGAGGTGGCATGGGACCGGGGCGATGTGGATACCCTGAATTCCTATTTCGGCTATACTGTGCAGAACAGCCGCGGAAAGCCCACCAACAGCGAGTTCATCGCCATGATCGCCGACAACCTTCGCCTGAAGTATAAGCTTCATTGACCGGAGGAAGACATTGGAGGGCCCCGCCTTGGAAGACTCCCCCGGCCACCGCCCGCCCGGCGGGAGATAGGTGGCGCAGGGGAAAGACCTTGGAGGGGCCGCCTGGGAAGGCTCCCCCGGGCGGTACAGACCGGGCAACTTCTTGCATCTTTTCCGTCATGCATCGCAAGCCGTCTCGGCAA
>CALWQR010000016.1 GCA_944383705.1 uncultured Clostridia bacterium
GCGGCTTGCGATGCATGACGGAAAAGATGCAAGAAGTTGCCCGGTCTGTACCGCCCGGGGGAGCCTTCCTAGGCGGGTTCCTCCAAGGTCTTCTTCTCCGGCGGAACTCTCCGCTCAAGGCTTGGGTTATTTCAACTCCTGGCGGCTGTTCTGTACGCCGGGTGCCGGGCGTCTGGGTGCGTCCGCGGCCGGGCGCTGGGGCGGCCTCTGCTGCTGCGCGGCGGCGGCAGGGCGGGCCGGGTGCGGCTGCCGGGACGGGGCGGGCGCCGCGGAATGCTCCAGCTCGGCGCCGTAGTGCCCGTAGCCGTACCTCGTATAATAGGCGTCCCTGCCCCCCCGCAGGCTCCGGCGCCTGCGCTGGGTCTGGTTGAGCACCACGCCCAGAATCCGGCAGCCGCTTTTGGTCAGCTGCGCCTTGACATCCTGCGCCACACGGTATTTGACGGTCCCCTGATTGATGACAATCACCGCGCCGTCGCAGACGCTGGCCATCACGGCCGCGTCAATCACAAGCCCCAGGGGGGGCGCGTCGATGATGATGAAATCATAGGCGTCCCGTACGCAGTCCAGCAGCTCCTTGAAGGTGGGGCTGCCTACCAGTTCGGCAGGGTTCGGCGGAAAGGGCCCCGCAAAAATCACATCCAGCCCTGCAAGCTGGGTGCGGTAGACCGACTGCTCCAGGCCAACCTGCCCCGACAGAATCTGGCTCAGGCCGTTGATGCCCCGCTCCCTGGTATAGCGGCTGACCGTGACCGACTTGCGCAGGTCCGCGTCAATCAGCAGCACCTTTTTGTTGTTCTCGGCAAGGCTCCGGGCCATTTCAAACGAAACCGTGGTTTTGCCCTCGTGCGCGACGCAGCTGGTAACCAGAATGGTCTTGACACTTTTGCCGCTGAACAGGATATTGGTGCGCAGGGTGTTGAAGGCCTCACGGACAAAATAGCTGTTGGGCTCTCCCCAATTGATTTCAATGGTTTTCATGCAATTCATTCACTCCTCGGCTATTGCCCGGACGCATCCCGTGCATAGTACCGCTTCCCGCGGCCGGCATCCTGCTTGTTGGGAATCTGCCCCAGCAGATTCAGGCCGAGATGCTTTTCCACATCCTCCGGCGTGGTGATTTTGTCGTCCATCAGGAAGAGCACCAGATACACCACATACACCACCACCGCGCAGGCAAACGCAATCAGCAGAATCTGCAGCAGCGACACCGGGTTGGAGGGCTTGTCCGGGGTAGCGGCATAATCCACCTGTCTGAAGAGCTTCTGACCGTCGTACATGTCGTTGTTCATAAAGTCACAGGCGGTAGCGGCCACAGAGTTGACCAGGTCCGCCGCCTCCTCCGGGTCGGCAGCCGTCACCGAGAGGTACAGGATACGGGTATTCTCGTCGTTTGTAATTTCAATCATCTTTCTCAGATCCTCGTATTCGAGGATGCGGTTCTGCTTGAGTATCACGTCGTCCAGCACCCGGTGGCTGAGAATCAGGTCGGGGGCGTCGCGCACCAGATACGTGGCAATCGAAATATCCGAGGTTGTGGTATTTTCCCCGTCCGGCGTGCGCATGACATAAATGCTCGCCTCGGCGGTGTATTCGTCCCTGTGCGTGGAGCTGAGAAAGGCGTAAAGCGCCACGGTAACCACCACGGCGGCTATCAGCATAATCCACCAGCAGTGCAAAAACACGGCACCAAGGTCACGCAGGCTGATCTCCATTTCGCTGTTTTTTTCTTCTTCCATCAGGCATGTTTCCTTTCCATATGTAAAGTATCCGGAGCTCAGAAGGGCTCATCGCGGATGACGCGGCAGGCGTTATCCCACATCAGCCTCCGGATGGTACGGGCGTCGCAGTGCTTTTCCAGATACGGCAGACAGACCGACATGCGCGGGGGCCGCCGGGAGAGGTTGTGCCCGTCCGAAGAGACAATGTGCGCCAGCCCCTCGCGGACCAGCCGCTTCCACTGAATCTTGGCCATCGAGCCCCAGGTCCCCAGCACCGAGGACGCATTGATCTGTACAATGCCGCCCCCCTGCACAAACTCCCGCACCCAGCCCATATGGGTAAACAGGCAGCGGTAGCGCTCGGTATGCGCCAGCACCGGGTGATAGCCCATGCGCTGGAGCTGGCCCATGGCATTCTGAATTTCAAAAAAATTGACCGCCTCCGGGAAGTCTACCAGCAGATAGCGGCTGTTTCCAAGCGTGCGGCAGGAGCCGTCGTTGAGCGCCTGCATACAGGCGGCGTGATAGCCCAGCTCATGCCCCAGGTACAGGTGCATGTCGGGGTAATGCGCGGCGGCATAGGCCCGCAGCTCGTCAAAAGCGCGCTCGGCGCGGCCGCCATCCCGCCCCCACCCCATATAGGGAGCAAAATGCGGGGTCAGACAAACGGCGCGGGTGCCGTCCCGGTAAGCCATGTCCAGCATGGCGCACATTTCCTCCCGCGTCCCGGCACCGTCGTCCACCCCATACAGCATGTGGGTATGCAAATCAAAAAACGGAATCATGTGGAAGCAACATCCTTTTTCTGTGCCCGATCGTCCCGCTCACCCGCGCGACAGAGCCGCGGGATTTGCCGGAATCAGGATAAAAACCAAAAAATTTGCGTGTCTATTATACCATATCTCCCATACAAAGTCCACTGTACCGGCGTATTATTCACATTTTTTTAACATCTCAGGCTGTGCCGCCGCTCACAAGACCCATCAGCCACCACACCGCGCCGTAAATGCTGCCGGCCAGCGTTCCGTACAGCAGGACCGGCCCGGCCACCGTAAAAATCTTGGCGCCGACGCCGAGAATCAGCCCCTCGGAGCGGCTGTCGATGGCCGGCGAGACCACCGCGTTGGCAAAACCGGTGATGGGGACCAGCGTCCCGGCTCCGGCGACCTTGGCGATGTGGTCGAAGACCCCGATGCCGCTGAGCAGCGCGGCAGCGAATATCAGCGTGACCGAGGTCAGCGTGCCCGCGTCCTCCTCGGGCAGGCCCGCCGTCTGCCCGTACAGGGTGCGCAGCAGCTGTCCCAGCACGCAGATCAGCCCCCCGGTCCAGAAGGCGTTGCAGCAGTTGCGCAGCAGCGGGGAGCGCGGAGCGTGTGCGTCGGCAAGCCGGCGGTAAACCTTGTGTTCCATTGCGTGACATCCTTTCGGGTTGCTTCATTCCCGCGGCGCGGGGCCGCCATCATAGTATTTCCGGAAAAAAATGTTTTATACGGTTGACTTTTTTACAATTGCAAAGTATAATAATACTGTGGAGCCCCGACGGCTCCGGAAGGAGTGGAGAACATGGACTGGAAGGACATACAGGAAACCACACGCGCGCTGGGCAGCATGGCTGCGCAGAAAATCAACGCCGCCACCGATCTGGCGGCCCTGCACCTGCAGCTGAAAACCCTGGAATACCGCCGCAGGACGCTGTGCGAGGAATTCGGGCGGGAGGCCTATGTGCACTTTACCTCGGACGCCGACCAGGGGCCGGACGTCATTTCGCGCTATGTGCGCGCCATTGCGCTGACCGACCGGGAAATGGAGCGCCTGCGGGCGGCCATTGCCCGGATGCAGGACAAAAAGAAGGCGGACGCCCCTGCCCGGACGCCCGGGGCCGAATGAGCCGCCGGGCCGGACAGGCCCCGGCAGACGCCAAAGGCCCGGGAGCCCGAAAGGAGGAAAACAGAATGAAGGCATTTCTGCGCGCGGCGCTGGCCGCGCTGACGGTTGCCGTGCTGGCGCTGCTGGCCTCGTGCGGGCAGACGCACCGCAACCCCGTGTTCACGATTGACGAAGACGGCAACCTGATTGTGGAATACGAAAACGGAGACAAGCAGATGCTGGGGAACGTCCGGGAGGACGAGGACACCGGGGAGCAGAGCTCCGAGAAGAACATTGTGGACGCCGAGCTGAACGCCGCCGGAGAGCTGATTCTCACCTTTTCGGACGGCTCCAGCGTCAACCTCGGCGCCGTCCGGCAGGAAAGCCCGGAGGACACCGACACGGGGGAGGAGTCCGAGGGCATCCGCATCACCGACGCCCAGATTGTAAACGGCTATCTGGTGCTCACCTTTTCCGACCGCTTCCATGTCACCGTGGGCAAGGTCTCGGGATCGGACGGGCGCAAGATCGAATCGATCGAAATCATCGACGGCATCTGGTATATCCGGTACACCGACGGCAGCGCCGAGCCGGTTGCCGAGCCGGTGTTTGAGGAAAGCGGCAGCATCAGCTCCACGGTTGCGAAAAACCTGACCCTGCGCGCCGAATGGGAGGCCGTCTCCTACGACTGGGAAACCGCGGAGGTCACCGTCCGCGTCGAGCTGGAGTGCTGGAGCATTTCGGTGGGCGCGCGGGAGGACGAATACGCCGGCAGCGTCACGCTGGACGGCGTGACCCAGACCTTTGAGACCCAGGCCATCAACAATCTGGTCAACGAGCAGAAAAAATTCCGCTTTGCAACCCTGAGCTTTGAGGTGGAGTTGGAGCCCGACGCCCCCACCGACCTGGAGCTGGAGGTGAGCTGGCCCTTCAACGGCCGCTATGCCGGGCAGCAGGTTGGCACCCTGAAGGCGGCCGGACTGATTGCACTGCCCGGTCCGGCCTCCACCGGCAGCACCGGGGCCGACACCTCCGGAGAGGACGTCCCGAAGGACGCCGACGTGCCGCAGGACGCCGACGTGCCCGGCGGGCAGCGGCGGGTCCTGTCGGTGTGGCGGAAAGAGCGGGACGCATGAGCAGCACCGTGATGCCGCTGCGCCGGCTGGTGCGCCTGCTGACCCGGGCGGGAATGACGGTTGCCACGGCCGAATCCTGCACCGGCGGCCTGATTGCCAAGCAGATTACCGACGTGCCGGGCAGCTCGGCCGTCTTCCCGGGCGGGTGCGTCACCTATACCAATGCGGTCAAGGAAGGCCTGCTGGGGGTGGACCCCGACCTCATCGCGCGCCACACCGAGGTCAGCGCCGCCTGTGCCGAGGCCATGGCCCGGGGGGTGCGCGAACGGCTGCACAGCGACTTCGGCGTCTCCACAACCGGGTTTGCGGGCCCGGGGGGCGGCACGCCGCAGGACCCGGTCGGCACGGTATACATCGGAATCAGCACCCCGGCGGGAACCGTCAGCGAGCGCTTCTCCGCCCCCGCCGGCAGCAACCGCACGCGGGTGCGGGCGGCCGCCGCAGCCAGGGCCGTGGAGCTGCTGCTGCGCGCCATTGACGGCTACCTGCGGGAGCAGGACGCCGCACAGAGCTGACCCCCGCGCCAAAAGCACGGGGCACGGCACAGAGCTGACCCCCGCGCGAAAGACAAAAATCCGGGAGAACCGGGGGCAGGCGGCCCCGGTTCTCCCGGAATCGGTTGTGCCGGTCCGCACCCCGGGCGCGTGATGCGCCCGGCGGTGCGCGGCGGCCGGCCGGTTCAGTCCTTCGGATTGGCGATGTGCACGTCGAGCTGATTGAACGGGACCTCGATGCCCTCGGCCACAAACCGGTCGTTCACGGTCTCCAGCAGGTCAAAGTTCACGGTCCAGTAATCCTCTTTTTTCACCCATACGCGCAGGGCAAAATCCAGCGAGCTTTCGTTCTGCTTGGTCAGGCGGCAGAAGGGGGCGGGATCCTTCAGCGCCAGCTCATGCCGTCCGGCCTCCTCCAGCAGAATCGACTTGACCCGCGCCACGTCGGTGCCGTAGGCCACCGAAAAGCTCATATCCAGCCGGCGGGTGTCGTGGTAGGAGTAGTTGACAATCTCCTCCCCCATGATGGTGCCGTTCGGCACCGTCACCATGCGGTTGTCGCCGGTGCAGAGCACGGTATAGAAGAACCCGATATCCTTGACCGTGCCGCTGAACGAGCCGGCCTCGATGAAATCATCCAGCCGGAAGGGGTGGAAGATGAGAATCATAATGCCGCCGGCCAGGTTGGTCAGCGCGCCCTGCAGGGCCAGGCCGATGGCAACGCCGGCCGAGGCCAGCACCGTGATGATGGAGGCCATGGGGACCCCGAGAATGCCGATGATGATGATGACCAGAATGACGTACAGGGCAATCCGCAGCGCGTGGGTCAGGAACTGGGCAACCGTGTGGTCCAGCTTCTTGCTCATCTTGCCCTTGCCAACCAGCTTCATCACCCATTTGATGAGCAACCGGCCGATAATCAGCACCACAACGGCTGCCAGCAGCTTCAGCCCGGCGTGTGTGGCCCATTCGGCAATGTTGTTCAGAAACGTCTCAAAGTTCATTGGTTTTCTCCTTGTTTTTCTTGTTTGATCTGTCCCCGTCGCACCGGATGCCCTGCCCTTCCCCTGCGGCTTCGCCTGCTCTGCCGCGGAACCGGGCCGTCTTCCGCCCGGCACGCCGGAACCGATGTATATTCTACCATATTCCTTGGCGTTTGTAAAGAGGAAACCGACAAAAACCGGTCAAACCGGTATATTCCCTACCGAAAGGAGCTGACCCGAATGCAGACAGACACATCCTGCAGCATTTGCCCCCGCCGCTGCGGGGCCGACCGGAGCACCGGCGCCGGATTTTGCGGGATGCCTGCCGGCGTGCGGCTGGCAAAGGCCGTTCTGCACCCCTGGGAGGAGCCCTGCCTGTGCGGCGAACACGGCTCGGGGGCAATCTTCTTTTGCGGCTGCAACCTGCGCTGCGTCTACTGCCAGAACCGCGACGTCAGCCAGGGGCTGCTGCCCGGCCGGGCCTTTTCCGCCCGGGAGCTGGGGGAGCTGATGCTGCGTCTGCGGGACAGGGGCGCCTGCAACATCAATCTGGTTACCCCCACGCACTACGCCGCCGCGCTGATCCCGGTGCTGCGCGAGGTGCGGCCCCGGCTGGGAATCCCGGTGGTATACAACTGCGGGGGATACGAATCGGTTGACACCCTGCGCGCGCTGGAGGGGCTGATTGATGTCTATCTGCCCGACTGCAAATATTTCGACTCTGCCCTCTCGGCCCGCTATTCCGCCGCGCCCGACTACTTCCCGGTGGCGCTGGCCGCCCTGCGCGAGATGCTGCGCCAGACCGGCGCGCCGGTGTTTGCGGCCGATGGGACGCTGCTGCGCGGCGTGCTGGTGCGCCACCTGGTGCTGCCAGGCTGCCGGCAGGATTCGATGCGGGTGCTGCGCGAGCTGCACGACGCCTGCGGCAGCTCGGCCTTTCTGCTCTCGCTGATGCGCCAGTACTCCCCGGAGTTTGCCCCGCCCGACGCCGACCCCAACCTCCGCCGCCGGCTGACCTCGTTTGAATATGCCTCTGTGCTGGAGACTGCCCGGAGCCTGGGATTCCGGGGCTACGCGCAGTCCCGCTCGTCCTCGGGCACCGCCTACACGCCGGATTTCCGGAATGCGACATTTTGATAAGATGCCCCTTGACATTCTGCAAAAAAAGCCCCACAGATTGCAAAAAAATGCCTTACGGCCGGAAAACTTCCGGCCTTTTTCTTGACAATCGAGCAAAAACATGATATCATACTTCTGTCTTCTCCGCCGGACCGATGCGGACGGCGGAAGTTTCATCGGAGAAAGGAACCGAACATGAATCAGGAACTCAATCTGCACCGCAGTCTTGACGTGCTGCACGTGGGCTGCGAGGAGCCGCACGCCTACTTCATTCCCTACCAGAGCGCCGAGGCGGCCGACACCTGCAACCGCGCCCGCAGCGACCGTTTCGTCTCGCTGTGCGGGGAGTGGGCCTTCCGCTATTTCCGCTCCGCGCAGGAGCTGGGAGACTTCCTCTCGGAGGATGCGGCCGCCCCCTGCGACCGGCTGGACGTCCCCATGAGCTGGCAGTACGCGCTGGGCCGCGGCTACGACACCCCGCACTACACCAACGTGAACTACCCATTCCCGATAGACCCGCCGTTTGTGCCCGACAACAACCCCTGCGGGCTTTACACCCGGGAGTTTGAGGCCGACGCCGCCAGCATTGCCGAGCGCAGCATCCGGCTGGTGTTTGAGGGCGTGGACTCCTGCTTTTACGTCTGGATCAACGGCCGCTTTGCCGCCTACAGCCAGGTCAGCCACATGACCTCCGAAATCATTGTCAACCAATATCTGCGCCCCGGCAAAAACCGGCTGCAGGTGCTGGTGTTCAAGTGGTGCGACGGCTCGTATCTGGAGGACCAGGACAAAATCCGTTCCTCGGGCATCTTCCGCGAGGTCTACCTGCTGCTGCGTGACCCGGTCTGCCTGACCGACCTCTACGTGCGCACCGAAACCGCGGAGCCCTTTGACCGTGCCGTCATCCGCGCCGCGCTGACGCTCAACGGAAGCAGCGAGGTCTCCTACCGCCTGACCGCACCCGATGGCGCCGAGCTGGCCACGGGCAGCCTGACGGTCAACGGCACCGGCAGCCTGGAGCTGCCGGTGGAAAACCCGATGCTCTGGAACGACGAAACCCCCAACCTCTACGCGCTGTACCTTGGCTGCGGCAGCGAGGTGATCCGGCAGGAAATCGGCATCCGCAGGTTCGAGGTGAAAAACCGCACGGTGCTGGTCAACGGCAAAAAGGTCAAGGCCAAGGGCGTCAACCGGCACGACAGCCACCCGCAGCTCGGCTCCGCCACCCCGATGGAGCACATGCTGCGCGACCTGCTGCTGCTCAAGGCCCACAACGTCAATTTTGTGCGCACCAGCCACTATCCCAATGACCCCCGCTTCCCCGAGCTGTGCGACCGCCTGGGCATTTACCTGTGCGATGAGGCCGACATCGAAACGCACGGTGTGCAGATCACCGGCAACTGGGACGAAATGTCCGACGGCGAGGCCTGGCGCCAGTCTTACCTGGACCGCGCGCAGCGCATGATGGAGCGCGACAAAAACCACGCCTGCGTGCTGCTGTGGTCGGTGGGCAACGAGAGCGGCGTGGGGCGCAACCATGCGGCCATGGCCGACTACTTCCATGCCCGGATGCCGGGATGCCTGGTGCACAGCGAGGACCTGACCCGCCGGCTGCTCCCCCGCGTGAAGAACCCACGGCCGGGCGAGCATCCCGAGGCGCTGGACAGCATCCGCGACGACTACATCGACATTGACAGCCGCATGTATCCCGGCATTCAGGAATGCCTGGATTATTACATTCTCAACAAGTCCGCAAAGCTCCCCTTCTTTATGTGCGAATACAGCCACGCGATGGGCAACGGCCCCGGGGATCTGGAGGCCTACTGGGAGCTAATCTACAAATACGACTGCTTCTTCGGGGGCTGCGTATGGGAGATGACCGACCACTCGGTGGACATCGGCACCCCCGGTCACCCGAAATACATCTACGGCGGGGACATGGGCAACGTACCCAACGACTCCAACTTCTGCGTGGACGGTCTGGTTTATCCCGACCGCCGGCCGCACACCGGTATGCTGGAGCTGCGGCAGGTGCTCCGCCCCTGCCGGATGAGCGGGGTGGACTTTGAAAAGGGCTCCTTCAGCCTGCACAACTACCGCTGCTTCACCGACCTTTCGGACATCGACCTGTACTGGAAGGTGGAGCGCAACGGCCGGGTCCTGCGGCAGGGGCGCATTCCCGCGCTGACGGTCGCACCCGGAAAAAGCCGCCGCTATGCCCTGCCCGCCGGAACCTTTGACGGGCTGGACGGCATCTGCTACTTCACGGTTTCCTACCGGCGGAACACCGCCACTGCCTGGGCGGACGCCGGATATGAGGTGGGCGTGGAGCAATTCCGCATTCCCGGCGTCCAGGCCCCGTCCTTCGCCCCGGTGCATCCCCTGCTCCGCCGGAGCTTTGCGCTGGAGAGCGACAGCCTGGGATACACGGTGACCGACGGCGATACCCTCTACCGCATCAACCGCCAGAGCGGTATGCTGGAGGGGCTGGAGAGCGCCGGCAAGCAGCTGCTCTCGGCGCCCGTGCTGCCCAACATCTGGCGCGCCCCCACCGACAATGACCGCAGAATCCGCCGCGACTGGAAAAAGGTCGGCTTTGACCGCATGACGACCCGCTGCGCCGGCTGTACGGTGGAGGCCGAGGAGGCCGACCGGATTGTCATCCGCACCGCCTTTACCCTGGCGGCGGCCGCCACCAGCCCGGTGCTGCGCGGCAGCCTGACCTACACCTTTGCGCCGGACGCCGGTGTGGTCATTGCAATGGAAACCGACGTCAAGCTCAACGGCTGCCTGACGCTCCCGCGCCTTGGCGTGCAGTTTGAAATGCCCGAGGGCATCGAAAAGCTGCAATACTTCGGCTGCGGCCCGATGGAAACCTACATCGACAAACGGCTGGCCGGCCTGGTCGGCATTTACGGGAGCAGCGTGACCGACCACTTCGAGCACTACGTGCGCCCGCAGGAAAATATGGCGCATACCGAAACCCACTGGATGAAGGCCTATGCCGAGGCCGGCCAGGGTCTGCTGGCGCTGCCGGCCGGCGAGACCGAGGCCTTCAGCTTCAACTGCTCGCATTTCACTCCCCGCCTGCTGACCGATACCCCGCACGATTACGAGCTGGTGCCCCTGAAGCAGACGGTGGTCAACATCGACTACCGCCACGCCGGAATCGGCTCCAACTCCTGCGGTCCCACGCTGGCTGAGGCGCTCCGCCTCGGCGAGGGCTCCTATCGCTTCTCCTTCCGCCTGCTCCCCATCAAAGGCCAGGAGTAAGTACTACGCCATAGGAGAAGCCCCCCGAGAGCCCCGCCTGATAAGATTCTCACAGTTGGAGAAGACCTTGGAGGGCCCCGCCTGGGAAGGCTCCCCCGGCGAGACCTTCCCCAGCCGCCGCCCGCCTCTTTGACATGAATGCGAATGGAAAGTGTACCGCCGGCGGGCGGCAGCCGGGGAAGTCCTTTTTCAGGGGAGGTAAAAATCAGAGCATATCGCCATATAAAGTGATTTGCCCTGTATCTCAGAAAACCGGACAGCCGCCATTGGTTGTCCGGTTTTTGATGGTATGGGTGTATTCATATGTAATATGGAATATGGAATATATCACATATCAGCCGGTGCCATTCCCTTTTTACTGGCAACAGACCACTGCCCACTGTTCACTGCACATTGCACATTTCCAATTGGATATCCAGCCTCAAAAAGATTTCCATGGCATCCCGCCAGCCAACCGCGCCCATCTGCAAATTCCAAAAATCCATCCGCCCCCCCAAAAGAAATTCCCCGGCGCAGGCCGGCATACCGTATTTGCAATACCGTATGCATTTGCGGGAGCCTGCGCCGGGGAAGGTCTGGGCGGGGGAGGCCCCCGAGGGGTGTGCCTCTCCTGAAGAGGCCAACCCCTCCAAGGTCTTCTTCCCCGGCGAACATCACTCCTCCGGCGCCAGCAGGGCTTCCAGGCGTTTGCAGGTTTCGGGAGAGGGCGGGCAGAGGGGCAGGCGGTATTCGGGGGTGCACAGGCCCATCAGAGAGGCAAGGTATTTGACGGGGATGGGGTTGACCTCGCGGAAGAGTTCGCTCATCAGGGGCTGCATCTGGCGCTGCATCTGCCCTGCGCGCTTCCACTCCTCCGCGGCGCACAGGCGGCAGAGCTCGGCCATATGCCGGGGCGACACATTGGAGCACACCGACACCACGCCCAGCGCGCCCAGGCGCATGGCGGCAACGGTCTGGTCATCGTTTCCGGTATACACATCCAGCAGCTCCCCGCACTCATTGCACAGGCTCTCCAGCAGGGAAAGCTCGCCGGAGGCCTCCTTCACTCCCACAATCCGCTCATGCCGGGCCAGTTCCCGGTAATGCCGCATGGTCATATGGAAGCCGGTGCGCGACGGGACGTTATACAGAAGAACCGGACGGGTTGACGCCTGCGCGATGGCGCGGAAGTGCAGCAGAATGCCGCGGTCCGAGGTTTTGTTATAGTAGGGAGTGACCGCCAGCAGCGCATCGGCCCCGGCGCGGCAGGCAATGCGGGCCAGCTCCTCGGCGCGCGAGGTACAGTTGGAGCCGCACCCTGCCAGCAGCGGGACCCGTCCGCGGATGCGATCCCTGGCAAAGGCCACCAGCTCCCCGTGCTCGGCAAACGACAGGGTAGCGCTCTCCCCGGTGGTACCGGCCACCAGCAACGCGCTCACCCCCGCCTGAATCTGCCGCTCCACCAGCTCCTCCAGCGCCTCGTAATCGATGGCGCCATCGCGGAACGGGGTAATCAGGGCGGTGGCAACGCCCTTGAATACGGTTGGTTTGTGCAGGCTCATTGCGGTTTTCTCCTTCCCGGGCCGAAAAAATCCGGCCGTTTTCAGAATAGGGGTTGCAAAAGCAGCCGTTATGCGGTATAATAAAGACCGGAACCGACCGCCGCTCCCCTTTTCAGAATATGCGCGGGGGGCGGATTTTGCGAAACCTGTGGGAAAGAAGAAACCGATCCAATGAGTGATACCATTGTCAACAGCAAGCCGCAGACCGATCTGCGCACCGCCGATTTTGATTACGAGCTCCCCCGGGAGCTGATTGCCCAATCCCCTGCCCCGCAGAGGGACGCCTCCCGCCTGATGGTGCTGCACCGGGACACCGGCGATGTCGAGCACCGCCATTTTTCGGACATCACCGACTACCTGCGCCCGCAGGACGTGCTGGTCATCAACGACTCCAAGGTGATTCCCGCCCGGCTGTACGGGCACGTGGAAGGGCGGCCCGAGGCGACGCTGGAGCTCCTGCTGCTGCGCCAGCGCGGGCTGAACCTGTGGGAGGTGCTGGTAAAGCCGGGCAAACGGGCGCGGGTGGGAATGCGCGCGGTGTTCGGCGACGGGATGCTGACCGGCGAGGTAACCGAAATTGCGGAGGAAGGCAACCGGCTGATCCGATTTTCCTATGACGAAAGCAGGTACGGCAGCATATACGACATTCTGCACCGCATCGGCCTGATGCCATTGCCCCCCTACATCACCGAGCAGCTCCGGGACAACGACCGGTACCAGACGGTTTACGCCCGCGAGGAGGGATCGGCCGCCGCGCCGACGGCGGGGCTGCACTTTACCCCGGAGCTGCTGGACCGCATCCGGCAGATGGGGGTGGCCATTGCCCCGGTGCTGCTGCACGTGGGGCTTGGCACCTTCCGCCCGGTCAAGGCCGAGCGCGTGGACCAGCATGTGATGCACAGCGAATACTTCTCGGTCCCGGCCGAAAGTGCCCGCATCATCAACGAGCGCAGGCAGGCCGGCGGGAGGCTGATCTGCGTGGGCACCACCTCCTGCCGCACGATAGAAACCGTGGCGGAGGAGGACGGCCATATCCCCGCCATGCAGGGGGACACCGGCATTTTCATCTATCCCGGCTATCGCTTCAAGGCGGTGGACGCCCTGATTACCAACTTCCACCTGCCGCAAAGTACTCTGCTGATGCTGGTTTCGGCCTTTTACAGCCGGGAACGGATGCTGGAGGCCTACCGCGTGGCCGTGCGCGAGCGCTACCGCTTTTTCAGCTTCGGGGACGCCATGCTGATTTTGTAAACGAGAGAAAGGCGAAGGAGCCCTTTATGAAAGACATCATACAAATCGATCATCTGGACAAGCGCTTCGGGGACATCCGGGCGGTGCAGGACCTGAGCTTCCGGGTCCGGCAGGGCGAGCTGTTCGCCTTTCTCGGGGTCAACGGCGCGGGCAAATCCACCACCATCAACATCCTGTGCGGGCAGCTGCCAAAGGACGGCGGCAGCGTGGTGATTGACGGGCAGGACCTGGACCGCGACGCAGACGCCATCAAGCGCGGGCTGGGCGTGGTGTTTCAGACCTCGGCGCTGGACGCCCCGCTGACGGTGGCCGACAATCTGGAAAGCAGAGCCGCCCTGTACGGCATCACCGGCGCGGCCTATCGCAAACGCCTGAGCGAGCTGGCGGAGCTGCTGGACTTTGGGGACCTGCTCCGGCGCACGCTGGGCAGGCTTTCGGGCGGGCAGCGCCGCAGGATTGACATTGCGCGCGCCCTGTTCCATCGGCCGAAAATTCTGATTCTGGACGAGCCGACCACCGGGCTGGACCCACAGACCCGCCGAACCATCTGGAATGTCATTGCCGGCCTGCGCCGGAGCGAGCATATGACGGTATTTCTCACCACGCATTACATGGAGGAGGCCGCCGAGGCCGATTATGTGGTCATCATCGACAGCGGCCGGATCGCCGCCCGGGGCACGCCGCTGGAGCTGAAAAACACCTACACCGGGGATTACATCACCCTTTACGGCGCCAGCGAGGAGGAGGTCCGTTCGCTGGGGCGGGACTATGAGACGCGCAAGGGAGCATACCGCCTGTCGGTCCCGGATACCGGGACGGCCACAGGGCTGATTCTGAAGCACCCGGAGGTCTTCCGGGATTACGAAATCACCAAGGGAAAAATGGACGACGTCTTCCTGGCGGTCACCGGGAAAACGCTGGAAGGGGGGAACGGAAAATGAGCCGGACGGGAATTGTCATCAAGCGGAATGTCAGGCTGTTTTTCAGGGACAAGGGCATGTTTTTCACCTCTCTGATTACCCCAGCCATCCTGCTGGTGCTGTACGCCACCTTTCTGGCAGGGGTATACCGCGACAGCTTTACAGCCGCCCTGCCCCCCGCGCTGCAGCTGCCGGAGGACCTGGTGGACGGGCTGGTGGGGGGACAGCTGATATCCTCCATCCTGGCCGTTTCCTGCGTAACGGTGGCCTTTTGCTCCAATTTTGTGATGGTGCAGGACAAGGCCAACGGCACCATCCGGGATCTGCGCATCTCCCCGATGCGGCCGGCCGTGCTGGCCGTCGGCTATTACGCGGCCACCCTCATCTCCACCCTGCTCATCTGCTTTGTTGCCACCGGCATCTGCCTGTTGTATGTGGCCGTTACGGGATGGTACCTCTCGGCAGCCGACGTTTGCCTGCTGTTCCTGGACGTGCTGCTGCTGACACTCTTCGGCACGGCGCTGTCCTCGGTTGTCAACCTGTTCCTCTCCACCCAGGGGCAGATCTCGGCTGTGGGCGCCGTCATCAGCGCCGGCTATGGCTTTCTCTGCGGGGCCTATATGCCAATTTCCTCCTTCGGAGACCAGCTGCAAAAGGCACTCTCGCTGCTGCCCGGCACCTACGGTACCTCGCTCATCCGCAATCATGCCCTGCGCGGCGCATTGGAGGAGCTGCGGGCGCACGGTGTGCCGGAGGAGGCCGTGGAGGGCATCCGGGATTCGCTGGACTGCAACCTCGCCTTTTTCGGCACTCCGGTCGGAATTCCGGCGATGTATGCCGTGCTCGGCCTTGCCACACTGGCGCTGGTCGGTCTGTATATCCTGCTGCACGCAGTCAAAAAGAAAACCGTCTGACGCAGGAGCCGGAGCCCTGCCCTACCAACGCGGCCCCTGCGGCCGACGAAAGGAGACAAACACATGCGAAAATGCGTCCTCGTCCTTCTGTCCCTGCCCGTCATACTGCTGCCATACACGCTTTTGCTGGCGCTGCACTGCCTGTTTACCGGATTCCTGATGGAGACAGTGTTCCGCAGCAACGGGTATCTGCTGATGCTGGCGCTGGCGGTCTGCGCGCTGGCGGCAGGCGCCTGCACGCTGGCGGTCTGCATCGCCGCCCTGGCGCGCCGGGCCCCGGGCAGGCAGATGGCCGGGCTGACCGTGCTGATCAAGCTCTGCCAGATCCCTGCATACCTGGTCATCTTCGGGCTCGGGCTGCTGTCCCTGCTGCTGTCGGTATGGGGACTCGGCTTTCTCATCTTCTTTGTCTGCTTTGACTGCGTGACCATTGCGCTCAGCGGACTGGTCGGAGCGACCGCCGCCCTGCGCTGCGCCCGGGAGCACCGGCTGCGCACCGGCGCGGCCGTTCTGCTTGGCGTCTGCCAGTTTGTGTTCTGCGTCGATGTGGTCACCTGCATCGTTCTGTATTTCCGCTCCAGGCAAAAGGCACGCGGCCCTGTCCCCGGGGACGGCTCCGGAGCCGTACAGAAAGGAGAAACTCCATGAACGCACTCCGGATATTCCTGATTTTCTGCGCCTGCATGAGCCTTGCCGCCTTTGTGCTGTACGGCTGGGACAAATGCAAGGCCCGGCGCCACCGCTGGCGGGTCCGGGAATCGGTTCTGCTGGGCGCCGCGCTGCTGGGCGGGGCCGCCGGGGCGCTGCTGGGAATGCTGCTGTTCCGGCACAAAACCCGGCACTGGTATTTTTGGGCAGCCACGCTGCTCGGTCTGCTCTGGCAGACCGCAGCGGCGCTGCTGCTGCGCTGATGCGTTGACCACAGACAAACAGCGCCCATTCCGCGGCTTTGGCCATGGCGTGGGCGCTGTTTCGTATCCGGGCCGGAGTCCACCGGAACAGGGGGATCCTGTCCGCCTTCCTCTCCCACACCGCCGACATTCCCTGCCGCAAAGGCCTCGGTGCCGGGCCGCGCGGCCGGAAATGCGCCGTTGCTTTGGCCGATCATTCGGTTTGAACCGATGCTTCGGTTCTATTTTTATAATTTTTGAAAAATATAGGAAAAAGTATTGACAAAACAGAAAATCCATGCTATAATAGTAAACTGCATTATAATCGCCTGAATTCCGAATGCCGCTTTTTTGTCTGCAATCCGACCCTTGTCGGATTGCACAAACAACCGGCACGCGCATGTACGGCAACCGGCGCCGTCCGGCTCCCACGGACGGGCCAATTCATGGAATGGAGTGTGATGGAATCAATGATCAATGTGAAAGAGCAGCGGCTCGGTGAGAACGTCAGAAAGAGCTTTGCCCGATCCCAATTCGACTACCCGCTTCCCAATCTGGTGGAGATTCAGACCAGGTCCTACAAGTGGCTGTTGGAGGAGGGGCTGCGCGAGGTGTTGCAGGACGTGTCGCCGATTACCGACTATTCCGGCAATCTGATCATCGAGTTTATCGAGTACTTTCTTGACACCACCAAACCGAAGTACCCCGTGGAGGAGTGCAAGGAACGGGATGTGAACTACGCTGCTCCGCTGAAGGTCCGGGTCCGTCTGACCAACAAGCAGACCGAAGAGGTCAAGGAGGCCGAAATCTTCATGGGGGATTTCCCTCTGATGACCGAGACCGGTACGTTTGTCATCAACGGGGCCGAGCGCGTCATCGTCTCCCAGATCATCCGCTCCCCCGGCATGTACTATTCCTCCGAAATTGACAAGGCCGGGAAGAAAACCTTTGCCACCACAGTCATTCCCTATCGCGGAGCCTGGCTGGAGTACGAGGTAGACGCGAACGGCGTGATGTACGTGCGCATAGACAAAAACCGCAAGCTGCCCCTGACCATGTTCATCCGCGCGCTGGGAGTGGAGAGCCGGGAGGACATTTACGCCCTGTTCGGGGAGGATGAGCACCTGACCCTGACCTTTGAGCGGGACGAGTCCGAGGAGCTGGCGCTGCAGAGCCATTCCAGCGTGGGGGTGGAGTCGCTCAAGGAAATCTACAAAAAGCTGCGTCCGGGCGAACCCCCGATTGAGGAGGCCGCGCGCGCGCTGATCAACAACTATTTCTTTGACCCGAAGCGGTACGACATCGCCGCGGTCGGCCGCTATAAATTCAATAAGAAGATGGCCATTCACAACCGCATTGCCAATCACCGCGCGGGGGCCGATGTGGTCAGCCCCATCACAGGGGAGCTGCTCTGCGCGGCGGGCGATGTCATCACCCCCGAACTTTCCCGCACCATCGAGCGTGCCGGCGTCAATGAGGTGATGCTGCAGCTGGACAACGGCACCGTGGTCAAGGTCATGGGCAACAACACGCTGGAGCCGGAGTATGTGCTGGGCATGAACCTGCGCGACTGCGGCATCCGGGAAAAGGCCAGCATCCCGGTGATGCTGGAAATCCGCGAGGAGTGCGGCGACGACGCCGAGGCCATCCGCGCGGCGGTGCGCCGGCGCATTGCCGAGCTCTGCCCCAAGCACATCACCAAAACCGATATTTTCGCCTCCATCAGCTATCTCATCGGCCTGACCCATGACATCGGCGTGGTGGACGACATCGACCATCTGGGCAACCGCCGCATCCGTTCGGTGGGCGAGCAGCTGCAGAACCAGCTGCGCATCGGCTTTACCCGCATGGATAAAATCATCAAGGAGCGCATGACCACGCAGGACAACGAGAAGCTGACCGTGCAGGGGCTGATCAACATCCGCCCGGTCACCACGGCCATCCGGGAGTTCTTCGGCTCCAGTCAGCTCTCGCAGTTCATGGACCAGAACAACCCGCTGGCCGAGCTGAGCCACAAGCGCCGCCTCTCGGCGCTGGGCCCGGGTGGTCTGTCGCGCGACCGCGCCTCCTTTGACGTGCGCGACGTGCACTATACCCAGTACGGGCGGGTCTGCCCGATCGAATCGCCCGAAGGGCCGAACATCGGCCTGATCTCCTATCTCGCCACCTATGCCCGCATTTCGGAATACGGGTTTATCGAGGCGCCCTACCGCCGGGTGGAGCATGTGCAGAACGAGGACGGCACCACCAGCAACCGCGTGACCGACGAGGTGGTGTATATGACCGCCGACGCCGAGGACCACTACATCGTTGCGCAGGCCAACGAACCGCTCGACGAAAACGGCTGCTTTGTCAACCAGAAGGTAGTGGGACGCGAAAAGACCGAAATTGTGGAGGTGGACGCCTCGCAGGTCGATTTTATGGACGTGGCGCCCAAGATGCTGGTGTCGGTGGCCTCGGCCATGATTCCGTTCCTCGAGAACGACGACAACACCCGCGCGCTGATGGGCTCCAACATGCAGAAGCAGGCGGTGCCCCTGCTGGTCAGCGAATCTCCGATTGTGGGCACCGGTATGGAATACAAGGCCGCGCTGGATTCCGGCGTGGTGGTGACCGCCGCGCGCGCCGGATATGTCGAGCGCGTGCAGGCCGATGAAATCCGCATTGTGTCGGACGGCGGCGTGAAGGACGTCTACCCGCTGATCAAATTCAAGCGTACCAACCAGGGCACCTGCTTCAACCAGTGCCCCATTGTGAAAAAAGGCGAATACGTCAAGGAGGGACAGGTGATTGCCGACGGTCCCGCCACCTGCCAGGGCGAGGTGTCGCTGGGCAAGAACGCCCTGATTGGCTTTATGACCTGGGAGGGCTACAACTACGAGGACGCCGTGCTGCTCAACGAGCAGCTGGTGCGGGACGATGTGTACACCTCGCTGCACATTGAGGAGTACACGCACGAGGCCCGGGACACCAAGCTGGGGCCGGAGGAAATCACCCGCGAAATTCCCAACGTCGGCGAGGACGCCCTGCGCGACCTGAACGCCGAGGGCATTGTCAAAAAAGGTACCGAGGTGCGCTCGGGCGACATTCTGGTGGGCAAAATCACCCCCAAGGGGGAAACCGAGCTGACCGCCGAGGAGCGGCTGCTGCGCGCCATCTTCGGGGAAAAATCCCGCGAGGTGCGGGATACCTCGCTGCGTCTGGCGCACGGGGAATCCGGCATTGTGGTGGACGTGCGCGTCTTCTCGCATGAGCAGGGCGACGAGCTGCCGGCCGGCGTCAACAAGGTGGTCAAGGTGTATATCGCGCAAAAGCGCAAGATCTCGGTTGGCGACAAGATGGCCGGCCGGCACGGGAACAAGGGTGTGGTCTCCCGCATTCTCCCGCCCGAGGATATGCCCTTCCTGCCCGACGGCACCCCGCTGGACATTGTGCTCAACCCGCTGGGCGTGCCCTCGCGTATGAACATCGGGCAGGTGCTGGAGGTTCACCTCGGCATTGCCGCCAAAAAGCTGGGCTGGAAAATCATGACCCCGGTGTTTGACGGCGCCAACGAGCAGGACATTCTGGAATGCCTGAAGGAGGCCGGGCTGCAGCGCGACATCTTCCCGCTGGAGAACCCCGAGGGCAAGCCGCTGTATGAGGAGACGACCGACCCCGAAACCGGCGCCAGCTCCCTGCGCGAGCTTTCGGCCGAGGAGCGGGAGGACAGCGAGCTGATCGAACGCCTGCGCGCCGAGAAGCGCCTGAAGATTCTGGACGGCAAAACCATTCTGTACGACGGCCGCACGGGCGAGCCCTTCGACAACCCGGTTACGGTCGGCATCATGTACTATCTCAAGCTCCACCACCTGGTGGACGACAAGATTCACGCGCGCTCCAACGGGCCGTACTCGCTGGTAACCCAGCAGCCGCTGGGCGGCAAGGCGCAGTTCGGCGGTCAGCGCTTTGGCGAGATGGAGGTCTGGGCCCTGGAGGCCTACGGCGCCGCCTATACGCTGCAGGAGCTGCTGACCGTCAAGTCGGACGACATCAACGGCCGCCGGCGGGCCTACGAGGCCATCATCAAGGGGCAGAACATCCCCACGCCGGGCATTCCCGAGTCCTTCAAGGTGCTGGTCAAGGAGCTGCAGTCGCTGGCGCTGGATGTGCGTGTGCAGGATAAGAACGGCGAGGAAATCAACCTCTCCGAGCTGATCAGCGATGACGTGCCGAGCTCCGGCAGCAAGGCCGACGATGCGGCCATCTCCGAGGCGCTGGGCCAGCATATGGCCGATGACGACGAGTTCCGCAAATCCTTCCAGATTGACGGGGACGAGGATGAGGACCGTGAGGACGACGAAAATGGCTCGGACGATGACCTGATCTATCCGGGAGAGGAATCGGACGCCGATGACACCTACGGCTCGGAATTTTACGACGATGACGCGAACGAATAAGGGATAAGGGAGAACTGCGGTGGAGAACAAGGATTTTTACTCAATCAAAATCGGATTGGCGTCCCCGGACATGATCCGGGAGTGGTCCTACGGCGAGGTGACCAAGCCCGAGACCATCAATTACCGGACGCTCAAGGCCGAAATCGGCGGACTCTTCTGCGAGCGCATCTTCGGGCCGACCAAGGACGGCGCCTGCATGTGCGGCAAGTACAAGAATTCCCACAGCAAAGAGGTGCACAAGTGCGAAAAGTGCGGCGTGGACGTCACGACCAAAAAGGTGCGCCGCGAGCGCATGGGACACATCGAGCTGGCGTCGCCGGTTTCCCATATCTGGTATTTCAAGGCCGTTCCCTCCAGAATGGCGCTGGTGCTGGATATGTCCCCCAAGGCGCTGGAGCAGGTGCTGTACTTTGCGCAGAATGTGGTGCTGGATCCCGGCAATACCCCGCTGGAAAAGGGCGCCGTGCTGACCGAAAAGCAGTATTACGAATACCGCGAGCTGTACGAGGATGAGTTCCGCGTGGGCATGGGAGCCGAGGCCATCAAGGAGCTGCTGCAGGGCATCGACGTAGAGGAGGCCTGCGCTTCCCTGCGCGAGGAGCTGAAGAACACCTCCGGGCAGAAAAAGACACGCATCATCAAGCGGCTGGAGGTCATGGAGGCCTTCCGGCGCTCGGGCAACCATCTGGAGTGGATGATTCTCGACGTGATTCCGGTCACGCCCCCCGACATCCGCCCCATGACCCAGCTGGACGGCGGCCGCTTTGCCTCCTCTGACCTCAACGAGCTCTATCGCCGCGTCATTGCGCGCAACAACCGCCTCAAAAAGCTGATGGAAATCCGCACGCCGGACATCGTCATCCGCAACGAAAAGCGGATGCTGCAGGAGGCTGTGGACGCGCTGATTGACAACGGCAAGCGGGGCAAGCCGGTTACCGGCGCCTCCAACCGCCCGCTCAAATCGCTTTCCGAAATGCTGCGGGGCAAGCAGGGGCGCTTCCGCCAGAATCTGCTGGGCAAGCGCGTGGACTACTCCGGGCGCTCGGTGATTGTGGTGGGCCCGAATCTCAAAATTTATCAGTGCGGCCTGCCCAAGGAAATGGCCATCGAGCTGTTCAAGCCCTTTGTCATCAAGCGGCTGGTGGAGATGAACAAGGCCACCAACGTCAAGGACGCACAGAAGAAGATCGACCGCGCCTATGACGCTGCCAATGCCTGCGTCTGGGATGCGCTGGAGAACGTCATCAAGGAGCACCCCGTGCTGCTCAACCGCGCGCCCACGCTGCACCGACTGTCGATTCAGGCCTTTGAGCCGATTCTGGTGGAGGGACGCGCCATCAAGCTGCACCCGCTGGTCTGCCCGGCCTTCAACGCCGACTTTGACGGCGACCAGATGCCTGTGCACGTGCCGCTGTCGGCCGAGGCGCAGGCCGAGGCCCGCTTCCTGATGCTCTCGGCCAACAACCTGCTCAAGCCGATGGACGGCAAGGCCGTGACCGTGCCCTCCCAGGACATGATTCTGGGCGCCTACTACCTGACCATGGAAAAGGACGGCGAGCCGGGCGACCGCACCCCCATGCTGGATAAAAACGGGGAGCCCGTGCGGGACGAAAACGGCGAGATTATTTACCACTACCACATGTTCCGCAACTTCAATGAGGCCGAAATGGCCTACGCCAACGGTCAGCTCGGGCTGCACTCCAAGATCCGCGTCCGGGTGTTCAAAACCATTGACGGGGTGGAGCGCTCCGCGGTCATTACCACAACCCTGGGGCGGATGATTTACAATCAGGCCATCCCCCAGAACCTTGGCTTTGTGGACCGCAGCAAGCCGGGCAACGAGTTCCGGCTGGAGGTCGAGTTCGTCATCAAAAAGAAGCAGCTCGGCCAGATCATCGACAACTGCATCCGCAACAACGGCCCGGCCGTCTGCGCCGACATGCTGGATGAAATCAAGGCTCTGGGCTACAAGTATTCCACCCGGGCGTCCTTCTCGATTTCGGTTTACGACATGACCATCCCCGAGGAAAAGGCCGGACTGATCGACGCCGCGCAGAAGCAGGTGGACGTGCTGAACGATTATTACCGCCGCGGTATGTTCTCGAACGAGGAGCGCTACAACGCCGTGGTGCGCCTGTGGGATAAGACTACAAACGATGTGACCGAGGCCCTGCAGCGCAGCTTCAGCCAGTACAACCCGATTAAAATCATGTCGGATTCGGGCGCCCGCGGCTCGGTGGCGCAAATGCGCCAGCTGGCCGGTATGCGCGGGCTGATGTTCGCCACCAACGGCCGCACCATCGAAATCCCGATCAAGTCCAACTTCCGTGAGGGCCTGAACATCCTGGAGTATTTCATGGGCGCCAAGGGCTCGCGCAAATCGCTGTCCGACACCGCGCTCCGTACCGCCGACTCGGGGTATCTGACCCGCCGTCTGGTGGATGTTTCGCAGGATGTGATTGTGCGCATGGTCAAGTGCGACACCGACAAGGGCGCATGGGTGACCAATATCATTGACGAAAAAGACAAAAACGTGCTGGAGCCGCTGGCCGACCGCATCATCGGGCGCTTTACCATGGGCCCGGTGCTGCATCCCGACACCGGGGAGGTGCTGGCCGAGGACGACGTGATGATTACCGAGGAAATGGCCGCCCGCTTTGAGGAGGCCGGGGTCACACGGGTCTGCATCCGCACGGTGATCCAGTGCCACGCGCGGCACGGCATCTGCGCGCACTGCTACGGCGCCGACCTGGCCAACGGCAAGCTGGTTAACGTCGGCGAGGCGGTGGGCATCATCGCCGCGCAGTCGATTGGCGAGCCCGGCACACAGCTCACCATGAGAACCTTCCACTCGGGCGGCGTTGCCGGCTCGGATATCACGCAGGGTCTGCCCCGCGTGGAGGAGCTATTTGAGGCCCGCCAGCCCAAAAAGCCGGCCATTATGTGCGAGATCAGCGGTACCGCGCACATCACCACCGGCGAAAACTCGATTCACATCGTCACGGTGCACCCCGACGCCGAGCAGGCCGCGGGTGTGCTGCCCGAGGTCAAGGAATATCAGGTGCCCTACGGCACACGTCTGGCCATTACCGAGGGCCAGCACCTGGAGCTTGGGCAGGCGATTACCGAGGGCAACAAGGCACCCGCAGACGTCATGCGCATCCTTGGGCTGGAGGCCGTGTACGAGTACCTGATCAAGGAAATCCAGAAGGTGTACCGCTCGCAGTCCTGTAACGTCAACGACAAGCACGTGGAAATCATTGCGCGTCAGATGACCCGCAAGATCCAGGTGGAGGAGAGCGGCGACAGCGGCCTGCTGGTCGGCTCCCGCGTGGACCGCGCCGAATTCGAGCGTGCCAACAGCGAGGTGCAGGCCAGAATCAACGCCGGCGAGGAGGGGCTGACCCTTGCCACCGGCAAAACCGTGCTGCTGGGCATCACCAAAGCCTCGCTGCAAACCGAGTCCTTTATGTCGGCTGCCTCCTTCCAGGAGACCACCAAGGTGCTCACCGAGGCCGCCATCGAGGGCAAGACCGATTACCTGCGCGGCCTGAAGGAAAATGTCATCATCGGCAAGCTGATTCCCGCCGGAACCGGTATGGAATGCTACAAAAAGGTCGGCGTCCGCCGCGCAGACGAACTCCCCGCCGCAAGGTAATTTGCCAAAGGAGAAGACCTTGGAGGGACCCGCCTCTTAAGGAGAGGCCGGTCCCTCGGGGGCCTCTCCCGGCGAGACCTTTCCCCGACGCAGGCCCCCATTATTGCATACAGTATTACAAATACGGTATGCCCGGGGGCCTGCGCCGGGGATTTTCTTTTGGGAGTGGATGGACAATTGGCAATGTGCAATTAGCAATTAGCAATTAGCAGTTAGCAGTTAGTAATGAGTAATGAGCAATGAACAGTGGGCAGTGGTCGGTGTCCCCTAAAAGCAAGGGCAACTGCTGATATGTTACATATGAATACACCCATATCATTAAAAACCGGGCAACCCCTGGTGGCTGTCCGGTTTTCTGATATGCAGGGCAAATCGCATTGGATGGC
>CALWQR010000017.1 GCA_944383705.1 uncultured Clostridia bacterium
CCGGGCCCCGGCGGAACCCAGCCGACCGGACGGGGCCCGGCAGAGCGCCTTTTCCCACCGGCGGGCGTCGCTTCCTTTGCAAAGCGACGCCCGCCGGTCTCGCTTCCCCGGCCCCGGGGGCACGCCGGGCGGCATGATCCGGCCCCCGGGCGCATATAATGGAGCGGAACCGGCAGGGCCGGGGGCCGATGCGGCCGGCGGTTCCGGATTCCCCCGCCCCCGTGCGGGAAAACCGGATAAAGGCCTGCCCGCACGGTGCGCGGGCAGGCCGGCAAGGAGGTTCATATGCGCTGCCGCGTCCTGTGTCTGCTGCTTCTGCTCCCGTTGCTGTCCGCCTGCGGCAGCCCGGCCGTGCCGGATTATTTTGCCTACCGGAACACCGACTTTGCCGCCACGCTGGAAGGAAACGCCGGCGGGCGGGACTTCCGCTGCGAGGTGCACTGCCGGGACGGGGTCCCGCAGCGGGTGGAATGGTCGGCCCCACAGGCGCTGGCCGGCGTGGCACTGACCGGCGACCGGGAACGGGTGGTGCTGACGCGCGGGGAGTTGCGGGCCGAATTTGACCCGGGGCAGCTGGCCGGGCTGCTGCTGCCGGTGCGCCTGCTGCTGGCCGAGGGGGCCACCGTGCGCACGGTGCGCCGGATTCCCGGCGGAATGCTGCTGTCGGTCAACACAGCCGCGCTCTCCTGCCCGGTCTCCTTTACCCTGTCGGAGCAGGGCTTCCCCACGGTCATCTCCTGCGGGGAAATCTCCTTCCGGGTCACTCCGCTGCCCGCCGGCTGAGGCCTTCGGGCCGGTTTTCTGCGCTCCGGGCCGGCGTTTGATGGAAAAACGGCCTCCACGGCCGCTCCCCGGGCCGTTTTCCCCCGAAAGCTCAAAAATTATTTACAAACAGCAAACGGAAAGCTATTGACAATTTCGTCAAACTACGATATAATATTTAGGGTAGACTGAAATGGCGGAATATACCGCCGGAGATTGCTCAGAAAGGAATCGGATTCACCATGATGAAAAAATTGCTTATCCTTCTGCTTGCCCTGCTGACCGCCACCTCGCTGGCCGCCTGCTCTGACGATGGGGAGGACCCCGGGCAGGACGACCTGCAAGACTATGTAGAGGAAGATGTTGTGATTGACTCGTACACCGTGGGCGAGAGCGTGTTCCACTTCGCCTCGATCGACAGCACCACGGTGGAAATCACCGGCTACGAGGGCCCCACCGCCCCGCACGACGTCACCATCCCCTCCGAGGTGCCCACCAATGCGGACGGCAGCGAGCGCAAAGCCGTAACCACCATTGCCGATGCCGCCTTTTTCGGCATCTCCAGCCTGCGCTCGCTGGTGCTGCCCGAGGGCGTGACCACAATCGGGAAGTTCGCCTTTGCGGAATGCGTGCAGCTGACCTCGGTCACCTTCCCCTCCAGCCTCCAGACCATCGGCATGGGCGCCTTTCACGGCGCGGGCCTGACCGCGCTGACGCTGCCCGAGGAATGCGGGCTGACCGAGATCGGGAATCTGGCCTTCAAGGACTGTGATTCGCTGACCGAGATCACCATCCCGGGCTACATCGAAACCGTTGGCATGGGCGCCTTCTTCGGCTGTGACGGCATCCGCAGCATTGAGCTGGAAGAGGGTGTGGTAACGGTCGGCGACAAGGCGTTTATGTGGACCTATGCCCTGGAGAGCCTGACCCTGCCCTCGACCTTTACCAACGAGAGCCCGACGACGGATCTCGCCTTCTCGGGCAGCCAGCTGCTTTACCGCGAGAACATAACCTGCCCTGCCGGCTCGGCCGCCGAGGCCTATGCCGACAGCATGGTTCTGGCCATCCCGCCTACGGAAGACGATGATGCCGGTGACGATACCGGCGAGGACGCCGGTGAGGACGCCGGTGAGGATGCCGGTGAGAACGCCGGCGAGGACGCCGGAGCGGGCGACGCCGCCTGAGCCACACACCGCCGCCCCGGGTACGCCCCAAAGCAAAGAATCTGCAAAAAAGCCCTGCATGGGTCCGGAATCCGGACCCATGCAGGGCTTTGCCGCTTTGGCGGCCCGGGAGCCCCCGCCCACATCGCGCGCAATACGGGTGGCTCCGGCCGTCCGGACGGCTTTATTCGTAGGGATACCGGTAATTCTCGGTATCCAGTTCCAGGCCAATCCGGCGGTAAAACTCCTCCACATCCACAAAGAAGACGAAAAACAGGATCAGGATGCACAGGACGATGCCGAGAATCCCCAGCACCAGACCGGCAACGGCCATGTTCGGCAGCCGGCCGTCGGGCGTATCGCGCCGGGACAGGACCGCAAAGACAATGGCAAGAATGCCGCAGATCCCCGCAAACACAAGAAAGACCGGCAGGCAGCAGCACAGAAAGCCGATGCAGATCGAGGCAATTCCCAGTGCCAGGGATGCCACGGCGTAGGCGTTCTGCCTGTTCTGCGGCGGTGGGGGCGGGGTTTGCTGCTCCGGGGGAGGGCTGCTCTGGTATCCAAACGGGTTGTTGTCCATCTCTGTAAATCCTTTCGATGTATGGGATACTTTATTATACCACAGTTTCCCGGAAATTGCAACACCCGGACGCCATCTTGCGGCGGAAATCTTTTGCGCGGGAGCAGCCGCCGTGATTCTTCAGGGCAAAAAATCCACCCGGACGTCCCCGTTGTTGCAGTCCACCTCCAGCGGCCTGCCCTGTGCCGCCGTGTCGGAGACCAGATTGCTCTCTCCCTTTTTGACGGTGCAGCGCACGGCAAACTCCTCCCGGCTGCCGCACAGACTGCCTGCGATGTCCCCGTTTTTCGCCGTCAGCCGCAGGCCGCCGCCCGCCCGCAGCTCCTCAAAATACAGGCTGCCGCCGTTGACCTCCAGCGAAACGTCGCCGCCGACCGTCAGGGGGGACAGCGAAACATCCCCGTTGGTTGTCCGGACGGTCAGCCCGGCGGTCAGGCTGTCCGGCAGCTCCAGCCGCAGCACCCGGTATTCCGCCGGGGCCTTCAGCCCGATGTAATCGGTCCAGTCCTTGTCCCGCACCAGCTCTATGGTCAGCTCCCCGCTGTCCGACACCGAGACGCTGTAATACTCCTGCCTGCTCTCATGGCAGGAAAGGCGCAGCTGACCGTCCGACGAAGGTACAATTTCCACGGTCCGGTCCGCAACGTCAACCGTCACGCCGGTCACCGCCTGCCCATCCAGCGTATAGCTGCGCGGGAGAAAGTCCTGCTCGCCGCGGCAGCTTCCCAGCAGCGGGAGCAGGGTCAGGCAAAGCAGGGCCAGCAGCAGCGCCGCCGGTTGCCTGCCCGGGCAACGGCTTTGGGGGATGGGGGTGGGGTTTGCCTGCTTGGTTTGTTTGTTTTTCATTTTCATTTTCGGTTTTCCTCCTTGATTCTGCGCGCTTTTTGTGGTATACTAATTATAAACCTTTGTGTTACACAAAAGTCAAGAGGAAAACGCAAAAAAATTTTGAAAAGGAGAAACCGGATGCCGAACGAATATCCCATCCGCCAGGCGGCGGAGCTGGCAGGCCTGACGGCCGAGGCGCTGCGCCATTATGACAGAATCGGCCTGGTGCTTCCATACCGTACCGACCGCCAGAGCGGCTACCGCTATTATTCGGACGCCGAGGTGATCCGGCTGCGCACCGTGCGCCTGCTCTCCTGTATGGGGCTGCCGCTGCGGCAAATCCGGACGCTGCTCAGCCTGAGCGGGGTAGAGCAGATTGCCGGAATGCTGGAGGAGGCCGAGCGGAGCGCCGACCGCAAAATTTCCGAGCTGTGCGACGCCCGCGCGCGCATCCGGCGGGCCAGGCAGCATTATCTGGAAAAGGCCGCGCTGCCGCGGCATCCGGACAGCCCCTGGACCGAGCGCCTGCCCGAGCGGGTGATTCTGCTCTCCGCCACGCTGCATTCCCCGTCGGTGGAAACGCTGTGGAACTATCACCGCCATTTTTACGCACAGCTCGGGGAGGACCGGCGGGCCGACTTTTTGTTTGCGGATACGGCCGGCATTTATACCGCCGGCACAGAGGAGCCGCGTCTGTTTGCCGTGTGCACCCGGTATCCCGCCGGGGCTGCCCCGGGGGAGGACGGGCTGCTGACGCTGCCGGCCGGGCCCTACCTGTGCGCCGACTGCCGGGAGGACGAGCGCGAGGCCGTGCGGCAGGCCCTGCTGCGCCGCGCGGCCGAAGCAACCGGCCGGGAGCCCGGCTTTGCGCTGCAGATGATTGTGCTCTCGGGCATTCTGCAATGGGAATATCGGGTACAGGTGTACCTGGGAGAGCCGGCCGGCTGACCGCGCGGCGCGGCGGCCGGCTCCGCGGAAAACATCGGCCCCGGGATGCGTTATGGCATCCCGGGGCCGTTGTTGGTGCCGGTAGTCGGGGTCGAACCGACACGGTATCGCTACCACTGGATTTTGAGTCCAGCACGTCTGCCAATTCCATCATACCGGCAGCAGAGCAAAAGTATTATACCACATTCCGGGCGCAAAATCAAGCGTTTTTTCGCTTTTCCCGAAAAAGTTTTGCCTTTTGGCGGGGCGCTCCGCAGAGCCGCCCACGCCAAAAGGCAGCCGCTGGGTCACTCCCCGGCCTCATCCCGGCCCTGCCGGGCCTGTCTGCGCCGCTCATAGCAGGCGCTGCAGTACACCGGACGGTCGCTGCTGGGCTGAAAGGTGAGCTTGGCTTCGGCGCCGCAGTCGGCACAGACCGCCGTGAAGTATTCGCGGGGAGGCTTTTCGCCGTTCCGCCGCGCGGCGCGGCATTCCCGGCAGGTGCGGGGCTTGTTCCGAAAGCCCTTTTCGGCATAGAACTGCTGTTCGCCGGCGGTGAACACAAATTCCTTTCCGCATTCCCTGCAGATCAGGGTTTCGTCCGCAAATTCCTGCGTAGGGGCCGCTTGGGTGATTTCGTCTGACATGGTGCAAATCCTCTCCTGTACTGTGTATGATGTATCCCCTTGCCGGGCTTTACCGGCATCCTCTCCCGCAGGCAGGGCCTGCCGCGGGAGCGCTCTGCTTGAGCTATCCGGGCGTAACTGACATGGGTTGCGGGTTGGGGCCGGCGCGGAAGGACCGGCGGGAATGATTCCCGGGGGAAAGCGCGGCGCAGATGGCACAGAATTATTTCCGGGGGGAAAGCGCGGCACATCCGGTGCGGGGTCATTCCCGGGGCGGCAGGGCCCGGCGCAGCTTGCGGCGGGCGCGGAAGATGGCGTTTTCCACCGACCGCTTGTCCCGGTTGAGCTCCTTTGCAATCTCGGCGGCGGTCCGGCCGGCAATCAGGCGGAACCAGACCTCCTTTTCGCCGGGCGAGAGCACCTCCTCCATCAGCTGCTGCAGCACGGCGTAGCGCTCCTGCTCAAGGATCCGGCGGGCGGGGTCGCTCTCCTCCCCTGCCGGCAGCCCGGCCAGCGCGTCGGCGTCCAGCGGCAGCACGCCGCCGTGCCTGCGCCGCTGGCGCAGATAGCTGATCAGGCGCTTCTGAATGCAGATCTGCGCATAGCGCCCGAAGGTGACCCCGGTCTCCTCCCCGACGCGGAAATGCCGGACCGCGCCGAGAAAGGCCAGACCGGCCTCGGAATTGAGATCCTCCAGCTCCGCGCTGGGGAGCGTCTGCGAAAACCGGCGGCACTGCGCGGCAAGCAGCGGCGCGTACATGCGGTACAGTTCGGCAAAAGCGTCCTCATCCCCCGCCTGCGCCCGCCGCAGCAGCTCCTCGGTACCGGTCTGTGACTGTTCGTTTGTGGATGCCATGCGGTATCGATCCTTCCTTTCGGGTGCGGCCGGCCGTACCCGGCCCGGCTCCCCGATAAACTACCATTATTATACCATTTTTTTGCACTTTGTCAATTCCTTTTTCACAATTCCTCCGGGCTCTTTCCACCATCCGCGACAAGAGCCGTCTTTTTTGACAGTCTGCCGGCCGGTATTTCGGAGCATCTCCACAAAGAAAGTCCGGAGCCCGGGCAAATCGGCTGAAATTGTACAGAAAGGATTGGATACAATGTGCAAAACCAGAGCATGGCGCCCAGGCTTTCCCCGGCCGGGCGGACGGCCGGGGAAAGCCGCAGGGGGGACGCCGGGGCCCCGGCCCAGGCGTCCCCGCTTCGCTGCCGTCCTACCGGCTGCCGTCCTACCGGCTCCCGTCCCACCGGCTCCCGCCCTACCGGCTACCGTCCTACCGGCTCCCGCCGTTGAGCCGTTCGCCGACGGCGCCGCCGGGATGAATGACCGCAAACTGCTCGCTGCGGTAGCCGGTGGCCTCAATCAGGGCGGTTTGCAGCGCGTGGAACAGCACGCACTGCGCGGTGGTGGAGGTGGTGCCCTGCGCGTTCCAGCGGTCGGTCTCGCGGTTGATTTTCAGCCGCAGCACCACATCGGCCTGCCGGGCCAGCGGGGATTCGGGGTTTTCGGTCACCGTAATGACCGATACCTGCTTTTTGCGGCAGATATCCAGAATCGGCAGCAGCTCCCCGGTTTTGCCCCCGCGCGAGGCAAAGACCATGACGTCGCCGGGCTGCAGAAAGCCGGTGGCGCCGTGCACGGCCTCGGCCGGCGAGAGAAAGCGGGCGGGCCGCTCGATGCAGCACAGCAGGTGCGCAAAATGCCGGCAGACAATGCCCGAATGCCCGCAGCCCGAGGTGCCGATGCGGGGCGCGTCCCGCAAAAGCTCCACCGCGTGCAGGAAGGCCGGCTCGTCCAGAACGCTCTCCATCTCGCGGATGCATTCCGATTCAATCCGGTACACCTGCCGCACGCACTCCATCAGGCCAAGTCCCTCATCCATTCCGCACGCCCCGGCTTTCCATCAGCCGGGCAAGGGCGGCGACCGTATCGGCCGTATCCCCGTCGGCGTAAATCAGCGCGGCGTGGTGCATTCCGCCCGCGCGGCTGTAGGCCTCCAGAAACTCCGGCAGCGCCTGGTCCGGCCGGAACCAGCCCGAAACCACATAATTCTGCCGGTTGTCATTTGGCGTATAGAGCATACTGCCACCGGCCGAGAAGATTTCATACCGTCCGCCCGGCGCCGGGTTGAGGCTGAGGAAGATCACGCGCCCCGGCTTGAAGGGGGCCAGCACAATGGCCGGATCGTCCGCATCGCCGAAGACAAAATCCTTTTTGCCCATCACAGGCCGGACATCGGGATTGGAGAGCGCCACGTTGTACTCGCCCATATGACTGAGGAACAGCGCGCCGTCCTTCCAGTCGGGGCAGAAGATTTCGGTGAAGGAGACCTCCGGGAAGACGCTCATCAGCGCGCCGGTAAAGGCCGCCGTCAGCACGTCTCCCTCGCCCGCGTAGCCAACGCCGCGGCTCATCGCAAGGCTGGCCTCGGCAAAGGGCATGGTGGGGAAGGCGGTTCCCTTCCTTGCCGCCTTGAAGTTCATCGTAAAGGCGTTCAGCCGCTCCTGCTCCATCCATTTGCGCATGGCAAGCGAAACACGGGCCGAAAAATCGTAGGTGGCGCGGTCGATCTGCATGTCAAAGCGCGCCGAATCGGCCGCGTACTCGGCGTCAATCTCCCGCTGCGTCACCGCGTCAAGATAGGAGGTATCGGCCATATCGTAGCGCACGGTCTGAATGCCGAGTGTGTCGCGCAGCTCATCAAAGGGTACGCGGAAATCCCCCATTCCCTCAAACGGCTCGCCCACCAGGCCCACGCGGGAATGCTCCAGCTCATGCAGAATCACACAGGCGCCGGCAAACCGGCGCACCCGGCCGCAGAGCTCCCCAAAGCCGGGGTTCTCCTCGTTGAAAAAGCCGGCCACAATCTCGTACTGCCGGCCCCGCCGGCGCAGCAGATTGCACAGGTCCATCACCCCGTGAATGCCGTGATTGTACAGCATTCCGTCGGCGTAGGAATAGGGCTTGAACTCGTAGTTGTAGGTCGTGTCCAGCATCAGCAGGGGCAGCGTGGTGCCGCACAGCGCATCCACCGACTCCAGCGAGGGGGAGTAGGCCGCGTGCAGCGTGACAATCAGGTCAACGTCGGCCTGCTCGAAGGAGCGCACCGCCCGCTCAAACTCCTCCTTGACACGGCAGACCGGCGCCTGCGTCAGCTCCAGCCCGCACTTCTCCAGCCGCCCGGCAACCTCACAGACGTGGCGGTCCACCACGCCGCGCATCTCGGGCGTGCTCTGGTCATAGGTCAGCAGATACAGGGGCAAAAAGCCCGCCTTTGGCTTTCTCTTCATATCGCTTCACCGCCTTTCGGGAATCACTTCTTCAGGAAGCGCAGCAGGGTGCGCTCGCCGTACTGCCGCTTCCAGTCCCCGGCAAAGCCGGCAATGCCGGAATCGGTCAGCGGGTGCGAGACCAGCTGACGCAGCAGGTCGGGGTTGACCGTGGCATTCTGACCGCCGGCCAGTCCCACGTCCACAATCTGCTGCACGGTTTTGAAGGAGGCGGCCAGGATCTCGGTCCCGATATCAAACGTATCAAAGATTTCCGCAATCTGCGCGACCACGTCGGCCCCCCGGCCGTTGATGTTGTCCAGCCGGCTGACATAGGGCGCCACATAGCGCGCGCCGGCGCGGGACGCCAGCACGGCCTGCCCGACCGAGAGAATGGCGGTCTCGGTGACGCCGTAGCCCTGCTCCGAGAGCGCCCGGGTCACCCGGAGCCCCAGCGGGGAGACCGGCACCTTGAGATAGGTGTTCTTGCCGGTCAGCGCCACAATCGCCTCGGCCTCGGCCAGCATCTGCTCCTCTTCGGTTTCGGTCAGCTGCACGTGCAGCTGGCGGTCCGGGCCGATGATCTCCCGGATGGCGGCAATGTGCGCCGCCGGGTCCGGGACCTCCTCCCGGGTAATCAGGGTGGGATTTGTGGTCACCCCGATAACCGGGAAATACTCCACGCCGTACCGGATGCTGTCCAGGTTGGCGGTATCCATCAGAAAATTCATTTGCTTCCTCACTCTCCGATCACCATGATCTGCACCGTGCGCGTCCGTGCCCGGGTCTGATCAAAATCAATGAAATAAATATAGCCGAACTCGCCCAGGTCCATGCTGCCGTCCTCCACCACAATGGTCTGGCTGCGCCCGATGATGGAGGAGCGCAGGTGCGCGTCGGTGTTGTGGCAGCCGCGGTTGTCCTCGCCGTGCTCCTCGGCAAACACCAGGGCCTTGGGGCCGGGATGCAGGTACATGCCCTCGCACCGCTGGGTGGGAATGATGCGCTCCATGACGTTGACCAGATCCTGCTGCAGGGTCTCCAGCCCGGTCATGGAGAGATCGAACGCGCTCTCCTGCGTGATGACGCTGCAGGTGGTGTGGTGCGAGTACACCACCACAATCCCGTTCTGAATGCCGGACTCCCGCAGGGCCTCCTTTGCCTGCTGCGTGACGTTGTGAAAGGTGCAGACCTTGTCGTTGGACTGCAGCCGTACTGCTTTGCGGTATACCATCTGTCTGTTTCCTCCCGATTGGTTCAGCGCCCGGCCAGATCGTCGGCCGCGCGGCGCGTGGCGGCAATCAGCTCGTCGATTTTGGCAAGCGGGTCGGCGGCGTTCATAATGCCCGAGGCAGCGCCCGCGGCCTCGGAGCCCGCCAGAATGAAATCATACACCTGCTGCCCGGTGGTGATGCCTGCGGCCTGCTCGACCAGGATATCCGGGTCAATGGCCTTGATGGCGCGGATGCAGTCCATCACATAGGACATATCGCTCACGCCGCCGCCCGAGCCGCCAATCAGCTCGGTGGGCTCGGGGTTGATGATGTCGGGGTGCAGCTCGGCAATGGCGCGCGCCTCGGCCACCGAGTCGGCACAGGCAAACACCAGCATGTCCAGCTCATGCGCGCGGTCGATGGTCTGTTTGATCTGGGGCAGCGACATCGGCTTTTCGCAGTGGTTGACCACCACGCCCTGCGCGCCGGCCGCCTTCAGCCCCTCGGGCAGAATGTCTGCCATGCCCCGTCCGGGGCGGAGCGTGTCCATGTAGGGCGCCAGCACAATGAGGTGCCTGGTCTGCTCGGCCACCCGGCGGATTTCAATCGGCGAGGTGATGAACAGCACGTCAATGTCGTATTTTTCGGCCGCGCGGTCGGCAGCCAGCGCGTATTCCAGAACCTTGTCCCCATAAATGTAATTTTTGGTGCCGATTTCAAAATACGGGGTGCGGATGCGTGTTTTCATGCCGTCACCTTTCCTGCTGGAGCGTGTAGTGCACGTCAAAGGCCTTTTCCTCGTCGGTGAATTTGTGCAGGGTATTGATGACCTCCCCGCCGTTCCACTTGCGGTCCTCAACGTCCTCGGTGGTGCCCATGACCGTGACGTTGAGCTGCCGCCGGCGCGCGCGCACCTGGTCCCAGTCCACAAAATAGATGTGCGCGAATTCCCCGCCGTCCAGCACGCCGTCCTTGATGGTCATGGTCTCGCTGCGGCCGAAGAAGACCGAGCGCAAATGTCCGTCGGTGTTCATGCTGGTAAAGTCGCCCGGCTCGTTGACATACCGCCCGAACTGCGCGTGAATCGGGCCGGGATGGCGGTACTGGTGCTCTTCCTTGAAATCGGGGATCAGCTTGCGCATGATGTCCAGCAGATCGTGCTGCAGGTACTCCAGGTCAAACGAATCGATGTCGTGCGAGCACTCCTGCACCATGACCGAGCAGGTGGTGTGATGCGATGCGATGCAGCAGGTGCCGTTCTTCACGCCCGACGCCTTGACAATTTCGAGAATCTCCTTGGACACGTCGTGAAAGGTGGGAATCCACCCGCGCGACTGCAGCTCCAGCTCCTTCTGATATACCTTGAATTCCATGATCGTTGCTCCTTGTATTTGATGTAATTGCAGAATGTATGGTTTTTTACGGGCAGCCTGGCGGGGCCGGCGCCCCGCCGCGGCAGCCTCTTATGACAGCAGCTCCCGGTACCTCGGGTATTTGCGCTGATAAAACAGGACGTTTTCCCGGTCGGGCAGATCCCGGCAGGAAATGCGGGCCATGCCCTGCGCGGCGCCCGCCAGGTCCGGGTAAACGCCGGCGCCCCACATGGCCAGCATGGCGGCCCCCACGCAGCAGGTGTCGGGCTCGTCGGTGACCAGAATCTCACAGCCGGTGACATCCCGCACCAGCCCGCGCCAGAAGGCGCTGTGCGCGGTCCGGCCGGTCATGTACAGCCGGCGCACCGGGCAGCCCAGCTTTGCGTATTCCTCCAGCACCGTGCGCACCTCAAAGGCGACTCCCTCCATCAGCGCGCGGGCAATGTCGTAGCGGTCGTGCGCCAGCGTCAGGCCGACCAGGCGGGAAGGCTCGGCCGGGTTGGCGTGCGGGAAGCCCGCGCCCCCGAGATAGGGGGCAAAGAAGAGCTCCCCGGCGTGGTCGCGGCGCTGCGCAGCCCCCGCGTCCAGCGCGGCATAGTCCTCGCCGACCAGATTCCGGTACCATTTGAGCACCGAGCCGGCGCTGACCAGCGAGGCCATCACGCCGTACAGCCCGGGCACCGGGTGGACGCCCGGCGACACATAGCCCGGCGACCAGATCGGCCGGTCGGTCACGCCCAGCACCACCCAGGCGGTGCCGGTGGCCACCAGCATGTCCCCGGCCGACACCGCTCCGGCGCCCAGCGAGGCGCAGTACTGGTCATGCGCGCCGTTGTAGACCCGCACGCCGGTGTGCAGCCCCAGGTCGCGCGCGGCGTCCGGGGTCAGGCAGCCGACCTCGCTGCCCGAGGGGCGGATGAGGGGCAGCTGCTCCCCGCAGATGCCCAGATACGAAAGCAGGGAGCGGTCGTATTCCCCCCGCCGGATGTCGTACAGAATGCGGATGGCCGCATTTGTGGGGTCGCTGACGCAGTGCCCGGTGAGGCGCCGGTTCATGTATTCCAGCGTGGTGACAAAGCCCGCCGCCCGGGAAAAGACCTCCGGCCGGTGGCGGCGCAGCCACAGGATTTTGACGCAGTCGTAGGCCGCGCCGGGCCGCCAGCCCGACATGCGGTACAGCGCCGCGGTTCCCAGCGCGGAGCAGAGCTCGGCCGCCTCGGGGGCGGCGCGCCGGTCCATCCAGGTCATCACGGGGGTCAGGGGGCGGAAGGCGTCGTCCACCGCCAGCATACTGCCCCCCTGCGTGGAGAGCGAGAGCGCCTCCACGGCGCTGCCCGGGACGCCCGCGCCGGCGCAGGCGGTCCGCACGGCGGTCCTTGCTGCCTCATACCAGTCCTGCGCGCGCTGCTCCACCTCCCCGTGCTCCCCAAAGCTCAGCTCGTACTCGCTGTAGCCCTTGCCCAGCACGGCTCCATGCTCGTCGCACACCACGGCCTTGGTGCCGGTGGTGCCTACGTCCAGACCGATGACGGTTCGCATATGCGCTCCCCGGCCTCAGGTAGAGGCCCGGTCCGACATGTGCGAGGCGTATTCCCGCGTGATTTCCATGTGCAGGTCCTCGCCGCGGCTCAGCCGCTCGATGTCGTCAATCAGCGCCATGGCAATCAGCCAGCGGCGGTCAAAGGTCGGCCCGCCCATGTGCGGGATGCTGTAGACGCCCGGCAGGCGGCGCAGCTCGCTGTCGGCCGGCAGGGGCTCCTGCTCGTACACGTCCAGCACCGCGCGGATGCGTCCGCGCTTCAGCTCGGCAATCAGATCCTTCTCGTCAATGACCGGGCCGCGCGCGGTGTTGATCAGCAGCGCCCCGTCGGGCATCATCTCCAGCAGACGCCGGTTGACCAGATGGTAGTAGGATTTGGTCATGCCGCAGTGCAGCGAAACAATCTTGCAGGTGCGGAAGATTTCCTCCAGCGGCGCGGTGGTAAAGCCGTATTCGCGCTGCACCTCGGGCGTCAGATAAGGCTTTTCCAGCACCTTGAACCGGAGCCGGAAGGCCTTGCCCATGCGGAAGAGATGCCGCGAGGTCATGCCGAAGCCGATGACGCCGACGGTCTGGTCGAGCAGCCCCTCCCACACCTCGCCGTGCTGATACCAGCCCCCGCTGCGGGTGCGCTCGAGATACTCGGGAATGCGGCGCAGCGCGGCCAGCGCATAGGCGATGACCGCCTCGGCAACCGATTCGGCGTACATCTCGTTGCCGCTGATGACCCGGATGCCCCGGTCGTAGGCCTCGTCCGACATCACGGGGGTCACCGAGCCCCCGGTGTGGGCGATGAGGCGCAGGGTGTCGTTCCCCTCCAGCACGGCGCCGTCAAACAGTCCGGTGCCCCAGCCGGTCAGGGCAATGTCCTTGCCCCGCAGATGCGCCTTCAGCTCCTCCGGCGTGAAGTTGCGCGGCAGGGGGTTGTACTCCACCTCGGCAATCGATTCCAGCCGCTGCCGCACCTGTGGGGGCAGAAAGCTCTCGCGCACCTCTCCCACCGGAATGGTAACCAATATCTTCATTGCAAATCCTTTCCGGGCGCGCCGGGCGTGCCCGTGTGTTATTTCTTCAGATAGCTCCGGATTCCCGCCTTGACAATCTGCTTGCAGGAAAGCAGGAACTCGGGATTGTTCAGGTCGATCCGCAGCACCACCGGCAGCGTATGACAGTTGGAAAAATAGGAAAACGCCCCGGTAATCAGCGCAAACACCACCACCTTGCTGTTGGCGTTCTCGTTAAAGATTCCCTCCCTGCGGCCCCGGCGCACCGCCTCGCGGATGCACTCGATGATGGGAGCCTTGACATGCTCCAGCGACGGGTTGGCCTTGACCGAGCGGGCCTCGTTGAGGTTCTCCCACATGATGATTTTGACAAAGTCGGGATGCCGGAGCAGAAAATCGAAGTAGCGGTCCACAATGACGTCAATCAGCTCGCGGAGGTCGGTGTGATTCTGGATGATTTCGGCCTCGATGTTGGAAAGCGTCTGATACTCATACGCAATCACCTCGTCGTACAGATGCTCCTTGGAGCCGTAATACTGGTAAATCATCCCCTTGTTGCAGCCCGCCATTTCGGCAATCGAATCCACGCGGGCTCCGGCAAAGCCCTTGTCCGAAAATTCGGCAACCGCCGCAGCCAGAATGTTTGCTTTTGTCCGTTCTGCGTTTCTTTCCAAGTGTCTTCTCCTTCCGGCGGCGCTGACCGCCGCCTCAAAAACTCAACCGGGCGCCATGGGCGCTCTTTATGAACATTATAGCAGAAACTCCCAGGAAAAACAAGGTTTTTCCTGATTTTCCCCGATATCCGGGAAAACTTTTTTCCAAAAAGCCTTCCCGGAGTGCCGGAGGACGGTCAGTACTTGCCGTTCCTCGCCTCAAAATGCGTGGGCTTGTTCAGGGTCCCGCAATTGTTTTTCATCCAGTCAATCTGCATGTCAATCAGCTGCCCCGCGCTGACGGCCGGGTAGCCGAAGGTCTCGGTGCAGCGCATGGTGTTGACCAGGTAGGCGTCGGGCTGCTCGGTCCCCTCGAACACCGGCTCTATCCCCAGCCCCCGGCCGATGCGCTCGGCCGCGTAGCGGACCGAGACCACCTCCGGGCCCGAGATGTTCATTTTGACGGCGGGGGAATCCGCGTGCAGCAGGGCGCGGATGGCGTACTCGTTGGCGCTGCCCTGCCAGATGTAGTTCAGGCAGGCGTTGCCCAGCTGAATCGGCTGCCGGCGCTGGATGCTGGTGGCAATGTCGCACAGCACACCGTAATTCAGGGCAATGGCAAAGCAGAGCCGGTAGATAAACACCCGGGTGCCGTATTTGTTGGCCGCGTACTCAAAGGCGCGTTCGCGCGCCAGGCAGCTCATGGGATACTCCCCGCAGGGGACAACCGGGTCGGTCTCGCAGGAGCCGCCGCGGAAAGCCGGGGAGATGGCATAGATGTTTGCCGACGAAAAGACCACAATGCGGGAGTTGCGGAAGCGCTCGGCAACAAAGGCCGAAAGCGTGGCATTCATGCCCCAGGTCTCCCACTCGTGCCCCTCGGTGCCGAACTTGCGCCCCGCCATGTAGATGATGTTGGGGACGTCGGGCAGCCGGGCAAGCGCCCCGTTGTCCTGCAGGTCGGCTCGGATGACCTCCACGCCGTTTTCCTCCAGCTCCCTGGTGGAGCCCGGAGCGCCGAAGCGGGAAACCGCAATCACCCGCTTGGAAATTCCCGCCGCACGCACGGCACGGGCGGCCAGGATACAGAGCGAAGGCCCCATTTTTCCCCCCGCTCCGAGTACCATGATATCCCCCTCGATCTCCCTGATGTCGTCAATCAGCTTCTGCGACGGGGTGGTGAGCAGCTGTTGCAGGCTTTTTTCATTTAGCATATTGATTGTTTTCCCTTTCTATGGATTGGTTTCCGGGGCCGCGAAGGACTCCCGGATGCGCCGTGCCTCCCGGGCTTGGTCGGCAAGCAGATCGATCACGGTGGCAGTCAGGATTTTGGTGGGCAGGATGTGCGTCACCTCGTCGTCCACGCTGCGGAAGTCGGCGCTGTGCGCGCCGCCGCTGTAGCCGCCAAAGGTGGGCTGAATGGCCGGCAGCACCAGGCTCAGGTCCCCCATATCGGTGGAGCCCACCATGTCCATGCCGTGCAGGATGCGGTCCTGCGGCAGGAACTCTGCCGCGTTGCGCTCAAACAGCCCGCTCAGCCCGGGATCCTGGTGCAGCGGGGCATAGCCCCCCACATCGGTAATCTCCACCTGCGCCCCCACGGCATAGGCCGCGCCGCAGATGGCGCGGTCCACCTTGGCGCAGGCGTCGGCCACGGCCCGGGGCGTGGCCCCGCGCACATAGGTTTCCATCGAAACGTCGGCCGGCACAATGTTGACCAGGTCCCCGCCATGCGTGATGATGGGATGCACGCGGATTTTGTCCTCGTCCCGGAAGGTCTCGCGCATGGCGTGAATGCACATCAGCGCGGCCATTGCGGCGTTCAGGGCGTTGACCCCTTCATAGGGCGCGCCCCCCGCGTGGGCGGCCTTGCCGATGAAGCGGATTTTTTTGGCCACAAAGCCCAGGCTCCGGCAATCCATAAAGCAGGCCGCCTGCGGGCAGTTGGGCTGGGAATGCACCATCATGGCGCAGGACATGCCCCGGAAAAAGCCGCTCTCTATCAGCTCCTGCTTGCCGCTGAGCCTGCGGACCAGTCCGCGCTCCACCAGCCCACGGCGGTAATCGAGATCGACAAACTCCTCGGCCGGTACGGCAAGAAAGGTGACGTTGCCCGCCAGCTCGCGCGCAATGCCGCTTTGCGCCAGGGTCTGGGCGCAGCCCAGCAGCTGGGCGACCTGAATGTTGTGTCCGCAGGTGTGCGCGGCGCCGGTGGCGGGGTCGGCATAGGGACAGTCGGGGGTGAGGACGGCGTCCAGCTCACCGATGAGGCATACGTTCTCGCCCGGCTCTCCGCCGGGGCGGAGAGCCGAAGCGACGCCGGTGCAGGCCACGGTCCGCACGTCGGCCAGCCCCAGCAGCTGCATCTGCTGCCGGACGTAGGCCGAGGTCTTTTCCTCGCGGTAGCCCAGCTCCGGGGTCCCCCGGATGACCTCGCCATGCCGGATGACGGTATCCCGGATGCTGTCGATATAGGCGAAGGCGCGTTGTTTCAGTTCATTCCGGTCCATACCGGGAGCACCTCTTTCCCGTCAGGCCAGGGCCTGAATGTCCCACTTGAGGTCATCCATCAGGTCCTGCATCCGTTTCACCTGGCCGGCCAGCGTAGAGCTGATGTCGTTGGTCTCGCCGATGGGAGCGGGATACGGGGAATCCATCAACTCGGAAAACTGGGAGCCGAAGTTGCTGGTGATGGAGCTCATCACCAGATCCAGCATCTCCACGGCCTCGGGGGTCTTCTGGTTGCGGTACTTCACGGTATCGTAGTACTCCAGCGTGACGTCGCGGTAGGTCAGGAAGCAGAGCATCTCGGCCAGCGCCCCGGCAGCATCCTTTCTGGGAGACGCGGCCATGACCGAAAGCTGGGAGTGCACGGCCTCGGAGGCCACGGCGTAGCTCTCCTGCATCGTGTCATACTTGGGCAGCGGAATCACGCCGTATTCCCGCTCCAGCCCGCGCAGGGTGCCCGCGTAGTTGAGCAGCTCGGTGATGAAGAGGGCCTGGCCGCCCTGGAACATGGTGCGGCAGCTCTCGCGCGCGGCGTCATTGTTGCCGGTGCTGAACACCCCGTCGCTCTCCTGAATAAAATCGTAGAAATCATCGTAGATGTTGACAATGCGCTCGTTGGTGGCACCATCGCCAAAGCTCAGGGAAATGCGCCCGGTGGAAAGATCCTTGGTGGTCACCGTAATGCCAAAGGCGGTCTGGAAGCCGTCGCGTCCGCTGGCAAACGCGGGGGACACCATGCCGAAGGTGTCGCCGGCGTCCTGCACGCCGTCGCCGTTTTTGTCAATGTGGAGGTCCTTGGCGATGGCCGAGAGCTCCTCCAGCGTCCAGTTGCCCGAGCGGACAATCTCGTAGATGTCAACCGTAGGTGCATGTGCACTCAGATTGGCCGTGTCAAAGAACATGACAAAGGCACTGTCAATCAGCGTGAGCATCAGCTCGCCCTCGGTCATGTACAGCTTGCCGGCATAGGAGCATTCATCGTTGAAGTTGCCGTTCCACCACTCGGCCCCCAGGTCAATATAGGGGACGTTGTACAGGTTGGTAAAGTAGCCCTCCACCATCAGGTTGGCCAGCGAATAGTTCGGTCCCATGACCAGATCATAGCGGTCGGCCTCCCCGAGGTTGGCGTTCTGGCGGATGTTGGTCATGAAATCTTCCCTCTGGGACCAGTTGCCGGGGACGCGGATCATCTCGATGGCCACGTTGAGCGCGTTCTGCGCGGCCTCGTTGCGGGCGGCAATGGCCGAAGCTAACACGTCTACCGTGTTGGCCTCGGGGTCCATCTCAAAGGCGATGTCGTCGCGGTCACGGATGGCGATGTTGACGATTTCGTTACCGAAATCCAGGTCGTCGGGCAGGCCGCTGACCGCGTTTTCGCGGTCGCTGTCGCCGCTCGGGCTTTGCGTGGTGCCGCCGCCCTGTGTCTGGGCGGGTTCGGTGGGCTCGTCTTTCTTGCAGCTCCACATCGGGACGATCAGGCAGATTGCGAGCAAAAGAACAAACAGCTTTTTCATGACAGGTTTCCTTTCTGATTTGAATGGGATTGCCGGAGGAAGCTCCGGGTCGGGCAGGGTGGGACGTCTCAGCTCCTGCTGTAGCGGAAGCACAGCTCCGCGCAGCCGCAGCACAGGTTCAGCACGCCGCTCTCGGCGGCGACATAGGTGCGGCAGATCTCGCTGTCGCCGCACACGGCGCTCCATACACCTCCCTTCAGACCGGTCAGGTGCCAGTGCAGCGGCAGGCCTTCCGGATTGGAGACGCGCAGCGTCATTTCCCCGCCGTACACGGCCTCGGTCTTCGGGAAGAAGACCGCATGCGAGAGGATCTGCGCGCCGTAGAAATCCCCGCAGTCCAGCAGCTCCGCCGGCGCGCTGCGCGGCCGGTCGTTGTCGCAGACGTACATGACGTTGAGGAACCAGTCGGTCTCGGCCGGCTCCGCGGGGGAGACCTCCACCCGCCCCCAGCCGGTTTCCACGCAGTCCTTCAGCTGTCCCGTCACGTCATACGGGTAATTCTTTCCCTCAATCACAAACTCCTGCCCCGGCCCGCCTATCTTGCTCAGGCGCGGGTTGGGGGGAAGCAGCATCTGCGCTACCAGCATCCCGTTGTACTGGGTCTCGGGGCCAAAGAGGCACTTCGGGCGGGCGGTGCGGCGGATGGTTACGCGGCTGCCCGCAATCTCGGGCTCCTCCTGGCAGTGCAGAAGCGAGGTTTTGCGGTAAGAGGCGTCGGCGGCGCTGACGCGGTCGAACACCAGCATCAGCGCGGGGACGCCCGGGTCCCCGGTGGGGATGAAGGCCATGCGGCGGATGACCCGCCCGGCCTTGGCGCCGTAGGCGCCGGTGATGTCCCCGCCCAGGTAGGTAAACGCGGGGTTTTCGTCATGCCCCAGCACGCGCGCCATGCGGAAGCGGGGGTCCGAGAGCCAGGATGACAGATCCATCACCTCGCCCGGCACCATCAGCTGCCCGCCCGAGTTGACCGCCCGGCCGTTGGTCTCTCCGGGCTTGAAAATCAGAATGCAGTTGTGCGCGATGGTCTGCTTGTTGTAGCTCATATCGTGCGGGGAGCCGTAGTGGATGTACGCGCCGGAATCCGAGGCGAGAATGCCCTTGTAGTAGAGCTGGAAGTGGCCGAAATCCATGTGGTGATGGTTTGCGGTCCACAGCCCGCCGATTTTCATCAGCGCCATTACATCCGCCGAACCCGGGCTGACGTCGTAGCCCGTGCGGGCCATGGTGACCCCGAAGGGGTCGCTGTAGTGCTTGACCAGCGGATAGGTGTCGGTATAGTCGGCCTCGCCGATTGTGTCGTCGTCAAAAATCATCAGCTGCACCGGCGTCAGGGTCAGCTCGGTGTAGAAGAAGCGGTCGCGGTTGCCCAGCTTCAGAAAGGCCTGCCGGCGGTAGACCGGGTCCCGGAACAGGTTGCCGGCATAGAACCAGGGGAAGCCGTACTGGTCCCACCGGCCGCCGAACTCGGCATAGTCGTCCCCGTCCCGCAGCCCCTGTCCGTCCGGCCGGCGGAAGTGCAGCCACTGCGCCGGCAGCGCCTGCATCTCGGGCACATAGACCATCTCACCGCTCATCTTGCGGAACAGCCAGGCAGACCAGAGATCCCAGGTAAAGCGGTAGCCGCCGTAGGACGAGCCGTTGATGGGGGACTCGCTGCGGTACCAGAAGTTGCGGGCCGGGACATACAGGTAGAAAAAGCGGCCGGCAACAAAGTTGTAAACATCCGGATATTCGTCATACACGGCAATCGAGAAGGCCAGCCAGTCGCGCAGCAGCTGCGCCTCGGCCTGGTGCCCCGCCACCACGCCGTGCAGGCAGGGCGGCATTCCGATTTCCATGCGGGGGGCAATGCGGTTTTCCACCGAGGCGACAATGGCATAGCGGTCCTCCTCGGTCAGCAGCTCATGGCACCAGTCGTATACCTCGGCGGCCGTGAACATGGTCTGCCCCATAAAGCGGTAATCGTCGGCCAGTCCCTCAAACGACACCACGTCGAAATACCGGCGGATGGCCGAGACCGCCTCCAGTCCCTCGCGCCGGTCCCCGAACAGCAGGTAGGCATAGGCCCGGGCCTCAATGGCCGCCAGCGCCATGCCGCTGCGGGCGGCGTCGGGGCTGATGTCGTCCAGCGGGGTCTGCCGCAGCACTGCGAACTGCCGGGCCGCGGCCGCGTAGACCGGCTGCTCCAGCTTTTCCCGCAGGGCGGGAAGCTCCCCCTGGGCAATCATCAGCCGGGGGTGCCGGGCGGGGGGAAGAATGCGCGGCAGGGGATATCTGTCCTGCGGCAGCTCCGCGATGCTGCCAAAAGCCCCCTCTCTCATTTTCCTGCCCCCCGGGAGCACAGGTAATCCCGGACAAAGGCATCGTCGGTCAGGTGCGGGTACATGGCAAGAATCCGGTCGATCTGCTCGCTCTGTCCCGGCGAGAGACGCTCATGCTCGGACAGGCAGTGGATGTAGGGCATCAGCCCCTGCCGGTGCAGAATCTCATGAATGCCCGAGATGCAGCCGGCAAAATCGTGCGCGGCGTCAAAAATCACCCCGTTGGCGTCGGTAATCTGACCCGCCAGCGCGCGCAGGGCGGGGTCGTCCGGATTGCTGCGGATGCGCTTGAACAGCGCAACCACATTGTGGGTCCAGACCGACCAGTGCCCCAGCAGTCCGCCCACAAACCGGCGCGTGCGCACACGGTCGCCGTCCGGGAACGAAAATTCCGAGAGCAGGTCGAACACGATGTTGTCGTCGTTGCCGGTGTACAGCGCAATGCGGTCGGCACGCGGGGAAAAGGCGACGGCGCGCGCCACATCGATGGTGGAGTAGCGGTTGAAGGAGGCGCACTTGACCCCGATGACCCCCTCGGTTGCGGCAAAGCGGCACCAGTAATCATAGGAGAGCCAGCGGCCCCCCACCGCCTTTTGCAGGTAAAAGCCAATCACCGGCATAACCTGCGCCACCGCGGCGGTGCGCTCCAGCAGGTAGTCCTCGCTTCTGTCGTTCAGCCCGCCCGGGCTGAGCAGCACCGCATCGTACCCGTACTGCCGCGCCAGCTCTGCCTCGCGTACGGCCTGCTCGGTGGGCCCGCAGACCCCCGCCACACGCACAATCACCCGGCCGGTGCGTGCCTCATACTCGCCGATGGACTCCGCAACCGTGGCGATGACCGGTTCAAACAGCCCGTGCTTCGGGTCGCGGATTTCAAACTGCGTGCTGTGCACCGCGGTGGCAATGCCGCCTGCGCCGGCCTCCAGATAGTAGCCGTTGAGCAGCTTTTGCCCGGCGGGGTCAAAGCGTTTTTCCGCATCCAGCACCAGGGGGGTGGCGGGAATGACGGTGCCCTGTGCAAAAATCTGCAATGCCTGTTCGGTTCTGTTCATGGTTTTCCTCCTTTGCGCTCCGCGCGGAGCGACGGATTTTGAATGCTTCAGCGCGCCCGGAAGGCCTCGCTGTTGTAGTATTTGAGCATCTTCAGGGTCTTCTCCTCGGTCTCAAAGACCAGCAGGGTCTTCTCTCCCCCCTCGGGCTCGTAAACCGCATAGTAGTTGTGAATGGAATCGATGTCCGAAACGTACACCAGCCGCCGGTCGGCCGCGTAGGCGTCGGCCTCCTCGCGCCCCTTGCCCTCATAGGGGGCAATGACCTTCAGGTCGTGCACCCGGCAGGAAAAGAGCGGCTTGCGGCTCAGCCCGCCGTAAATCACGGCAAAGCCCAGCATCCCTTCATGAATGGTCAGCTCATACTCGATTTTCGTATAGCGCCATGTGAAAAAGATGAGAATGCATTCGGTCACCACCATCAGCGCCATCAGCGGGGCAACCAGCCGCAGCATGATTCCCAGCACCAGCCAGACCGAGACATACGCAACATAGATCAGGATCATCAGAAGCCTCCGCATCCAGATCTTTCCGTCTGCCTTGGGAAGAATGCTCTTGACCACAGAGCGCTCATCCTCGAACTTGGAATAAGCCGATTTCTTGCTCATTTTCTTGTTCCTCCTTTGAAATGTGTGTTATGCGTGGTCCGCCATGGGCAGCGAGAGCGGCAGCGGGAACCAGGCGCGCGCCGCCTCCGGGAGCTCCCGGCGTCGGCCGGAAAAGGCGGAAAAGAAGAGCTCCATTGCCTCGGGATACGAAAGTGTCAGCTCCGGCGACGCGCCCTGCCCCGCGTCGCTCACCTCCGGGACGCCCCCGCGGACCGAGAGCCGCAGGGTCTCGTCTCCGCCCGGGGCCTGCACCCGCAGGGTCAGGCCGCCCTCGGGCAGCGCCTCCCCCGCCGCCTTCAGCCCAAGGCAGGCCGAGAGCACAGGGCGGAAGCGGAAGACCAGGAACCGTTCCCAGTGCTCGGTGCGGTAGGTCTCGGCAAAGCGGTAGACGGCGGCCAGCCAGGGCCCGGCATAGCAGGGCAGGCAGAGCCGGATGTCCCCCAGCGCCCCGACCAGGGCGGCGCAGGCCGGGCCCAGGTCGCCGGGGTCTCCCAGCAGCAGCTCGCGCACCTCGCAGTCCTTGCACAGGCAGTAGCCGGCAAAATCTTCGCCGCGCAGCAGCGCCATGGGACGGTAGCCCCAGGAGACCAGAATGTCGTACAGCCGGTCGGGCGCACGCTCCGCATACAGGGGCTGCCGCCGGTACAGCTCCCCGGCCGCTGCCAGCAGCCCGGCGTCGCCGGGGCAGATCTGCCGCAGGGTCAGCCCAGATGCCTCCCCGCCGAAGCAGTGGCGGATGTTGGCGCGGGTCACCGAAAAGACATAGTCGGTCCCGGCCGGTTCAAAGCCGAAGCGGGCGTAGCGCTGGCGCTGTCCGCCCAGCACGGCCAGCTCGCAGCCGGCGTCGGCCGCCGCGCGGACCGCGTCGGTCATCAGCAGCGACATCACGCCCTGCCCCCGGCAGGCCTGCTCCACCGCCACGTTACCCACGCAGCAGCAGCGCAGGGTCTGCCCGCCGGCCCGCAGCGTCACGGGGTACAGCCCTGCCGCGCCGCGGATGCGGCCCTCCTCCCGCACGGCAAGCTGGCAGCGGCAGGGGTCGTATTCCGGCCGGTAGAGCTTGGGCAGGAACGAGAAGAACCCCTGCTCCGGCGCAAAGCCGAAGGCCCGGTCCAGAAATTCCATCAGCTCGGGGTAATCACCCGGGCCGAGACGTTCGGTCCGCATCCGCATGTCCCTCCTTTCTCCGGGCCGCGCAGGCCCCCTTGCCGTACAGCTTGGCAAGTCCCCCGACCGATGTCTCGCGATAGGCGCTGAGCAGGTCCCGGCCGGTCTCGTACATATTGCTGACAATGCAGTCGAAGGACACCTTTTCGGTATCCGACAGAACCCCGGCCAGCATGGCCGCGTGCACCGCGCGCTGGGCCGCCACCGAGTTGCGCTCGATGCAGGGAATCTGCACCAGACCGCACACCGGGTCGCAGGTCAGGCCGATGTAGTGCTCCATGGCGTTCTCGGCCGCGTATTCCAGCTGCCGGAAGCCGTAGTGCCGCAGCTGTGCCAGGGCGGCGGTGGCCATGCAGCAGGCCGTCCCGATTTCGGCCTGACAGCCGCATTCGGCCCCGCTGATGGAGGCGTTGGACTTGATGACGTTGCCAACCACCCCGGCGGCGGCCAGCGCGTCCAGAATTTCGTCGTCCCGGTAGCCGCCGGACTCCTGCGCCTGCAGCAGCACGGCCGGCAGCACCCCGCTGGCGCCGCAGGTGGGCGCGGTGGCAATGACCCCGCCCGCCGCGTTCTGCTCGCTGACCGCAAAGGCATAGGCGCTGAGAATCCGGCTCTCGTACATGGCGGGCCGCTCGTTGGCCAGCGCCCGGCGGTAGAGCATGGGAGCCTTGCGCCGCACCTCCAGGCCGCCGGGCAGAATCCCCTCGGTGCGGATGCCCTCGGCAATGGCCTCCTTCATCACCCGCCAGACCTGCCCGAGGTGCTCGTAGAGCTCCGGGCGGTCAAACCGCCGCGCATACTGCGGCAGGGTCAGCCGGTTCTTTTTGCAGTAGGATACAATCTGCGCAAAGTTCTGCTGCGGGTACCGCTCCTCGGAGGAATAGGCCGGCCGGCCGTCGATTTCAATCTCGCCGCCGCCGATGCTGCGCACCAGCCAGTAGCCG
>CALWQR010000018.1 GCA_944383705.1 uncultured Clostridia bacterium
CTATGTCCGGCCAAAAAGCCGCCAAGCAACGCATCCGCCGGATGCTGATTCGCCGTCTGTTCGTTATGGTCCTGCTGCTGGTGCAGATTGTCGTCATTTTCCTGACCGTTTCCTACTACACACAGCTGCGCTGGGTCTGGAATCTGTTCACCGTACTGGGCGTGCTCACCGCGCTGCACCTGCTCACGCATGACCAGCCGCCGGCCTTCAAAATCTCGCTGGTGTTTCTGATTCTGCTGTTTCCGGTGTTCGGCGGGGTGTTTTACTGGGTGTTTCACTTTCAGACCACCACAGTCGGCTTCCGCAAGCGGCTGCACAGAATCGAGGAGCGCACCCGCCCCGCCTTTGCCCATCTGGCCACGGGGGAGGCGGAGGCCTGCCGGCAGCTGCCGGAATCCGGGCGGCTTGTCCGCTACCTGCACTCCACGCGGGGCTTTCCGGTCTACCGGAACACCGATACCGTATATTTTGCCACCGGCGAGGAGTTTGAGGCGGCTCTGCTGAATGAGCTGCGTCAGGCAAAGCGGTATATCTTCCTGGAATTTTTCATCATCGGCGAGGGCGTGTTCTGGAACGAAATTCTGGCGGTGCTGCGGGACCGCGTAGCGGCCGGTGTGGACGTTCGGGTGGTTTACGATGACCTTGGCAGCTTTGTCAGCCTGCCCCACAATTACGCGGAGGAGCTCTGCCGCGAGGGCATCCAGTGCCGGGTGTTCAACCCCTTCCGTCCCTTTCTCACCAGCATCCAGAACAACCGCGACCACCGCAAAATCGCCGTTGTGGACGGCAGGGTTGCCTTTACCGGCGGCATGAATCTGGCCGACGAATATATCAATCAGAAGGAACGCTTCGGGCACTGGAAGGACGCCGCCATTCTGCTGCGCGGCGAAGGGGCATGGAGCTTTACCGTGATGTTTTTGCAGATCTGGAGCTTTCTGACCGGCAAGCAGGAGGACTGCGACGCTTACCTGCCCGAGCCCGCGTCCCCGCAGGACGGCGCCGGCACACAGGGCTGGGTGCAGCCCTATGCCGACAGTCCGATGGACCACGACAACGTGGGGGAGCAGGTATATCTGCAGCTCATCGGCAACGCGCGCCGGTATCTGTATATCACCACCCCCTACCTGCTGGTGGACAGCAACCTGATCTCTGCCCTGAAGCTGGCCGCAAAAAGCGGTGTGGATGTGCGCATCATCACGCCATATAAGCCGGACAAGCGTCTGGTGCAGTTCACCACGCGCTCCTATTACCGCGACCTGCTCTCTTCCGGCGTGCGGATTTACGAATATCTGGACGGTTTCATTCATTCCAAAAACATGATTGCCGATGACCTGACGGCAACCGTCGGCACGGTGAACCTGGATTTTCGCAGCCTGTATCTGCATTTTGAGTGCGGAACATGCCTGTACCGCGTGCCGGCGCTGGAATCGATCAAACGGGATTTCCTGGCCACGCTGGAGCGCTGCCGTCCCATCACCGTCAAAGACTGCAAGGCCAATCCGGTCAAATCCATTCTGCAGGACATCTGCCGCCTGTTTGCCCCGCTGATGTAAATGCAGCCAGGCAAAGCCGCAAAGCCCTGTTTTCAGGCCCCACCGCGCGTTGCGCGGGGGGCCTGAAAAGCGCCCATGCTCCCCGCCCCGGCGGAGCTTTTCCGTCACACGGAGGTCTGTATGAAAGTATACAACGATTGGAACTGCCGTCTGCTGCACAGTATGCAGGAGCCGGTCGGGCAGCCCGGCGGCGTGGCCGATGCGCTGCGTCTGCTGCACACGCACTGCGGATTTCACCGGATTTACCTGATGCCTGTCTATGACTGCACGGCGGAATCGGTCCCCATGTTCCTGCTGCGGCGCGAGCTGGCCATGCGCGAGCTGCGCGGATGCCTGCCCGAGCCGCTGCGCCTCCAGGCAGCGGGCTATGCGCTGCTGCAGCCGGGGCTGAGCCGGGTACCGGCGCTGCACCGGCTGCGGCTGCCCGGCACCAACTGCCTGCCGCTGCAGCTCCCCCTGCTGCCGGACCGCCCCGGCATGGCGCAGGAGCTCAACTGTCTGCTGTATCATACGCCCTATCGGCTGTTGCTGATGTCGTTTGAGCTCTGCGCGATCTTTTATCCGCCGGATGAGCTGGAGCGTCTGGCCGCCCTGCCCAACGTCGTGTACCAGTTCGGCTACGGGGCGCTGTGCGAGGCGCCCATGCGCAGACTGCTGCGGGATATGCTCCGCCGTAACACGCACGTGCTGTTCGGCAGCGGGACCATCCGCCGGCACAAGGCTGCGCGGTTCGATCTCGGGGCCTGCCTGCGGGAAGCTGAGACGCATTTCACCGCATACGAAAGAGACGCGCTCTTCTTCCGCACCCGCCTCGGCGCCCTGCGCGGCTGACCGGACCGGTCGCGTCCCGGGTCCCCCCGGGGCAGTCGCATCCGGGGCGGCTGTGTCGGACGACTGTATCTGCGCGGCCGCGTCCGGGCAACTGTGGCCGGGCAGCCATATCCGCGCAGCTGTGTCCGGGCGGCTGTAGCTGGGCAGCTGTGTCCGCCGGGCTCAGGCCCCCGCGTGCTTTTCGCTGTATTTGATGCGGGTGGCCTCGCCGCCCCGCAGGTGGCGCTCCTGCTTGTTTTTCAGCAGCACCTGCTGCACCTCCGCGTAGAGCCGTTTGTTGACGAAGCGGAGGGTCTGGGTGACGTCCTTATGTACCGTGCTTTTGCTGACCCCATACACCGCCGCCGCCGAGCGGACGGTGGCCTGATGCTCCACCAGATATTCCCCCAAAACCACACATCTGGCCCTGCCTCCCCAATCTGATACCGGCATAATCTGTTTTCCCCCTTGTCAAAGCCTGAATTTTATGGTATCATTATATGTGCAGGCAGTGCCTGATAGAATACAGACAAAGGAATTTTTGGCCATGAACCGTTCCGATACAGACAAACACGCAAACGTGCTGGAGGGGATGACCTCGATCTCCGCGCTGCTGGACAGCGATCCCCGCGTCAACAACCGGCGCATTGAGGCCGTATGGGTTGACCGTACCCGCCGACGCGCCAAGCAGGCGGAAATCCGCTTTTTGCAGGCCCGCGGGCAGGAGCTGGGCTTTGCTGTGGAGTTTGTGGAGCCCGAGGCGCTTGCACAGCTGACCGCCGGCAGCACACACGGCGGCATTGCGGCGCTTTGTACCCCGCGCACGCTCCCAGCGCTGCGCGCGCAGGATATTGCCCCCGGCGGCCTGTATGCGTATCTGGAGGGGATTGAGGACCCCTACAACTTTGGCAGCGCCCTGCGCGCGCTGTATGCAGCCGGAGCCGCCGGTGTGGTGGTGCCTCCCCGCAACTGGGCCGGAGCCGCCGGTGTGGTGGCCCGCGCCTCGGCCGGGGCCTCCGAGCGGCTGCAGCTGTGCACGGCCGACGCCGACGCCCTGATTGCCGAGTTCCGCAAAACCGATTACCGCATTCTGTGCGCCGGCATCCGGAATTCGGTATCGGTATACGATGTGCACATTTCCTACCCGGTCCTGCTGGTTGTCGGCGGGGAAAAGCGCGGCATCTCCCGCAAAATTCTGGAGCAGGCCGACGGCATCCTCCGCATCGATTACGGACGCACCTTCCGCGGCTCACTCCCCGCCTCCGTCTCCGCCGCCATCCTGGCCTTCGAACTGATGCGCCAAAACCGGGAAAGGTAGTTTCCCTCAGGGGAAGACCTTGGAGGGGCCGCCTCTTTCGGAGAGGCAGTCCCCTCCAAACCTCCCCTTGCGAGAACTTCCCCAGCCGCCGCCCGCCTCCGGTAGGAGATAGATGGCGCTGGGAAAGACCTTGGAGAGACCCGCCTCTTAAGGAGAGGCCGGTCCCTCCAAGCCTCCCCCGGCGAGACCTTCCCCAGCCGCCGCCCGCCTGTTAAGAAAATCGCCAATGTCAGCGTCCCGCCGGCGGGCGGCAGCCGGGGAAGTCTTCTTTGGGGAGGTAAGCGAAAAATAAGGGCCTTTTGCCATACAAAGCGATTGGCCCTGCATATCAGGAAACCGGACAGCCGCCATGGGTTGCCCGGTTTTTAACGGTATGGGTGTATTTATATGCAACATATCAGCTGTTTCCCTTGTTTTTACAGGTCGCTGGCCGCTGTTTCCTGCTCGTTGTGAATTGCCAATTGTTCTATTCAAAGCATTCCGCCAAATGCGCAAAGGAACCTACATTCCGGAGTTTCGCTCCACGGCCGCGCCCGTCCACAGTTTTTAAAACTCCATCCGCCCCCAAAAGAAATTCCCCGGCGCGGGCCCCCAGGCATACCGTATTTGCAATACAGTATGCAATAATGGGGGTCCACGCCGGGGAAGTTCTCGCAAGGGGAGGCTTGGAGGGGACTGCCTCTCCGAAAGAGGCGGCCCCTCCAAGGTCTTCTTCTTTGGCGGGAATCTTCTCAGGCGGGTCTCTCCAAGGTCTTCTCTAACGGTGAGAACCTTATCAGGCGGGGCCATCCAAGGTCTTTCCCTGCGGAAAACTACCTCCCTCCTGGCAGCTCCAAGCGGATGCAGAGCCGGCCATTGCGGTAGGAGGCCGAAATACGGCCGTTCATACGTTCCACCAATGTGCGGGCAATGGCCAGTCCGAGACCGGTGGAATGGCGCGCGGCCTCCACGGTATAAAAGCGGTCAAAGAGCCGGCCGACCTGCACCTCGTCCAGGCCCGACGCGGCATTGGAAAAGGTGACGGTTCCGTCGGCGGTCAGCTCCACCTCCAGGTCGCCGTCGCTGTATTTGACGGCATTGCCCAGCAGATTGGAAAACACGCGGGAGAGCGCGGCGCAGTTGAGCCGGCGCACCACCTTCTCCTCCGGCATCCGGATCTGCGGGGCAATGCCCGCGGCCTGCATGGCGGCGTAAAACCCGGCAAGGCTTTCCTCCAGCACGGCGTTCAGCGAAACGTCAACCGCCGGCTCCTCGCATTCGGGAGAGGTGATGACCGAATAGCGGAACAGCTCCTCGGTGAGCTGCTTGAGAATATCGGTGCGGTTGCGGATGACGCCCACATAGCGCGCGGCAGCCTCGCTCATCTGCTCCTTCTCGAGCAGATCGAGATAGCCGCAGATGGCCGTGAGCGGTGTGCGCAGGTCGTGAGAGATGTTTGTAACCGCGTTTTTCAGCTCAACGTCGCCCTGCACATAGCAGCGGCGCTGCCGGCGGAGCCGGCGCAGCTCGACATTGATCTGCTCGGCCAGCCGGAGCATGGCCCGGTCGCGCGAGGGGACCGACACCAGCGTATTGGTATCGGTGCGCAGCTTTTCCGCAAACTCCTCGCAGATCGTCCTTGCCGTCCGGCGCATCCGCACAATTTTGACGGTCAGCAGCACCACGGCAAGCGCCAACGCCGCGCAGAGCATCACAAGCACCGGCACCATTCCGCCTTTCCTCCCTTCCCCCGGTTATTGAATATCCTTTCGCCGGAACACCAGCGCGCCGGCCAGCGTGGCGCCCAGCGCGATGAGGAACGACCAGAGCGCCAGCAGCCACGGGTGCGCCACCTGCATCTGACCGTACTGCATCGATTGCCCGGTTGGCAGAAAATCGTTGAGAAACTCCAGCACATCGCGCCACACTCCCGTCGGATACCGTGGATTGCGCACATTTTCGATCACTTCCATTTCCCCGTCGGTCAAAGTATAATTTTCGTAAAACTCCGGTTCGGCCAGCATGGCAACCACCCAAGAGCTCCCAATCATCAGCAGCATCAGGGCCACAAGACAGATGACGGCCACGGCCGCCTTGTTGCTGCACACCATGCCGACCATGGTAAAAATCGCCGCAAAGGCCACCGCCAGCAGCAGACTGCCGAAAAGCAGCAGGCAAAGCGTTTGCAGTCCGGCAACCGGCGCGCCCAGGAGCGGCAGGCCGAGCGCCAGCGTGGAGACCAGGCACGAGAGGCAGAACAGCAACGCAGCAACCCCAGTGGTCACCAGATTGGCCAAATAGATGGCGATGCGGGTATGCCCGACAATCAGCTTGTTGCGGATGGTGCCGTCGCTGTAGTCGGTCCCCACAAACAGGCTGGTGAATATGGCCGTTACCAGACCGATGAGAATGGTATACGAGAACAGCGTGCTGTCCAGCACCGTATCATACCCGTACCGGACATGCATATTGTACAGCGACAGCACCGGAAGCAGACCGAACAAAAACATCAGAAGCATCCCTGCCCAAAACAGCCTGCTGTGCCTCAAACGCAGGAAATTTGCCGATAACAGCTTACTCATTTTTGCCACCTCCGATCAGATTGATATAGTAGGTCTCCAGGCTCTCATCCCGCTCGTGAATCGACTGAATGCGGCAATGCACATCGGCCAGCGCCAGGGTCAGCTCCATCAGGTCCACCTTTCCGTAGACGTCGGCCTCCTGTCCGGAGACCACCGCGTATTCCAGCCCCATGCCGTCCAGCACACGGACCAGCGCCTGGACGTCGGTCACCGCAAGCCGCACGCATTTGCGGCAGGCCTGCTCCAATTCCCCGGCGCTGAGCTCGCGCACCAGACGGCCGCCGTCGAGAAAGCCGAAGTGCGTGGCCAGCCGGGCCAGCTCATCCAGAATGTGACTGGAAATGAGTACCGTAATATTGTATTCCCGGTTGAGCCGGAGGATCAGCTCGCGCATTTCCACGATGCCCTGCGGGTCAAGGCCGTTGATCGGCTCGTCGAGCACCAGAAAATCCGGATCCCCGGCCAGTGCCAGCGCAATGCCAAGCCTCTGCCGCATGCCAAGCGAAAAATGCCTTGCCTTCTTTCTCCCGGTATCCTCCAGGCCGACCAGGCGCAGCACATCGCGCATTCCGTCGCAGGACGGCAGCCCCAGTATCCGGTACTGCTGCCGCAGGTTCTCCTCGGCGCTCAAGCCGAAATAAATGGACGGCGTTTCCACAACCGCCCCCATGCGCCGGCGGGATTTTGCAATATCGGCATCGCGGTTGCTCCTGCCGTAAAGCGTGTAGCTGCCGGACGTGGGCTGCTGCAGGCCGCAGATCAGCCGGATGAGCGTGGTTTTCCCCGCGCCGTTTTTGCCGACAAAGCCATAAATCGAACCCTTGGGGACATGCATATCCAGGCCCCCCAACACCTTGCTGTGGCCGTAGCTCTTGCAAAGCGCATCTGTACTCAGAACATATTCCATCATTCTGACCTCCTTTTGTCTGAATGAGCATATGATACCACCAAACAGACAAAAACCGGTAAAGAAAAGCGTAAAGAAAGCGTAAAAATTCCGCAGGGCGGCTGCGGGAACGGCAAAGGCGCCCCGGCAGAGAGGCCCACCGGGACCGGAGCGTCCCCGCCCGGGCGCCCCGGATCCCGTTATTCGCCCTGCGCTTCCGATTCGACAGACAGCCGGAAGCCGATGCCCCACACCGCCTCAACCGAGTACCGTGCGTCCAGCTCCCGCAGCTTTTTGCGCAGGTTGCTGACATGCATCTTCAGCGAGCTGTCGGTGCAGTCGGGCGTATCCTCGCTGATGCGGTCCAGCATCAGCGACTTGGGAAGGACCTGCGTCGGGTTGCACAGCAGCAGCCTGAGAATGGCATATTCGGTTCTGGTCAGGCGGACCTGCCGGCCCCCGGCCTGTGCGGTATGCGTATCGGCGTCCAGCACCAGTCCCCGGTACCGGAGCGTTTTTTGCCCTGGGAGGCCGGATCTGTCCCGCAGATGCACCTGAATGCGGGCCAGCAGCTCGTCCAGGTCAAACGGCTTGGTGACGTAATCCACCGCGCCGCCCAGCAGCAGCCCCACCTTGTCGGCCGTGTCGGCCTTTGCGCTAAGCACAATCACCGGAATCTGCCCGATGCGCGGGAGCAGCTCCTCGCCCGAGAGCCCCGGCAGCATCAGGTCCAGCAGCACCATGTCGGGCGTACAGGAGCCCAGCAGAAGCAGCGCCTCGGTACCGGAATAGGCACGGGACACCCGGTACCCCTCCCGCTCCAGCACCTCCTGCAGCAGATTCCCGATGTGCACATCATCGTCCACAATCAAAATATGTTTCATATTCTATCATCCTTTTGTCGCAATTCCGCCCCACGCCGCACGGCGCGGAAGGCGGGAGCTCTGCCCCCGCCCGGCGGCAAGGGACCGATGTATTATATATGATACCACATTCCGGCCGATCTGTCAACTGTCATATCCCCTCCGCCCGATTTGTCGGAATCTGCACAATTCCGCGCGGCGGCATCCGGCCGGTTTGGGGACCATATGACGGCGCAAGACAGAAAAAGGGCCCCGCACACCTGCGGAGCCCTTTTTCCTTTCCGGTTCCTTCGCCTGCCAGAGGCGCGGACCGGTTGTTTCAATACGCCACGGACGCTGCAATGTCGCAGAGGTTGCGGATTTCGGCGCGGCGCTTTTCGCACAGCGCCTTCATCTGCTCCAGTTGCTCCGGCGTAAAGGCGTCAAGGTCGCCGGGCTTGAGCTTGTTTTTGTACATGCGGTCGGCAATCAGCGCAAATGCAATGTCCACCGGCACCACCTTGCCGTCCAACTCGCACATCACCAGGTTGCTCCGGCCCTCCACCAGCAGCTCCACCGCCCGGGCGCCCATCTCGGAGGCGGTCACACGGTCGCGCGCGGTGGGAACGCCTCCCCGCACCACATGCGCAAAGCGCGCAAATTTGGTCTCCACGCCGGTATCTGCCTCGATTCTCTTCGCCAGAGTTTCGGCATATGGCGTGTCGTCCGGGTTGCGCATCCCCTCGGAGACCACAACAATCATGCCCCGCTTCCCTTTTTCGCGCAGGGCGCGGATTTTCTCCATGCATCCGGCCTCGTCAAACGGCACCTCCGGGACGGCCACCGCAACCGCGCCGGTGGCAATGGCGGCGTACAGAGCAATCTGGCCGCAGTCCCGGCCCATGACCTCCACCACATTGAGCCGCGCGTGGGACTCGCAGGTGTTGCGCAGGCAGTCAATCATCTGCACCGTGGTATTGATGGCCGTATCCAGCCCGATGGTATAGTCGGACGCCGTGATGTCGTTGTCAATGGTCCCGGGCAGCCCGATGGAGGGGAAGCCGCGGAAGGTCATGTCGGTTGCTCCACGGAAGGTCCCGTCCCCGCCGATGCAGACCAGCGCGTCAATGTGGTTTTTGCGGCAGGACTCCACCGCGGTGGCCATGCCCTGCTCGGTTTTGAATTCCGGGCAGCGGCTGGAATACAGAACCGTCCCGCTGCTGCCGACCAGTGTGTTCACGTCCTGCATGGTCAGATGCCGCAGGTTGCCGTCAATCAGCCCGGCATAGCCGCCGGTGATGCCGACCACCTCGATTCCCATGGAATGTGCCTTGTTGACCACGGCCTTGATGCAGGCATTCATGCCCGGCGCGTCCCCGCCCGAGGTCAGAACTCCTATTTTTCTAAACTTTGCCATTTTTTGTGCCTTCCTGTATGTCCGAATTCTTATTGATAATATTGTAATATATTTTGCGCGAAAAATCAAGATGTAAACGAAAATTTCATGCCGGAAAATGTAAATTCCTTCCCTGCGGCCCCTGCTCCCGGGCCGCTGGCCACGCAGGGCCGGCGGGCAGACGGCTCAGCGATAGGAGCGCAGGGTCTCGTTGTAGCTGCGCACAATCTCCCGCAGGATATCAAAATGCGTGAAATCGATGTGATAGGCGATGTTGATCTCGCGCATCATGCTCAGATTTTCCACCGGGAGCGCCACAATCTTCCCCTTTTTCAGCTCGTCCAGGCAGACGCTCCGCGCCAGAATCGAAACGCCGAAGTCCCGCCGGATCAGATCCTTGATGGTGGCCATGTTGTCCACCTCCAGTATCACATTGAAATCGTTGATGCTCATGTTGTTGCTCTCCAGATGGGCGACAAACAGATTGCGCGTGCCCGAATCCGGCAGGCGGAGGATCATGCGCTCCTTTTTCAGCTCCCCCAGCGTCACCATGCTCTTTTTGGCAAACGGGTGCCCCGGAGAGACCGCCAGCACCAGATAATCGGTATCCAGCAGCAGATAGCGGATTTTGGGATCGGAAATTCTCCCCTCCACAATGGCAAGATCCACCTCATAGCTCTTCAGCATCGTATAAAGATTGCTTATAGTATTTGTAATCATTTTGATATTGACATTGGGATTTTGGGAGCAGTATTTGGCCAGGGCCTCGGCAATCGGATTGCTCTCGGCCGTGTGCGTCACTCCAACCGTCAGGTGCGTCAGCATCCGCTGGCCGTCGCTCAGGCTCTGCCGCAGGCCGTTATACAGCCCCATCATCTTTTTTGCGCACTGAATAACCTCTTCCCCCTGCCTTGTAACCACCAGTTTTCCGGTGTTGCGTTCAAAAATACGGACATTCAGCTCTTCCTCCAGCGCCTTGATGTGCTGGCTGACCGCCGGCTGCGTGATGCAGAGCTGTTTTGCGGCAGCGACAAAGCTGCCGCACTCGGCAACCTTCAGCAGGGTTTCTACCTTGGTATCAACCATTCCAGCCTCCATGTATAAGTTTTTGTAATACTTCTAAAGCAAAATATCATTTGACATTATGCCGTTTGTGACTATAATTATACTATATCCGCGAGAAAAAAGCAAGGGGGTAGCTGCAAATGTGGGAAGGCGCATCCGTATTTTTTCTGAATTCGGCCGATTTGCCGATGCAGGCAGCCCTGCGGCTGTACACGCCGCACACACCGCCGGCGGCGGGCGAGACGCGCACAGCCCCGCGCAGCGGAGCGCCGGTCCACGGCGCGCCGGCCGGGCGGGCGGAGCCCGCAGCGATTCCCCCGGAGGGCTGGGAGACCGACCGCCCGGAGGAGCGCTCCGGGCGCGGGGCGCCGCCGGGCGGGACACAGGCAGAACAGGAGGGACAGGAATGAGCGGACAGATCCGATATGATCAAAGGTATCTTTCGCTGCCGGAGGTTTACCGGCTGGGCAGCTTTTCGGCAGCGGGCGAGCGGCTGGCGCTGACTCCTTCGGCGGTCGCGCAGCAAATGCACTCGCTGGAGCGGGAGCTGCGGGTAACGCTCTTCCGCAAAGGGGACCGCCGGCTGATTCCCACCCCGGAGTGCGAAACCGTAATGAAGTACATCGGCCGGATGCAGGCACTGGGCCGGCAGCTGGAGGATGAGCTGACAAACACCCGTCGGGGCCGCCTGCGGGTGGGCATTACCCCCAGCGCCGCCGTCTCGCTCCCGGGGCTGCTGACCCGCTATGAGGAGCAGCAGCCCGGCGTGCAGATGACGGTGACCACCGCGCCGGCCGCCGTCCTGTACGGAATGCTGCGGTCGCTGGACATTGACCTGGCCCTGGCCGAGGGGGACTGCCCCTGCGCCGGCTGCGGCAGCATTCTGCTGGATACCGACCACCTGGCCGTGGTGGCGCCGCCCGACAGCAGATATGCCGGGCAGGGGGTCATCACGCTTGCACAGCTGCGGCAGGAGCCCCTGATTCTCAAGCCGCCCGGCTCGGGCACCCGGCGGATGCTGGAGGCCAGCCTGCGCAGCGCCGGGCTGTCGCTGGACGGCTTCCGGGTGCGGATGGAGGTGGAGGACGCGGCCACCATCAAAAAGCTGGTGGCCGGACACTACGGCCTATCGGTGCTATCGGGTAAGGCCTGCAGCCGGGAAATTGCTGCCGGCACGCTTTGCACGGTGGCGCTGGAGGGAATGCCCATGATGCGCGACATCCGCCTGCTCTACCGCAAGGACGCGCGGCAGGAGGATCTGATACACGGCATCCGGCAGTGCTATGCCGCCCTGGTGCGGGAATGGGACGCCGGAGACAATTCATCGGAAAACAAGGAGGAATTCCAGAAAAAATGAAAGCAACCGAAACCGAACTGTTTGAAACCCGGCCTGTGGCCGGGGCCATTGTCCGACTGGCCTTCCCATCGGTCATCGGGCAGATCATCCTGGTGGTCTACAATATGGCCGATACCTTTTTTGTGGGGCTGACCGGCAGCGATGCCATGATCGCCGCCGTAACCGTCTGTATGCCGGCGTTTATGTTTCTGTCGGCCATCTCCAACCTCTTCGGCATCGGCGGAGCCAGCGCCATTGCGCGGGCGCTGGGACGGCAGGATCCGCAGCGCGCGCGGCGCGCGGCCGGCTTTGCCCTTTGGGGCTGCCTCGCGGTGACGCTGGGCTACTCGTTGGGCGCCTGGCTGCTGCTGGATCCGTTTGTCAATCTGCTGGGCGGCGCCGCCCCCGAGCTGCACGGGCAGGCCTGTGCCTACATGATTGTAACGGTGGTCATCGGCGGTGTCGCTACCTCGCTCAACACCCTGCTCTCGCATCTGGTGCGGGCCCAGGGGCGCTCGGTACAGGCCAGCGTGGGCATTGCGGTGGGAGGACTGCTGAACATCGCGCTGGATCCCCTGTTCATGTTTGTCATTCTCCCATCCGGCCAGGAGGTGCTGGGGGCCGGGCTGGCCACCATGCTCTCCAATGTCTGCGCCCTGATTTATTTTGCCGTCCTTCTGCTGCGCGGGCGCGGGGAGCTGGTCATTCGCCTGCGGCCCGAGAGCGGCATGTTCGGCGAGCGCATCCCCCGCGAGGTGCTGCTCTCGGGCATTCCGGCATGCCTGATGACACTGTGCGAAAACATCTCCTATACCGTGCTGGATAACCTGATGTCGGCGGCGGGAACCGCCACACAGGCCGGCATCGGCGTGGCAAAAAAGGTCAATATGCTGGCCCATTGCATTGTGCGGGGAATGGCGCAGGGCGTGCTGCCGCTGATTGCCTATAACTATGCCTCCGGGAACCGGAAGCGCATGAAGCAGACCGTTTATCTGTCGGCCGGAATGTCGGTTGCGGTTTCCTGCGTCTGCATGATTGCCTGCCTGCTGTTCAGCCGCGAGCTGATCGGACTGTTCATTCAGGGCGGCTCGGCCTCGCACGGATACGGCGAAACCTTCCTGCGCATCCTGTGCGTGGGCGCCCCCTTCTCTGCCTGCGCCTATATGGTCATTTCCTTCTTCCAGGCAACCGGGCAAAGCCTCAAATCCCTCATCCTGGCCCTGCTGCGCAAGGGTCTGCTGGATATTCCCCTGATGTTCTTCCTGAACTCCGCCCTGCCGGTCTACGGGATTGTGTGGGCCACCCCGATCGCCGATATCCTCTGCTGCACAGCCTCCATCGCCCTCTTCCTCGGCTTCATCCGCTCCCCCGCCGTCCGGGAGATAAATACCGCCGCGGAAGACCTTGGAGGAAGTGCCCCCCTTGAGGAGGCGGGCCCTCCCTCCAATCCTCCCACCCCCGGGACCTTCCCCGGCCACCGCCCGCCTCTTTGGCATAAATGCAAATGAAAGCGCACCGCCGGCGGGCGGCAGCCGGGGAAGCCCTTTTTCAGGGGAGGTAAGCAAAAAATAAGAGCATATCGCCATCAAATGCAATTTGCCCTTCATATCAGAAAACCGGACAGCCGTCATTGGTTGCCCGGTTTTTGATGGTATGGGTGTATTCACATGTAAAATAAATATGTAATATATAACATATCAGCCGGCGCCATTCCCTTTTTACTGGCCACTGACCACTGGCCACCACCTGATGTTCCCTGCTCCGCCACCCGTTCGCGCCCATCCGCAAACTTCAAAAAGAGTCTATCCGCCTCCAAAAGAAATTCCCCGGCGCAGATCCCCGGGCATACCGTATTTGCAATACAGTATGCAAAACTGGGGGCCTTGCGCCGGGGAAGGTCTCGCCGGGGGAGGCTTGGAGGGACCGGCCTCTCCTTAAGAGGCGGGTCCCTCCAAGGTCTTCTCCTACGGCGGGAATCTTTCCAGGCGATCAGTCTCACTCCTCGACGTTCGGCTCGGATTCGTCGACGATAAAGTCCTTGATCAGGCGATAGATTTCGGTATCCGATTCACAAAAGACCTGATCCCACTCCATGGTATACATGGCACCGAGCAGGGATTTGCCGCTGACCGTAAAGTTCTCGCCGTCGCTGAGTGTGATTTTACCGGGGTACTTGGTGGCAATTTTGACAAACTTGTTGACATCCGACATGGTGTCCAAACGGATTCTGTACTTCATTTTGGTTTTCCTTCCTTTTCTTTGTTTTGTGTATATAGATGGATATGGACGTTATGTTTTGGTCTGTTTTTTCCGGCGGCTGCCCGAAAAGAGCCTGCGCAGGATCGGGGACAAAAAGGCGGGTGCCTTCCATACAATCATTTTCACGGATGCTTACCTCCCTTGTGGCAGATTGAACGGCCTCTGCTACAATCATATGCGGCAGGTTACAAATCTGTACCGGCTGGGGGCAGAAATCCGCTTTTGCGCAGCTTGCGGATGGCGGCGCGCAAAACGGTTTTGTCGTTCTCATGCGTCAGCATGGCCTCGGCCTCGGACAGGGGGACCCATTCCACCTGGGCAATTTCCCCCTCGCGGGGGGAAATGTCCTTTTGGGTGGTTTCGGTCAGGAAGTAGACAACCTCCTTGTGCACGCCCGGCATGGGGCTGTAGTGCACGGTGCGGCGGAAGTCCGAAAACACGCGGATTTGCACCGCGGTCTCCTCAAACACCTCCCGGATGGCGGTCATATATTCGGTTTCGCCCTTCTCCATATGTCCTTTGGGAAAGGAGCGATGCCCGCCGTGCTTATGGCGGATCATCAGAATATACGGCTTCCCGTCCTCCGCGTCCCGACGCAGAACAAGGGCACCGCAGGATTTTTCATGATGCATGGTATCCCGTCCTTTCGGTTATGCTCCCCGGGTCCGGGGCGAAGCCGCCCCGGCCTCGGCCGGAGGGTTACTCCGGCTGAATCTGCTCCATGACAAAGGCTTCCAGCACATCGCCGACCTTGATATCGTTGAACTTTTCCAGTCCCACGCCGCATTCGTAACCGCTGTTGACCTCGCGGACGTCGTCCTTGAAGCGCCGCAGAGAGGAGATGCGGTCCTCGAAAATCACCACGCTGTCGCGCAGCACGCGGATCTGGGACTGCCGTGTCAGCTTGCCGTCCTGCACATAGCAGCCGGCAATGGTGCCCACATTGGGCACATGAATGGTCTGGCGCACCTCGGCGTGTCCCAGCAGGTTCTCCCGGAACTTGGGCGCCAGCATTCCCTTCATGGCAGCCTGAATCTCCTCGATGCACTCATAGATGACGCGGTAGGTGCGGATTTCCACATTCTGCCGCTCGGCCGAATCCAGCGCGGCCTTATCGGGACGGACATTGAAGCCGACGATGATGGCATCGGAGGCTGCCGCAAAGGTGACATCGCCCTCGGTAATGCCGCCGGCGGCCGCATGAATGATGCGCACTTTGACCTCGTCGTTCGACAGCTTCTCCAGCGACTGCCTGACGGCCTCCACCGAACCGCCGACATCGGCCTTGACGATGATGTTGAGGTTCTTGACGCCGTCCGAAATCTGGGCGAAGAGATCGTTGAGGCTGGCGCGGGCATTGGCGCGGAAGTTTTCCTCCTTTGCCTGATCCCGACGCTGATCGGCCAGCGTTCTGGCCATTCTTTCGTCCTCTACCGCCTGGAATTCATCTCCCGTAGAGGGCACCTCGGCCAGACCTGTGATTTCCACCGGCACCGAGGGGCCGGCGTCCTTGAGGCGCTTGCCCTGGTCGTCGGTCATCGAGCGCACATGGCCCACTGCGGTCCCCGCAATGATGATGTCGCCGTTGTGCAGCGTACCGTTCTGCACCAGCACGGTAGCCACCGGTCCGCGGCCCTTATCCAGCTTGGCCTCAATCACAATGCCCTTGGCGCGGCGGTTCGGGTTGGCCTTCAGCTCCTTCACGTCGGCCACCAGCAGCACGCTCTCCAGCAGGTCGTCAATGCCCTGTCCGGTCAGCGCCGAGACCGGGACGCAGATGACGTCTCCGCCCCATTCCTCGGGCACCAGGTCGTACTTGGTCAGCTCCTGCTTGATGTTGTCGGGGTTGGCGCCCGGCTTATCCATTTTGTTGATGGCAACCACAATGTCGATGCCGGCAGCCTTGGCGTGGTTGATGGCCTCAACCGTCTGGGGCATCACGCCGTCATCGGCCGCCACCACCAGAATGGCAATGTCGGTGGCCATGGCGCCGCGGGCGCGCATGGCGGTAAACGCCTCGTGTCCCGGGGTATCCAGGAAGGTGATTTCCCGGCCCTTGACCTTGACGCGGTAGGCGCCGATGTGCTGGGTGATGCCGCCCGCCTCACCGGCGGTGACATTGGTATGGCGGATGGCGTCCAGAATCGAGGTTTTGCCGTGGTCGACGTGACCCATCACGCAGACAACCGGCGGGCGCTCCACCAGCTGCTCGGCCGTGTCCTCGGCCTCGTCAAACAGGCGGTCCTCAATGCTGACCACCACCTCGCGCGAGGGAGTCACGCCGAATTCCTCGGCCACCAGCGCGGCATAGTCGTACTCGATGACCTGGTTGACCGTGACCATCATGCCCATGGAAATCAGCTTTTTGACCACCTCGGCGGCGGTCACCTTCAGGCGGGAGGCCAGCTGGCCGACCGGAATTTCATCCGGCAGCTCCACACTGGTGGGACGCTTGACCACCGGCGCCTGCGTTGCGGCCGGCCGGCCCTTTTTGCCGCCGCGGCCACCCTGCATTCTGCCCGACTGCTGCCCGGTCTGTTTTTTGAGCTTCTGGTTGCCGCCGCGCAGGTTGTTGACGCGGTCGGAGGTGAAGCTCTCCAGACGCTCATCGTATTTGGACAGATCCACCGCGCCGGAGCCCTTGGTATCCACCACGCGCGGCCCCTTCAGGGTGCCATCGGGGTTGACGTTGGTGCTGGCCCCGCGCACAATGGGCTGGGCCTTGAAGGTCTCGCGCGGCCCGCTGGGGAAATAGTCCCCCTTGTCCCGGTCAAAGCGCTGTCCGCCGCGCCCCTGCCCGGGGCGGCCCTGACCGCCCGCACGGCCACCCTGGCCGCCCGGCCGGGAGCCGCTCTGCGGGCGGCTCCCATTGCCGCCCTGCGGCCCGAAGCCGCGGGAGCCAAAGGCCCCCTGTCCGCCGCCGGCCGACGGGCGGCCAGCGCCCCCCTGCGGGCGCTGGCCCTGGCCGGCCTGCGGACGTGCGGCGCTCCCGCCGGCGGCGGGCTGGCGGCTCCCCAGCCCCGCAGCGGCGCCCGGGCGGGTTTGCAGAGTCCCGTTCTGCGGACGGGGCCCCGCGCTCCTGGCATCCTGTGCCGGCCGCGCAGGCTGCGCGGACGGAGCGGCCGGACGCGCCTCGGGGCGGGCAGCCGGGCGGCTGCCGCCCTTGGCCGCATCGCCGCGGGAAGGCTCGGTCCGCGCCGGCTCGGTCCGTGCGGCGTCGCCCTTTGCAGCGGCGTTGCTCTTTGCCGCAGCGGCAGCCCCGCTCCGGGCAGGCTGTGCGGCCGCCGCGGCCGGCTGACCGGATTTTTCGGCCTTTCCGCCCTTTTCGGCCTTTTCGGCTTTGGCGCCGGCGGCATCCGCCTGCCGTGCCTCGGGCTTTGCCGCCCGGGCCGCGGCAGGCGCCGGGGCGGCCTTGGCCGCGGGGCTTTCCTCCGCCGCGGGCGCCGTCTCCGGCGCCGCCTTTGCGGCCGCCGCACCCTCCTTGGCTCCTTCTTTTTCTTTGACGTCCTTGGCCTCTTTGGCCTTTGCGGGCTTCTTTTTGGAGGGAATGCAGGTCTCCCCTTTCAGATAGGCGTCGATATCGTCGATCTGATGATCCCGTGTCAGGGAATCCAACAGGATGTCGAACTCCACCGGCTCCAATGTCTTCTGAACGGTGGCCTCTCTGCCGTGTCTGGCCAGAATGTCGGTCAGATCCTTGCTTTTCAGCCCCAGATCCTTTGCAAGTTTGTTGAGTTTGAATTGTGTTTTACTCTCTGCCATATGCCCTCCTGATGATCCGCGGGAGCCGCAGACTCCCGGGTCCTCACAAATTGTGTTCCTCTTCCAATGTATCCGGCGCGGGACGCAGGGTGTCCCGCACCAGCCTGCACAGCTGTCGGTCGGTCACGGCGGCGGCCGCAATCCGTCCGCTTTTGCCCAGCGCGCCGGCCAGCCGCTCGCCGCTGACCGGCAGGCGGACCAACGGCACCCCGTAAAAGGCGCAGCGGTCACGCAGACGCTTGGCGGTGTTTTCCGAATTGTCGGCCGCCTCCAGCACCAGCAGCGGCCTGTTCCGGCCCCGCAGGGCCTCGCAAATCAGCGCCGTTCCGCATACCAGTCGCCCGGCCTTGGCGCATAGGCCCAACGCCCGCAGCGTCGGTCCGGCCTCCCGCTCATCCGGCACTGTCCCGCAGCTCCTGTTCCATCGCGTCGTAAACCTCGTCCGGAATGACGCACTCCAGCACCCGCTCCAGCCTCCGGCTTTTGCGCGCCTTTTGCAGGCAGCGCACCTCGCGGCAGATGTAGGCGCCGCGCCCGGATTTTTTGCCGGTGAAATCCAGCGACACCGTGCCGTCCGGAGCGCGGACCACGCGCAGCAGCTCGGCCTTGGGCTTGTGCTCGTTACACCCCATGCACTGGCGCACGGGAATTTTTCTGACCTTCTTTTCCATTGCCGTTTACGCGTCCCCTTCGGGGTCATCCGGCTCGTCGTCGCTCCCCTTGATGTCAATCTTGCAGCCGGTCAGCCGGGCGGCCAGCCGGGCGTTCTGCCCCTCCTTGCCGATGGCAAGCGACAGCTGGTCGGGGTCCACCAGCACGCGGCAGGCACGCTCGCCGGTCATGGTAACCGAGCGCACGTTGGCGGGCGCCAGTGCCGCAGCCACGTATTCCTCGGTCTGCTCGCTGTACTTCACAACATCCACCTTTTCGCCCCGCAGCTCATCCACAATGGCAGAGATGCGGGAGCCGTGATTGCCGATGCAGGCTCCCACCGGATCGACGTCCGGGTCGCGGGACATCACCGAGATCTTGGTGCGGGAGCCCGCCTCGCGCGCCACCCCCTTGACCAGCACAATGCCGTCGGCAATCTCGGGAATCTCCAGCTCGAACATCCGCCGCACCAGCCCCGCGTGCACGCGCGAGAGCGTGACAATCGGCCCGCGGCTCTCCTTGTTGACCTCCATCACAAAAACCTTGATTTTGTCGTCCACATGGAAGGTCTCGCCCGGGATCTGCTCGGAGCGCAGCAGCACCGCGCGGCTGGTGCCGGTATCCAGCACCACGTTCCCGGTGTCGGGGTCGATTTTGCTGACCGTTGCCGTGATGATTTCCTCATGCTTGTTCTCGTAGGCCTCCTGCATCACCCGGCGCTCTCCCTCGCGGATGCCCTGAATGATGACCGATTTGGCGGCCGCGGCGCTCAGCCGGCGGAAGTTCTTGGTTTTGACCTCGGTCTCCACCACGCTGCCCAGCGTGTACTTTTTGGCGATGGCGCGGGCGTCGGCCAGCGAAATCTGCAGCTCGGGGTTCTCCACCTCCTCCACCACTTCCTTCTGCTGGTAGACGCGCACATCCTTTTTGACAGGATCAATCAGCACCCGGACATTCCCGGTTCCGTATTCCTTTTTATATGCCGAAATCAGCGCGGCCTCGATTTTTTCAATCATATAGTCCGCGGGAATCCCCTTCTCCTTTTCCAGCAGCTCAAGGGCGGTAAAAAATTCTGCGTTCATTCTGTTTATCCTTTCTGATGTACCTTCCTGTCGGTTCCTCCGGCGCTGCCGCGTCAGTCGTCAAAATCATAGTGTGTGCGCAGAGACGCCACCGCCCCGCGCGGGAAGCTTCGCTCCCTGCCGTCCGGCAGACGGATGCGGACCGCGCCGTCCTCTCCCACGGGCAGCAGCTCCCCGATGTGACATTTGGAGCCGTCCGCCGGAGCGTACAGCCGCACCTCCACCGTCCAGCCCTCGCAGGCCGCCATATGCCGGGGGGTTTTCAGCTCGCGCTCCACACCGGGGGAGGAAACCTCCAGCCGGTAGGAGCCCTCGATGGGATCGGCTTCGTCCAGCACCGGGTCAATGGCCAGGTGCATCCGCTCGCAGTCGTCAATGGTAATGCCCTGCGGGCTGTCGATGGTGATGCGCAGACAGTAGTCCGCCCCCTCCTTGACAAACTCCACATCCCACAGGTCGTACCCCAGCCGTTCGGCCAGCGGCTCGGCCAGCTGCCGGACCACCGCGGCGACATTCCCGTTTTTCTTCATGCGCGCATCCCTCCCATTCCCAGAAAATCCCGTGCGGAGATTTCCAAAAATTAAGAGCGGGTTCCCAGAAACCCACTCCCTCACTCTCATACACAATACTACCGTCTAATAGTATATCACAAATTTTCGGCTTTTGCAACCCTTTTTGAAAAAAATTTCTATCATTTACTGCATTTCCGCGGGCAAATCCGCAAAAATCCGGCCGCCGCGCCCCGGTCCGGGACAAAAAAGGGCAAAAAGCGGGGCCCGGGCCCCGGCGGCGGCAGAGCTACTGCCGCCGCCGGAAGACAAACAGCTTGCTGAAAACATAGTTGAGGATGATGACCAGCACCGCGGCCAGAATGCGGAACAGATATTTGTTCAGCCCCAGCCAGGTGACAAACAGGAAGATGATGGCCTCCTGAAGCAGCAGGGTCAGCACCCGGCCGCCGGCAAAGGTCAGCAGCTCTCCCGCCACCGGACCGACGCCGGTCCTGGAGCTCCCGAACACCCAGCGGCGGTTGGTGACATAGGCAAACAGCACGGCAGCCACCCAGGCAATGACGTCGGCCACATGCACCAGCGCCCGGGGGGCGTCGGTGGCGTCGATCCAGAAGTGATACAGCGCAAAGGTGACAGCCCAGTCAATGGCGGTGGTCAGTCCGCCGAAAATCAGATAGAGGATCTGCCGGCGGTATCGGCCAAACCGTTCTTCCAGGCGGGCATACAGCCGCCGCAGGGCTGCCATCATGCCTTCCCCTGCCCTTCCAGGCGATAGGTGGTCCCCTCCCGCGTGTCAATCAGCGTCACGCCCCGGGCGGCCAGCTCGGCGCGGATGCGGTCGGCCTCGGCATAGTTCTTTGCCCGCTTGGCCTCGGCGCGGGCGGCAATCTGCGCCTCGATTTCCCGGACGAGCGCGGCGTCGGCGGCCGGCGCGGCGCTCTCCTCCTCCCGCAGCCGCCGGGCTGCCTCGGCCAGGTTCAGGCAGAGCACCCGGTCGTAGTCCTCTGCCAGCGCCAGCCGGGTGGCGTCGTTCAGCGGCGCCTTGAGCGCATCGTACAGGGCGGTCAGGGCCAGCGAGGTGTTCAGGTCGTTGTCCATTGCCTGCACAAAGGCGGCGCGCTGCGCCTCAAAGGCCGCGCGGTCCACCTCTCCCTCCGGCCGCAGGGCCGCCACGCGGGCAACCAGACGGCGGTAGGCCGCCTTGGCGTTGTCCATATTCTCATAGGAAAACACCAGCGAGCGCCGGTAGTGCGATTGCAGGCAGAAGAAGCGGTAGACCATCGGGTCATACCCCCGCGACTCCAGCAGCGACAGCGTCAGGAACTCCCCCTTGGATTTGCTCATCTTGCCCGAGGCGGTGTTGAGATGATGCACATGGAACCAGCAGCGGCACCACGGGTGGCCGAGGTAGGCCTCGGACTGCGCAATTTCGTTGGTGTGGTGCGGGAAGGCGTTGTCAATCCCCCCGCAGTGAAGGTCCAGATATTCCCCGAGATGCTTCATGCTGATGCAGGAGCACTCGATGTGCCAGCCCGGATACCCCAACCCCCAGGGGCTCTCCCACTTCAGCTCCTGGTCGGCAAACTTGGATTTGGTGAACCACAGCACAAAATCGGCCTTGTTGCGCTTGTTGCCGTCCTCCTCCACGCCCTCGCGCACCCCAACGGCCAGATCCTCCTCCTCAAAATTGTGAAAGACATAGTACTGCTTCAGCCGGGAGGTATCAAAATAAATGTTGCCCCCGGCCTTGTAGGCGTAGCCCTTTTCCAGCAGGGCAGAGATGACCCGGATGAAATCGCCGATGCAGGCCGTGGCGGGCTCCACTACATCGGGGCGGCGGATGTTGAGCTTGCGGCAGTCCTCAAAAAAGCAGTCGGTGTAAAACCTTGCAATCTCCATCACGGTTTTGTGCTCCCGCCGGGCGCCCTTGAGCATTTTGTCCTCCCCGCTGTCGGCGTCCGAGGTCAGGTGCCCCACGTCGGTGATGTTCATCACGCGCCGGACATCGTAGCCGGCATAGCGCAGATACCGGTCCAGCACGTCCTCCATAATGTAGGTGCGCAGATTGCCGATGTGGGCATAGTGATAGACCGTGGGACCGCAGGTGTACATGCTGACCCTGCCCGGCTCGTGCGGGACAAAGGGCTCCTTGGTGCGGGTGAGCGAATTGTAGAGTTGCATATCAATCAGAATCCTTTCCGAATGGAAGATTGCCCTGCCGGGCAGAGCCGCCGGCAGCCGGCCAACAGGCGGGGACGCCGGGCGGCAGAGGGACGGCCGGCAGGCGGGAGCGCCGGCCGGCAGCGTCAGCGGCGGGTGGCGCCGCCCGCGGGCCGCTTCTTTTTTCTGGCTACGGCAAAGCCGAAGCCGCCCAGCTTGCGGCCGAGCTCGTAATAGTCGCCATGCGCGTAGGCGGCCAGCCCGGCACGCTCCAGGTGCAGCTTGCCGGCGCTGTCCAGCAGCGCCTCGTCCACATCCACCGCCACAATGTCGGCCAAGAACATGTCGTGCGAGCCGAGCGGCAGGACCTCGGTCACCCGGCACTCCAGCGTCACCGGACTGTCGGCAAGAACGGGACAGCCAATGACCGAGGCGGGCTCAACGGCCAGCCCGCATTTTTCCAGCTTATTCACCTTCGCGCCGGTGTGTACCCCGCAGTAGTCGGCGGCACGCACCAGCTGACGGGTGGTGAGGTTGACGGCAAATTCCCCGCTCTGCCGGATCAGCGCATACGAATACCGCGTGGGACGAACCGAAATGTAGGTTTTGGGAGGCGAGGTGCATACAATGCCGGTCCATGCCACGGTAAATACGTTCTGCTTCTCCCCGTCCGCACAGGTCACCAGCGCCACCGGAACCGGCGCCAGCAGCGCGCCGCCCTTCCATTGCCGTTTTGCCATCCCCGGCTCCCCCCTTTTTTTCATTCCTTCCATATCCGTATGCCATTATACCACATTTTCTCTCCCTTGTCAAGAGTCTCCCACACCCCGGAAAAAGATATACGCCACTGGAGAAGACCTTGGAGGGGCCGCCTCTTTCGGAGAGGCAGTCCCCTCCAAGCCTCCCCTTGCGAGAACTTCCCCGGCCGCCGCCCGCCTTTTTGGCATGAACGCGAATGAAAGTGTTCCGCCGGCGGGCGGCAGCCGGGGAAGTCTTCTTTGGGGAGGTATGCAAAAATAAGAGCATACCGCCATACAAAGCGATTTGCCTTACATATCCAGATACCGGACAGCCGCTATTGGCTGCCCGGTTTTTAATATAAGTGTATTCATATGTGATATATCGGCTTCTGTCCTTGCTTTTACAGGTCAACGACCATT
>CALWQR010000019.1 GCA_944383705.1 uncultured Clostridia bacterium
AAAAATTTTGAAAGGATTTTTCCCTCCGGTGATTGACAAATCGCTCTCGCCGTGGTATTATATAAACGGTTGGTTACCATTCGGCCGCCTGACGGCCGCAAACGATCGGAACCACCGGAAAAGGAAGAAACAGCATCATGAAAGAAACAAGCATCAAGCGGGTTGTGATTCTCGGCACCGAGAACTCCCATGCCAAGGCCTTTGCGCGGCTGCTGCAGCAGTCCCGGTCGGTCAGACTGATTGGCGCCTGGGGGGCCGAGAAGGCCGCAAACCGCAGCTTTACCCGAGACTTTGGCGTGCCGTGCGCCGACACGCCCGACGCCTATGTCTCCGAGGCCGACGGCGTCCTGATTACCGCGCGCAACGGCGGGGATCACCTGGCCCTGGCCCGCCCCTATCTGACGCCCGGCCGCACCGTGTTTGTGGACAAACCCCTGTGCAACGAGCCGCGGGAGGCAGAGCAGCTGCTGGCGCTGGCCCGTGAGAACCGGGTGCGCCTGTGCGGAGGCTCCTGCATGAAGTTTGCCCAGCCCCTGCTCCGCCTGCGCACGCTGGCCGAGGCCGAGCCCGGCACCGTGGTGGGCGCCAGCTTCTCGGCGCCGGTGGAAATGCAGAGCCCCTACGGCGGCTTCCTGTTTTACGCCCCGCACCTGATTGAAATGGCGCTGACCGTGCTGCGCGCCCCCATCCGCTCGGTGCGGGCGGTGCGGCAGGGGGATACGGTGGCCGCCATGCTGCGCTACGACCGCTTTTGCGCCTCGCTCTTTTTCGGCTGCGACGCCTACACCGCCGCGCTCTCGCTGCGGAGCGGCGGGAAGCACTGCGAGGTGCGCCTGAAGAGCATTCCCACCCTGTACGCCAAAGAGCTGAACCACTTCTGCCGCCTGCTGGCGGGAAGCGCTGCGGAGCAGCAGGACCCCGAGGAGCTGGCAGCGCATGTGCGGGTGGCCGACGCCATCCGCCGCGCCTACGAAACCGGAATCGAAATCAGACTGAGCTGAGCCCTGCGCCGGCCACCGGCCGCCGCGGTCAACCCATAAAAAGGAGGAACCCGTTATGCTTTCTTATTTTGAAAAGACCCGAACCGATGAAGAATTTTTTGCGTCCTACATCGACGCCCGCCTGCCGCGCGAGCTGTTTGACATGCATCTGCACGTCACCCGCCCCTGCGACGCCACCGGCGTGCCCCAGTCTACCATTGACGGGGACTGGGCCATGCAGTGCGGCTTTGTGATGGACGAGGACGACCTGGCCGGCTACTGCCGCACGCTGTGGAGCGGCCGCAGGGTGGCCTGCAACGCCTTTCCCATGCCCATCCGCGGGGTGGACCTGATGAGCGCCAACCGGCACCTGGCCGGTCTGCTGCGCCGGCAGAACCCCGCCGCGCCGCTGCAAATCCGCACGGCCGAGATGGCCATCGATCCGGCCTTTGACCCCGAGGAATGCGAGCAGATGCTGGTGGAGGACGGCTTCCTGGGCTACAAGCCCTACCCAGACCTGGTGTCCGGCCGCAAGGGCGCCGACATCCGCATTCCGGATTTTCTGCCCGACGCCTTCATGCGCTCGCTGGACCGCCACCGCCGGGCCGTAACCATTCACCTGCCCCGCGCCGAGCGCATCGCCTCCCCGCTGAACATCCGCGAGCTGCTGGAGCTGCGCCAGAAGTTCCCCGATGCAAAAATCATCATCGCGCACTACGGCAGAAGCTACAACATCGAGGTCATCCGCCGCGCCTATGCCGAAATGGGGAAGGATATGGAGGGCTTTTACTTTGACAACGCCGCCGTCATCAATCCCGAGGTCCACCGCTTTATGCTGGAGCATCTGCCGCAGGACCGCATCTTTTACGGCAGCGACATGCCCCTGCTGCTCTGGCACGGCAAGCGCACCTGGGAGAGCGGCACCTATCACAATCACGCAAAGGAGCACTTCCCCTGGAACGCCGGCGCGCCCGAGAGCGAGGCCGAGCGCAGCGGCTACACCTTTTTCCTGTACGAGCAGGCAAGGCACCTGCTGGACGCCATTGACAGCGTCGGCGGCCCGGCCCTGGCGCAAAAGGTGTTCTGTGACAACGCGCGGGCGTTTGTCGCCTCGGTGCTCGGTGGCTGAACCGGGCAGCGCGGGGGAACCGGCAGGCTCCCCCGCCCGGGTCTGAGGATATCCCTCAGGCCCTCTTTTTCTTTTTGCCGAGCAGACAGCCGCCGGCAAGACAGACCAGCAGCAGGGGCAGCACGGCAGCCCTGCTGGCACAGCCCTTGGGATCCTCTGCCGCGGGGGGCTGGGTAGCCGTTCCCGCCGGAGGCTCGGAGGAGCCCGCGTTCACCGAAAGCACCGTCCGCTCCCCGGTCAGGGTCACGGTGCAGTATCCCTCGGCGTCCGGCGCCTGCGTACCAATGCCCTGCGGCGCGTAAATGCGCACCTGGGTGCCCGCCTGGCCGAGAATCACGCTCTCGCTGCCGTCAAAGAAGATGCTTGCCGAAACCGGCGCGCCGGCCTGCAGCAGCACCCGGCCGCCCCATTGCAGCTCGGTGGTGCCGGTGGCGGCATAGCCGGCGTACAGCCCGCTGTCGGTCAGGCCCAGCAGCGAGGCCGAAAGGCCGTTGCCCACCAGGCCGTCGGCGCTGACGCCGCTGCCGCGGGAGACCACAATGATGTCATACACCCCGCCGTGCTGCGTCCTGACGCCGCTCTGGGCATCGTCCGAATAGGAACCCACCACGGCAACCGTGTCCGCGATGGTCATCGAGTTGACCCCGCGGCCGTCCAGCGCCGAGATCACGGCGCAAAAGCCCGCGGTGGCCGAAGCGGCGCCCGTGCCGACCGAAATCAGCGCGCCCTGGCCGTTCCAGCCGTCATAAGAGATGTTGTAGGTGCGGTCAAAGGCAATGCGCAGCGCGCGCTCGCTCCCCACCGCAAAGAACTCACTGCCCGAGAAGCTGCTGCCCGGGACCGAGAAGATATCGTACCCGCCGTCGTTCCAGCGTCTGGCGGCCTCCAGCCCCTCGGCGTTGAGCACCCAGGAATAGGAATGTGCAGCCTCGGCGGCCAGGTTGTCAACCAGCACATAGTAGGCGGTCCCGCCGTAGTTGACCATGATGTAGTCACGGTCAAAGCAGCTCAGGGCCGGGTCACGGTAGGCGCCGGCGGCACTGCCCCGCAGCGCGGAGTAGGCCGCGCCGTCCAGCAGCATCGAAAGGCTTCCCTGCCCCTTGACGCTCTGGGATTTGCCGTCCACATAAATCGTGCTGTGCCCGTAGGAGAGCGTATAGTCGCTGCCCGCGGAATTGCCGTAATCCTGGTACCCGGGGTCGGACAGCAGCCATTCCCCGCCCAGCGCCAGCACAAAGCTGTTCTGGTCGTAGTGGCTGTGCCCCTGCGAGGAGTTGTTGCCCACGCACACCAGCAGCATGTCGTCCTCGCCCCAGCCGGTGCGCAGCGCGCCCCAGCCGATGCCCTCCACCACACCGTTGGTCAGGTTCACGCCGGTGCGGGCCAGGTATTCCTCGGGGGTCTCGGGCGGCACGCCGTCGGCGGCCGGACGGTAGACCAGCTTGCGGAAATCCGTGACGTCCGGGAAGCTGCGGGTGGAAAGATACCAGTTGGCAATTCCCTCGCAGTCGGTGCCCCGCATGACGTTGGCAACCACATAGAAGTAGGTGTTGCTGTAGGTATCCGAAATCGGGGGGCCGTAGCCGTTGACGTTCTCACCGGTCATAATGGCCCAGCGGAACACCACATTGGTGTAGGGGTGGCTGAGCAGCGTATCGTTGCCGGTCACCCGCCGCAGCTGGTCCAGCCCGCCGAACAGCAGGTCCAGCGCATAGGAGGTATAGCTCAGCCCCTCCTGGCTGTCCGACTCAAACCGGCAGTCCAGATACCACTCGAAAAAGTCGTATGCGCGCGAGAGATAGCGCGGCGCCTCCTCGTTGCCGCCAAGCAGCAGCAGGCTGCCCATGGCCAGCGCGGAGGCCTTGTTGACGTAATAGTTGTGGTCGGTAAAGGAGGAGAGATCGGCATACAGCGGCTCCAGCCCCTTTTCCACCAGAGCGGTGCGCAGCAGGGCTTTTTCGTCCTCGCTCAGGCAGTCCTGGCACAGGTCGTACACCGTGCTCACACCGGTGACAAAATAGCCGGTTTCCAGCGACGTGCGGTTGACGGTGGGATATTCGGTCCAGGTGGTCCACGCCGCCAGCGACAGCGCCAGCTCGGCCGCGCGCTCGCCGTAGGTCTCGGTGCCGCTCAGGGCATAGGCCAGGGCAAGCGCCTGCATCATTTCCATCATCCGGTTGCCCATTTCCTGCCAGTAGGGGTAATTGGAACCGCTGTAGCCGGCGGGAGCGGATGTGAAATGCTGCTCGGTAAACGGGATGGTAAACGTAACCGTGGTGCTGGAATAAAAGGTCATGCTGAAGCTGCTCTGCCCCAGGAGCTCGTCGGCCTGCGCCAGGATGGCGTCGGCCTGGGCCTTGCCGTCACCGGCGGCATACGCCCGCAGCTCCTCCAGCTCCCCGTCGGTAAAATACAGCCGCGGGTAAGCGTCGGTCAGCAGCTCAAAATCGTAAATTTCCTGCCCGGCGTCCTCGGGCTCGGGGTAAACCAGAACGTTGTCGTAGCAGGTCTCGCCCCGGTTGGCCATGCCGCTGTACAGCAGGATCACCGCATACGCCGCCGTCTCTGGCAGCTGAACCGAAAAGTTGACCGTGGTCCACTTTCCGGTGGCGGTCACCGTGGAGCTGACCGAGTCGGTCTGCTCTCCGTCGGCATTGTAAAACTGAACAAACACGCTGCCGTTGCCGGTGAGGTTGTACACATCCACCGATATGCGGTAGTACATGCCATGCTCCAGCTCCAGCTGCGGGCTGCGCACCCAGAAGCTGCTGGAGGTGCTGTTGTCGCGCACCAGCAGCGAGGCAGCCCCCTGCGAGGCATAATCGGTGCAGCGGGAGGACAGGCCGGAGCTGCCCACCCAGCCGGAGGGATAGGCGCCGAAGTCGGACTCAAAGGACTCCGCCAGCAGCACGTTGTCCGGGACAACGGGCGCCTCCTCGGCGCCGGCGCCCGAAAGGGCGGCCGTGCCCAGCAGCATGGCAAGCGCCAGCAGCGCCGCCCACAGGTTTTTCATCGTATGCTTCATATTCTGTACCCATTCCATGCATCGTGTGGCAAAAGCGGGACGCCTGCCCTGCCCGCCTCCCGGGGGAGGCAGACAGGGCGGCGGGGCGCTTTATTCGTCGGATTTTTTCCTGCGTCCAACGGTTGCGGCGGCGCCCACGGCAAGCACTGCCAGTGCGGCGGCCGAAAGCGACACCGCGGATTTGCAGCCGTCTTCCTCATCCGCTGCGGGAGCGGTGGTGGTGGGGGTTTCGTCCCCGTCCGGGTTCCCGGGCTGATCCGGGGTTTCATCGTTGTCTCCGCCGTTGGTAACAGGCGGCAGGTTGTCGTCCGGGTCACCCTGGTCCTCGCCCTCGTCCTCGCCGACCACGGGAGCGGCGGCGGCCCACAGCTTGATGTTGCCGATGGCGGCGGGCTCAATCTTGTACTCGCAGGCCGCGTCGGTAATCAGGAAGCCCTGCGTGCGGTCCACCTTGCCCAGCAGGTTGGCGTTCAGGCTCAGGTCAAAGGCAACCGGGCCGGTGGTCTTGCTCGGGTCGTCGGCCAGGTGCGCCTCTGCCACAACCATGTCGTCCTTCATCACAATCGTGATTTCCAGCTCCGCGTTGCCCTCGGTCAGGCCCTGGAGAATGTCGCTGTCGGCATTCTCGGCCGTGAGCTCCATCGGGGGCAGGTATTGGGAGCCGTCGCTCTGGTAGCAGACAATCTGCAGCGAGTACTTGGGATCCTCGCCCTCGGCATTCACGGGCTCGGTGCGGAAGTAGATGCGGAAGCCGGTCTGCGACTTCATCATCAGGTCGGACTGATCGTTCGCATCATCCCAGCGGGTCATCACGGCAATGCGGCAGCGGTTCTCCTCGTTGAGGCGGGCCGTAAAGCTCAGGCGGTAGTCGCCGGAATCCATCACGCCCATGTACTGGGCATGGGCATAGGCGTTGGCCGCCGTGGCGCTGGTGGTGGTGTCGCCGTTTTCGTTGGTGCGGTAGAACCAGCCGTTCTCGTCAATCTGGAATTTCTCATACGGGCCGCCGTCCATCGTGTAAATCTTGAAGTTGTCCTCGGTGCAGGCAATGTCGCCGGACCAGGCATAATCCGTGTTGTTCAGGATGGCGTTGTAGTCGTTGTTGTCCTCCTCCTCGGGCGGGGTGGGAGCCGTGCCGGGCAGAATCCGGTAGGTCACGTTGCCGATGGAGGTCGAGGCGCCGGCGCCGTCGGCAATGCTCGGGCCCATATCAATCAGAGCAAACCCGAGGGTGCGGTCAACCATCCGGTGCACCAGGGTCTCGCTGTCGCCGGACAGGTCAAAGACCACGGCGCCCATGGTTTTTTCGGGGTCGGAGGCCAGGCAGGTCTCCACCGTCAGGGTCAGGTCCTGCACCACAACCTTCACCAGCAGCTCGGCATTGGCGGGCTGCCCCTGCAGAATGGTGGAGTTTGTAAGATTGCCCTTTGTCTCCTCGGTGGCAAGCTCGGAGGCAACATTGCCGTAGCCGGGGCTGTATCTGCCCAGGCGGTACTCCAGCGTGCCGTTATCAACCGTGTGCAGCACCAGCATGTAGCCGTAATGCGTGCCGTTGAACTTGCCGTCCCAGATGTTCCAGATGCCCACGCGGCCCTTGTTCTCGGCATTCAGCCTGACGTTGAAGGTGAGCTCATAGTTGTAGGTCACCGGCTTGTTGTAGAGGAGGGCGGCCACATCGGTAGCCACATCATCCGAGCGGGTGAACCAGCCGTCCTCGCCGCGCACAAAGCTGTCGCCGCTCTCCATCGTGGCAAAGGTGTCCTTGTTGAGGACCGCATAATCCCAGCAGTCGGCAGGGAGCGCCTCGGCCGACAGGGCCTCCAGGCTGAATTTGCCTATCTTGGAGGCCGTGGTGGCCTTCACGTCACTGGGAGCCAGCCAGACGGCAAAGCCCGCCGGGTCCTGCACGGCAGAGAGCAGCTCGGTCTCGCCGCTCAGGTCAAAAATCACGTCCCCGGTGGTGGCGGTGGGATCGTCGGATTTGGAGGCCGAAACCGTCAGCACCTGATCCTTCCACTCCAGATTGAAGGTCAGGGCCTGGCCGGCGGCAACATCCTTGAGGAAATCGCTGCTGGCAGGCGCGCTGCCCTCGGCCACAGCGGTCACCGGGTCGTCGCTGGTCGCGTCCGGCATCCATTTCAGGATGCTGAAGGTCAGAACGCCATTCCCGATGTTGGTGTTCAGGGCAAAGCCGGTGCCCTTTGCAGAGGTCTGCATCGAGCGGCCGATCTCGGTGTAGTCCTGCCAGTAGAACATGGTGTAAATGCGGTCCAGCAGCTCATCGTTGAGCACCACCTCGTACGAGAGCCGGTAATCGCCGCTGACAATCTGCCGGCTTTGCAGCACGCCGCTGCTGACCTTTGCGCCGGTGTTCATGTTGAAGAAGTCCTGGTTGAGCGAGAAGTAGGTGCCGTCGCAGTTGAACAGAGCGTCACCGGATGCGCCAACAAAGGAATTCGGGTCGTACATATAGAAGGTGCTGCCGCACAGGAACGCGGTCTTGCCGATCGGGATTTCCTGCTCGGCGCTGTCGGTGTCCTCCAGGTCCTTGAGCACGAAGTGCCCGAACCGCGAGGACTTGGTGTCGCCATCTGCAAGAGACATCCAGAGGGCAAAGCCGGCGGGCTCCTTGACGGCGTCCAGATATGCGGTGGCGGCGCTGAGGTCATAAATCACGTCGCCGGTGGTGGCGTCCGCATTGCCGCTGAGGGTGGCGGAGACCGTCAGCACGTTGTCCTTCCACTGCAGGTGGAAGTTGACCGTGTCGCCGGCCTGCGCACCGGCAAGGGCGGTGCTGCTGGCGGGCGCGCTGTCCGCAGTCGTAGTGTTGAACTCGGTGCCCTTGCCCTCAGCGCTCTCCCATTGCTGTATGACGAAGCTGATGGTGCCGTCCGCACCGATATCGGTTTGCAGGGCAAAGCCAACGCCTCTGGTAGAGGTCTGCATCGAGCGGCCGTTCTCGGTGTAGTCCTGCCAGTAGAACATGGTAAAGAAGCGGTCCTTCAGATCGTCGCTGAGCACCACGTCAAACGAGAGCTCGTAGTCGCCGCGCATCGGCTCGCGGTACTGCAGGATGCCGTCGGTGATGGCAGCGCCGGTCACAATGTTCTTGAAGCCGGTGTTGAGCGAGATGTACTCCCCGTCCGCGTGGAACACCGTGTCACCGCTGTTTCCGTTGAAGGAGTTGGGGTCATACATGTAGAACCGGGTGCCGTTCCGGAAGCCGAGATTGGTTGCCGGAATGGATGTACCGCCATCCTCCGCGAATACGGTCAGAGGAAGCGACAGCAGCATTGCGCAAAGCAAAAGCCATGATAAAACCTTTTTCATTTTCGGATTTCCTCCATTTGTATTTTGTTGTGTGACCCCGCAGCGCATTCCCCCCGGGCCAGACAGACGCCCCCCGCGCGCCGGGCCGGGAACGGCCATCCCGTACCCGCGCCGCCTGGAGCCGTGTATCCCCCGTCCTTGGGCCGCCCCTCCCTGGCGAAAGCCCCCGCCCTTGGCCGAAGCCCCGCCTTGGCCGGAAGCCCCCGCCCTTGGCCGAAGCCCCGCCTTGGCCGGAAGCCCCCGCCCTTGGCCGAAGCCCCGCCTTGGCCGGGAACCTGCCCTTGGCGAATCCCGCTCTTGGCGAGTCCTGCCCGGCAGCCGGCGGCCCGCCCGGCCTGTTGGCCGGATGCCCCCAACCGCTGCGGCAGTGTTCGCCCGGACGGCCAAATATATCCGACCGGTTAGTTATATGCCAGCCGACAGCCATTGCATCTCCGACTGCTACATATAATCATATATAACCAGTTAGTTATATTTGGCAAATACACTCTGTTTTGCCTGGGAAAGAAGACTTTGCAGATGTCACCTCAACAATGGTGACATCATTTTATCATAAAGATGATAAAATGTCAATAGCTTTTCAGAAAAAAATCCGTCAGATTTACAGAAAATTTTTTTACAAGCTTCTGACACTTCCAAAATACAGCCTTTACAGGCGGAACCCGGCCGCAACCGGAGAGGCTCGGGCGGACTGCAGGCCATCAAAAAGCCCTTTTCCACCGGGCCGCCGCGCAAAACACCCCGCCCGGCGGGCTGCTACGAAAAAACACCCCGCCCCGGCAGTCTCCGAGCCGTCACGCAAAAACGCCCACCCCCAGCGAGTGGCTGCACAAAATCCCCTGCTCCGGCCGACTGCCGCCTATAAATGCCCGGCAGTCTCCGGGCCGCCACGCAAAAACGCCCACCCCCAGCGAGTGGCTGCACAAAATCCCCTGCTCCGGCCGACTGCCGCCTATAAATGCCCGGCAGTCTCCGGGCCGCCACACAAAAACCCCCCGCCCCGCCGGACCGCCGAGCAAAAGCGCCCACCCCCGGCGGGGTAACGCCCATAAAAGCCCTTCCCGCGCCGGGCTGTCCCTGCGTTCCCGCGGCGGGCCGGGAACACCGAAACCGGGGATTGACATTTGGCCGGAAATATGCTATGATATATTATGATATATCGGAAACAACTCGTACAGGAGGCGTACCGTTTTGAGCGGAATGGAACCCAAAAAGCTGGCGCTGCTGCGCATTTTGCAGATTTTGCATCAGGACAGCGACGAAGCGCACCCCATGACCCAAAAGCAGATCGGCGACAGACTGGAGCGGGACTACGGAATTGCGCTGGAGCGCAAGGCAATCGGCCGGAACCTGGCACTGCTGAAGGAAGCCGGCATAGACGTCATAGACAAAAGCGAGGACGGCCCCGGGTGCTATCTGGGAGAGCGCATCCTGGAGGACTCCGAGATACGGCTGCTGATTGACAGCGTGCTGGCAAGCAAGCACATCTCGGCAAGCAACTCCCGGGAGCTGATTGACAAGCTGTGTATGCTGTGCAGCCGGCATTTCAAAAAGCATATCAAATACATTTATGCCGTGGACAGCTGGGGCAAAACCAAAATCAACAACGTTCTGTTTTACAACATCGCGCAGCTGGACGAGGCCATTGCCGCGGGACGGCAGGTTTGCTACCAGTACAACAAATTCGGCCCCGACAAGGAGCTGCACCGGAGCTCGGATCAGGTGGTCAGCCCGTATCAGATGATTCTGCACAATCAGCGCTATTATCTGGTGGCGTACAGCGCGCGCTGGAGCAGCATCGTATACCACCGCATGGACCATATCACCGAAATGAAAATCACAGAGGAGCCGGCCTACCCGCTGGAGCGGATTCCCGGCTTTGAAAACGGGATCGATTACAGCCGGTTTTCCTCCGCGCTGCCGTATATGTTTACCGACCGGCCGGAACGGGTCACCTTCCTGGCCAGGGCAAGCTATGTGGACCAGGTGGTGGACTGGTTCGGCAATGCCTGCCGCATCACGCAGAGGGACGGGGACACCGTGGAGGTCAGCGCCGAGATCAGCCCGAACGCCATGCTGTACTGGGCGCTGCAATATGCCCCGGCGGTGGAGGTCATCTCCCCGCCCCGGCTCCGGGAAAAAATCCGGGCGGCCCTGCTGGAGGCCGTACAGAAATACAGCTGACCGGAACGCATAGGGCCGTGGGGTCCCGTCCGCAGGGCCCCGGTCCGGCCGGCGCCCGGAGGCAGAAATGCCCCCGGGCGCTTTTTTCAGCAAAAGCCCAGCGGCCGCTGCTGCCGGACGGGCGAAAGGCCGGCGGGCAGCATGACGTCCTCGGCCGTGATGGTGCATAGCTCCTCGGCCGAAAGCGAGGCGGGGTTGCCCGCCGTCAGCCGCGCGGCCAGATTCATTTTTGCCTGCTCCACAAGATTGCGTACAAACCGGCCGTTTCCAAAGCCGCTCTGCCGTCTGGCAGCCGAGCAGATTTCCTCCAGCCGCTGCATGGCCTCCCTGCAAAAGCGCATTCCCTGCTTTTTTCCCATCAGCTCCGCAATGGCGCAGAGCTCCGCGCTGTCATAATCCGCAAACCGGATATGAAAGCCAATTCGGGAGCTCAGCCCGGGGTTCCTCTGCAAAAACTCCTCCATCAGGTCGGGGTAGCCCGCAAAAATCACAACCACCTCCTCGCGGTGGTTTTCCATCTCCTGCACAATGGTGTTGAGGGCCTCATCGCCATAGCAGCCGCGGCGGTCGTCCATCAGCGAATACGCCTCGTCGATGAACAGCACACCCCCCTTTGCCTTCGCAAAGATGTCCTTGGTGGTTCTGGCCGTCCAGCCGACAAACCGGTCAACCAGATCGCTCCGCCCGACCTCAACCAGCTGCCCGGAGGCAAGAATTCCGTTTTCCTTCAGAATCCGGGCATACAGCCGCGCAACCGTGGTCTTTGCCGTGCCGGGATTGCCGGAAAAAACCATATGCAGTCCGGGAGTCCCGGTATCCATCCCCTTTTCGCGGTAGCGCTCCCGCAGCCGATAATAGGAAAGGATGACGTCCATCTGCCGCTTGACGTCCGGAAGCCCAATCATCTCCTGCAGCTCCTCATACGCCGGCCTCCCGGCCCCCGGCTCCTCCCGGGCAATCTGCCGGTACTGCGGGTAGACAACGGTTTGCAGCTGCCGGGCATACCAGTCCCCGGCCATCCCCCGCAGCGCCGAGGACGGATAGGGCTGATCGCCCTTCAGCCCCTCAAACAGGCTCTCGTCCCGGTCAAGGCAGCAGGGGTCGGTCTCGCTCTGCAAAAACCGCTTCGCATCGGCCCCGGCCCGCATGTCCTCCTGCAGCTCCACCACAGGAATCTTCCCAAGGCGGCCAAGGAGATCGTCCCGGAGCTGTCCGGCGTCCTGCGGCAGGCAAATCACCGTGAGCACCTCGTTGCGATGGGCGGCGGTCAGCCGGCACAGCAGCTCCGTCAGGCGCCGGGCGGTACTGCCTCCCCCCAGCTCCGAGGGGATCAGCCGGACCGCCAGAGTGCTGCCCCCGCACAGCCGGTAACAGTTCTGAAGGGCGGTGTCAGAATTCCAGCCGTCCATATCCAGATTCAGGACCGTCAAGCGCCGGCTGGCCAACCGGCCGTTGGCGGACAGCATCTCCAGCAGAAGCCGCACGGTCCGGATTTCCAGCTCGCGGTCAAACGTCCTGACCATATAATGGACCGGGTGCCCCGGCAGGCGCGGCTCCTGCTGCCGCCCGCCGCATATGCGGGCAAATTCCGCAAGCAGGCTCTGGCTCAGGCAGCTTTTTCCGGCCGCGGCGGTCAGCTCCTCCCGGCTGCGGGGCGCTATCAGCTGCTCCAGGCAATCCTCGGACAACCGGCAGCAGGAGCCCAATCCAAGCTGCCCCAGAACCGCATCCTCATCGGCAATATAGTCCCGCCCGCAAGCCGTGCGCAGCGCCTTTGTCATCTGCCGGAAGGTCACCTCGGTCACCGCAATCGCATCCGCCAAAAGCCCCATGCGGCTCAGGAAGGCCGTTGCAGCGCTCTGCTCTTCCCCGGCGGATTTTGCCAGATATCCCAGCGTTACAACCATCGTATACGGCGTACCGTCGGCCGCGCACAGCGGCATACGCCCCTTCTTGGGGTCCGACCGGACAAAATCCACAGCGAAGCAAAACGCATCGCTGAGCCCGGAATTGAATTCCGCGCAGGCTCCGGGCGCGTCCGCGGCGCAGCTTTTGCAGCCGGCTTCGGTGATGGCTTGTCCGTCCGCGGTGGAATTGACGCCGCACCTGATTTCATAAAACAACATCTCATATCCTCCCCTTTCTTTTTGTTCAACTCTATCTTAGCAGAGGCAACGCACCAAAAAGGGGACAACCGCGGAAAAAAGCTGCCGGAGGGGTCGGGCCCCGCCGGGGAGGCCTGCCCTTTGGGGCACCCGCTCCCTGTGCTGCCGGCATTTCCCTGCCGGAACGCCAAAAAAGACAGTATTTGCCCGAAAACTGCGGCAAATGTACCTTGAAAAAGCGCGCTCCATCCGGTATAATATTGGTGAGGTTTACAAAACCATCAATAGAAAAGGAGATGTATTTATGAAAAAAGTGTTTGCCATGCTGCTGCTGCTCGCCATGCTGGTCGGCTGCTTTGCCGCCTGCAAAAAGGACGACACCCCGGGTACGGAAACCTCTCCCGCGGGCAACGACTCCTCCGGTCCCTCGGGCTCCGGCGAGGAAGAAGACCCGAATTACACCCCTTCGGTGGATCTGACAGCGGAGGACTTCGGGGGTGAGACCATCCGCCTGCTGCAATGCGAATACAAGCAGGACGAATTTTACACCGACGGCACCGACAGCGCCGAGACCGTAGCCGCCAAGGTTTTCCGCCGCAATGCGCGGGTGGAGGCCGACCTGAACATTCTGATTGACTACGCCACGGTTGACAACCCCAGCGGCCTGTACCAGCCGCTGCAAAACGCGGTGTCGCAGTCGGTTCTCGGCAACGACCCCAGCACCATGTACCATGTGGTGGCCAATCCTGCCTATTATTCCTCTGCCATGATTTCGGCTGGGCTCTTCAAAAACATCGCCAGCATTGAGGACAACTTCATCGATATCACCCGCTACTACTGGTCGCAGGACTACATTGAGAAATCGATGATCAACAACCGCTACTATTTCCTGGTGGGCGAGCTGTGCACCTCGGTGATTGAGCGCACGGAGGTCATGTTTGTCAACAAGCAGCTCTTCAACAACTACTTCCCCGACCTGGGCAAAACCATGTACGACATTGTCTACGACCGGGAATGGACCTATGAGCGGATGCTGGAGATGATTGCCGTGGCCGGCGACGGCGCCTCCACCATGACCTACGGCCTGGCTCTGCCTGTGAGCTCCTGGTCGATTGACGGGATGCAGGCCGCAATGGAGCTGGATATGCTGACCATGAACAGCCTGGGAATCCCGCAGGTCAACGTCAACACCGAGCACAATTCTGACCTGATTTCGGCCATGCGTGAGCTGTACTACGAGAACTCCTCGGTCACCACCACCGACCCCACGGGGGTCTTTGCCGGCGGGCAGGCCATCTTTACCGCTACGCTGATGCTGGATTCCCCCACATTTTATGACGCCGGCATTTCCTATTCGCTGATCCCGCACCCGATGTGGGATTCCACCCAGGAGGACTACATCATTACCCCGCACGACGAGTACACCGCGCTCTCCATCTGCTCCAATGTCGCCAACACCGCGGCCGTCACCGCGTTCCTCGAGGATATGGCCTACCGTTCGCACTCCACCACCTACCCCGCGGTCTTCTACGAGACCTATCAGCTCCGCTACAACGAAAACCCCGAGGACGCCGAGATGTACGACTTTATCTATGAGCACCTGAGCTTTTCGATGGGAGCCATTTACTCCTTCATCCTTGGCGAGTGCAAAAACATCCCGCGCTACCTCCTCTACCCCGCGGACAGAGTAACCCCCAACATCAATTCGGGTATTCAGTCCAACCTGACGTCTCTGGCCGACTCGATGGAAATCGATCTGGCCGACTTCCTTGAAATATTCTACTCTGTGGGATAATCACCCCGGGAGGCTGCTGCCCGACGCGCGGCAGCCTCCCGTTTTCTGAAATACGGAAAGGAAAAAACCATGAACAAACGTCTGATTGCACTGCTGCTGACCTGCCTGCTGGCAGGCCTGTCCCTTGCCGCCTGCCATGGAAAGACCGGCCCCGGTGACGCCACCGGAACCGGCTCCACCGGCACACAAACCGGAGAGACGTCCGGGGAATCCTCCGGCACCGTGCGCCTGTTTACCAACGGCGCCAGCGACTATGCCATTGTGGAGGGCACCGGCATTGCCCCCGCCTCGCGCGGCGAGGTCGCGCAGGACATCCAGTCCAAAATCCGGATGCAGACCGGCGTGGAGCTGCCCATTGTCAGCGCCGCCGACATGACCCAGGACGGCCTCTACATTGTCATCGGCCGCACCGAGCGCTTTGCCGACGACACGCAGGAAATTCTGGACGGCTGGGGCTACGGCCAGTACGGCTACCGCACCGTGCAGGGCTGCGTGCTGATTCTGGGACAGCAGGATTTTCTGACCGAGATGGCCGCCGAGCGCTTCGGCCGGAACGTGTTTTTGGGGGAGGATCCCGCCAACCTGGAAATTCCGGCCGTCTGGGAGGGCAACTACAACGACTGGCTGACCGATGTGCCCCATCCCAGCGCGGGCGCGCCCGAGAGCATTTACGATTGCGGCGACCAGACCTTCCTGCTGTTTTACCGCAACGCCGGCGAGGATGCCTTTGACGCCTACCTGACCGACCTGCAGGGCAGCAACTACAGCCTGGCGCAGCAGTCCGAGCTGGGCAGCAACCGATATGCCACCTACCGCAGCGAGGCCGGGGAAATTGTGCTGAACTACGCGGGGAGCTCGAACACGCTGCGCATTACCTGCCAGGCCTACGGAGAGGTGACCGAACCCGCGCCGCTGGCTCCACAGACCATGGGCGAGACCGTCACCCAGCCCGAGCTGGCCGTGATGTCGCTGAACTACGCGGGAGCCGGGATAGACCCCACCGACGGCAACGGCCTCTCTCTGGTGCTGACACTGGAGGACGGGCGCTTTGTCATCATCGACGGGGGCTACAGCGCCGACGCCCACGGGCTTTACAATTATCTGACCGACCGCAACCAGCGGCAGGACGGCGTGGTGATTGCCGCCTGGATTCTGACTCACGGCCACGGCGACCACATCGGCTGCTTTGAAACCTTTACGCAGGAATACGGCGACCGCATGACCTGCCAGGCCCTGATTTCCAACGCCCTGCCCGCCTCGGTGCACATGATTTCCGAGAGCAACTCCGGCGCGCTGACCAACATGCTGGCCTATGCCAACCGCTTTGCCGAGCCGCCGGTGTACATCAAGCCGCACGCCGGCCAGACCATTTACATCGGTAACATGGCCATGGAAATGCTGCTGACGCACGAGGACTTTTACCCCTCGGCACCCTCTTACCTCAACGAGACCTCCCTGGTCTTCCGTCTGCGGCTGGGGGGACAAACCATCCTGATTACCGCCGACGCCGAGCTGCGCGCCGTTTCCCTGCTCAACGCGCTGTACGGCAGCAACCTCAAAAGCGACGTCTTCCAGATCAACCACCACGGGTACTCCGACATTCCCGAAACCTTTTTTGAGAACGTCAACGCCTCCATCGCCCTCTGGCCCACCAGCCAGACCACAGCCGACCTGCGCAACAAGTCCACCTGGCGGAACGGAATTTACCTGCGCCTGACGCAGTCGGTGGACGAATGGTACGCCGCCGACGGCGAGGTGGAAATTCTGATCCTGCCATACCGTGCCGGCGGCCCGCAGGAAAGCTATACCATGGATTTTGAAAAGAGGTGAGAACATGAATCTTGAAGACCTGCTCTCCCAGGAGTCCCCGTGCGCCGAATACCGGCTGTTTGACCAGGAGGAGCTGAAAATATGGCAGCCGGTCACCGGGGAATTTTTTGAAAAGCTGCAAAAGCTGCTGGCCGGGGAGGATGACGCCGCGCTGGTGGCCTCCGCCGAGATCGGCCCCCGGCAGTACCGCACCTACACCTGCGGGCAGCAGCTGTGGCATGTGTGGTACAACGACGCCGACTGCTCGCTGCGCGTGGCAACCGTACCGCTGAGCGGCACCCGCTGCGGGCACCTCCCCCTGCAGCCGCCCGAGACCCGGCCCGCGCTGTGCGAGCCGAGCCTGACCGTCATGGCGCTGGATTACACCTACCAGAGGCTGACCGACGCCAACGGCATGTCGTATGTGCTGCGGCTGGAGGACGGCAGCTTTGTGATATGGGACGGCGGCCGGCCCGAGGACGCCGACCGGCTGTACACCTATCTCTGCCACATGCAGGAGCAGCTGAAGCCGGGAGAGCCGGTGGAAATTGCGGCATGGATCCTCACCCATTCGCACAGCGACCACTACGGGGCGTTCCAGGCCTTCTCGCGCATGTACGCCGACCGCGTCGCCCTGCGCCGCGTACTGTTCAACCCGATTGCCTGCGACCCGGCCACCATCAAGCCCCAGGTGCACGACCCGTTCCTCAACGAGGAGGTGTTTGACCTGATTGCGCGGTATCCCGGCGCGCAGGCCCTGCGCCCTCTGCCCGGGCAGCGCCTGCGGCTGGGGCAGGCCGAGATTGAATTTTTGCAGACCTACGAGGATATCCTGCCGGTACGGATGGACTGGCTCAACGAGGCCTCTGTGGTCAGCCGGCTGCACATTGCCGGGCAGAAGATTCTGTTCCTGGCCGACGCCGAGCTCAAGGCCGACCGCAAGCTGGAGGAGTTCGGCCCCGCGCTGAAAAGCGACCTGATGCAGGTGGCGCACCACGGCTTTTCGGGCGGCACCGACGTGCTGCTGCGCAATATTTCCCCGCGCGTGCTGATGTGGACCACCAACTCCGAATGCTACATCACCCGCACCCTGCGCAACTGGCACAACGGCTTTAACCACAGGGCCATCAGCTACCCCACCGTCGAGTTCTCTCTGGTGGCGGACAACGCCTGCAAGGTCCTGCGCCTGCCCTTCCTGGACCGCAAGTCCATCACCTATCTGACCTTCCCGGAATTCACCACACTGCAGGTCTGAGACCCGGGGGGACAACGCCAGGCGGCCCCATGCTCTGTTCGGAGCATGGGGCCGCTTTTGCCTTGCCGGGCGCGGGTCAGATGTCCGCGTCCAGCCAGATGGGGCAATGGTCGGAGGTGTTGCAGGCGTCTGGCGTGGTCACCACCCCAAAGCGGCGCAGGGCGCCGGCGTGCGCTGCGTCGGCAAACAGGTGGTCAATGGCCAGGCGGTAGCCGCCCGTGGGCTGCGGCGCGCCGAAAAATTCCCGGCGGACCGGGTCATAGTCCGGGTAGGCGTGGTGGGTGTTGCTGTCCATGCTCTGCGCGGCGGAGGCCTGCGCATCGCAAAGTCCGCCCTCCAGCAGGGTGCGGCAGGCGGCGCTCCCGGCCCGGCAGTTGAGGTCCCCCATCACAAAAAACGGGGCGGGCAGCTCGCGCAGCAGCCCGAGAATCACGCGGGAGTTCTCTACCCGCGCCGCGTCGTGCTCGGGGCCGCTCTTCCACCAGTAGTGCGTGTTGCAGACGCTGAAGACGGCGCCGTCTGCCTCCCGGCAAAAGACCGCCCAGGTCACGCCCTTGGAATCGCTGTTGTTGAAGCTGCGGTCAAACAGCACAAAGCCAGCCCGCAGGGGCGAGAGGATGCCGGGGCGGTAATAGATGGGCGTGTACAGGTTTTTCATGCCGTAGGCCGCGGTATCGGCCGAGACGTCCAGCTCGCGCCAGGTGGGGGCCAGCAGGCCGGGCAGGCCGTGGGCGCGGATGTCCTGCGAGAACTCCTGCATCCCGATGACGTCCGGGATGCAGGCGGTATACACCCGCGCCATCAGCTCCGCGCGGTTGGCCACCTCCTTGACCACATCCGGCGCGTACATGCCCCAGACGTTGTGGCTCATCAGTCGGATATTCATATCACATTCCACGTGGGAGCCGCCAGCTGGCGGCTCCCACGCTCTCCTTTCGGGATTCGGTTTTGGGTCGCGGGCCCGGCCGGTCAGGCGGTGGGCACCAGCGGCGCCGCATTCTCGGCATACTCGCCGTTGACAATCGATACCGTGGCCATGTCACCGTTCGTCATAACACCGTCGGTCACGCTGTAGGGAGTGACGTAAAAGTCCACCTGCACACCCTCGCCCATGGGCACGTTGTTGACGGACAGTGCATAGACATAGCTGCCGCCCAGCTCCTCGGCGGTCACGGTCACACCGCCGCCGACAATCGACGTCCAGACGGTAGCGGTTTTCAGATCGATGGATCCCGTGACGCCATGGATTGTGCCGGCGCTGTCCTTGTACACGGCATAAACGAGGAATCCAACCTCATCCACGGAAAGGTCGTTGAGGATGGCCGCAAAGCGCACCGCGGTTACCCCTTCCGTCGGGGCTTCCAGCGTCTGCACGGCGCGCACCTGCACCTTGCCGTTTGTAATCGGCTCGGGGGTGTAAACGGTAACCAAATCAATCAGATTGTAACCGGGCTCAAAGGTCAGGTCATTGATGGATTCCAGCACCGTGCCGTCCGGCAGCTGATAAACGCCGGGCAGATAGTTGGGCTTGGAGAGCTCGGGAAGCTCGGGCAGCTCCGAGACCTCGGGCACACTGCTCATACCGTTGACAGCGGCATGGATTGCGGGATTCTCCGACCAGTACTGCGGCGTAACGGTCTGATACTCCCCGTCCACGCGGACGTCCACCAGGGAATCGCCCTTGCCCGAAACGCTCAGCCCTTTTACAATGCGGATGTTCTTGAACACCGCGTTGGTGTTGGCATCCCAAGCGTACGGGTACACAATTGCATAATGCGTACCGCCGCCGTAGTTGATGATGGCGGTGGGGACAAATTCCCCTTCATCGTTCAGGATATAGTTGGTTGCGGTTGCAGTAAAGGGGTTGATCTCAATTTTGACGTTGGGCTTGGTTTCGTCATCGGTATTGGGAGTCTGCTGTGCCGTACCAACTGTAATCGCTTTGCAACGATTATCAATACCAGTTACCGTCTTGGTCACCCATCCCGCGCCCGACATGAACAAATTGGCAGGCGTGGTGTTGAAGTACGAGAAGCCAACAGCACGATTCCCGGTGGTGCCGAGGATATTGATGCCGGTGCGCTTATCCGATTTGACAAAGAACTCGTAGGTGATGCAGCCATACTTCACGGCCTCGCGGTCCGGGAGATAGGCCGAATACACCTGTGCGGTTGCACCGCCGTTGTTCAGTGTCAGTGTAGTGCCGTCCTCGCTGATGGCGTCCGTGCCAAGTCCGGAGGTAGCGCGGTGACTGCCCCAATCAAAGCCGTTTTTATTGTCGCTGCGGAAGTCCACCTCGTACAGCACATCGCCGTCCTCCAGCGAATCATACTTCAGCTGGTATGCGGTTTTCTCGCCGGTGGCAAATTCATCCCCTTTGCGGATTTCCACATCGCCGACCGCCACATAGTTATCGCCTTCCAACGCGTCCCAGTTGTACAGGCCGATGGCCAGATAGTTGTGCCCGGCCAGGGGGTCAATGGCAACCTCGGCCAGCAGCGAGTAAACGTCGTTGGTGTCCAGCACGTAGAACCGGGCGTTCAAATTCACACCGTCAATCACCACCTTGTAAAACTGGCGGTTGCTGTTTTCAGCGTCCACCTTGCGTTCCACGGTATACGGGACGTCCTCACCGGTCGAGCCGTTGGAAACAATCGTCATGGTGTTTGTCGTCCCGCTCTTGTTGGAAAGCCCGATACGGGTCCCCTCGTTGAAGAGCTGCACCGTGCTGCGGATAGAAAGACTGGTAGTTTCGGTGTAATAGGAGATGGTATAGACATTCCCGACAATCCGGTAATCCGTCAAGAATCCGCCGTAATAAGTGGCTGCGCTCGTCCACTTAACAACTTCTTCGCCGGTCTCTTCGTCTTTTTCTGTTACAGGAATACGCGGCTTATCTGAAAAAGTCAGCTTGTGACCGTCTTCCGATACCGTAGCGGTTGCCGTAGTATCAACCACATGTTTGGTATACACATCGTCAAATCCAAAGTTGACCGTATACAGCAGGTCGCCGTCCGCGGCGTCGTCATAAGCCACAGCGGTCTCCCCCTCCGCCCAGGAGGTCAGCGCCAGCGCCGGGAGCAGCCCCAGCATCATGCAGGCGGCAAGCAGCAGGCTCAGAATGCGTTTGGTATGGTGTTTCATTGTCGGTTCTCCTTTCTTCTGCCTTACAGGTTCAGGTCGGACAGGCCCGGGAAGAGCGCGGCGAAGTCGCCTTCCATCGCCTTTCCGCCGGGGCCGCCGTTGCTGGCGGTCAACAGGTCAGCCGGCTGCACGTGCCGCAGCTCGGCCAGGGGGGACAGATACGTACGTTTTTTCATGGTTCGGTTCTCCTTTTCTGTTTTTTATATAAAAGGGAGTGCTCCCCTTTATTTCAGGGTTCCGTTTTCCAGCACAAAGGTGACTGCCTCGCCGTACAGGCGGTTGCCGTTTTTCATGGCGAACGGCCGTACGGTAAAGGTAACGGTGATGTCTGCCGGCACGCCCGAGAGCGTGTAGCCGTACAGATACGTCATCTCCTCGTCCGCGGCAGCCAGCGCGGCAATGCCGGCGTCGGCCTTGGGCGGGGTGAGGGTGCGGTAGGTCTCGGGCGTGGAGTACTCGTAGCGGTCGGACGCCTCGCCGTATGCGGCGGTAATTTCAAACCCGACGCGGTTGTAGGTTCCCTCCAGGCCGCCGCCCACAAACCGGATGGCCAGCTTGCCGTCGGCCACGCTGCCGGTCTGCAGTGCCAGCGCCTGCACATCGTAGGTCTCCTGATGCAAGAGGCCGGAGTAGATGCGGATGCTCTTGAAGACCGTGCTGCCCGCGCCTGCCACCGCGCCGGCCAGCTCGTACTCGTGCCAGACAATGCTCAGGGTATCGCTCATCAGATCCTTCACAACGCCGTCCTTCAGGTTGGCATTGGAGGGATTGGTGAGGTCCTCGCGGGCCAGCAGCACATCGTTGATGTAGAGCGAGACCACCGTGCCGTTGATTTCCAGGTCCACCTTGGCGTATCCGCCCTCCTGCCAGAAGATGCCGCCGTCCTGCAGCATCCGGGAGGTGTAGGCCTTGTAGCCCGAATAGCCGTTGGAGGTGTTGACGCCCCAGGGAATGCAGGCCTGCCCCTGTTGGATATAGGCGCCGACCGAGTTGCCCGGCGCGGCGTAGCTGATGCGCAGGCCCGAGCCCGAGGAGGCCGAAAGCTGGGTGAGGTAGGAAACCGTGTATTTTGTGGTTCCGTCCAGCCGCAGGTTGGTGCTGCCGCCGTAAACATAGGTGGTGGAGGCACCGACCGAGTAGGTCTTCATCAGGCCGTCTGCCTCGTCGAATTCATAGAAATTGTCGTTGCTGCTGACGCTCTGGCGGTAGCCCACCCCGGTTTCGGGATTGAAGGCGTCCTTGCTCAGGTCGTTGATTTCCAGCAGCAGGGTGCCGTCCGGTTCGGGCGACTGCTCCTTGAGCATGGCCCCGCGGTAAATGCCCCGGTAAATGCTGCAGTCCGAAACCGTGATTTCGGAGAGCACGGTACCGGCCGCCGCCGTGGGATTCATGCCGCCGTAGAGGTAGAAAATCAGAGCCAGGCTGTCGGATACCGGCGCGCCGGTATCAAACGGGGTGGTAGACAGCATCTGGTACTCCCCGCCCGCCAGCACATAAAAGTTGAGCACGTTGGTCTCGCCGTCCAGCTCCACGCAGTAATAGCGCTTGCCGTCCAGGTCGTCGGGGGTGACGTTGGTCCCCTCCACCAGCCCATCCGGGGTCCCCTGAATGTCGGTGGAGGTCTGGACGCTGCTGCCGTCGTAATCCAGCATCACGCCAAAGCGGTAATTGCCGGGGTCGGTCACCGCAAAGGTGACGGTGTAGCTTTCGCCGCCCAGCGGAAGATTTTCAATCAGCGCGCCCCAGTACAGGGTGTGCACCGCGATGGGCAGACCTCCGGTCTGCTTGGCCGTGCGCAGCAGGACCGAGTCGCCGTCGGCGCTGACCTCTGCCGTGCCACCCACCTGGCTGATGACACCGGGGGTATACCCCCCGCCGCCGCGGAAATCGACATCCAGCAGCAGCTCGTTGGGAATGGTCTCGGGCGTAAGGGTACCTGCCGCCTCCCCTTCGCCCTCAGCGGCGGGGACTGCCTCCTCGGCAAAGCTCCACACGCCCACCGCGCAGCCCACCAGCACCAGGGCCAGCAGCAGGGATAACAGCCGGATTGGATTGCTTTTCATGCCATTGCCTCCTTTCATTCTTCATCGAGCACGTCTTCGCCCCACTCACCCGAGCCGCCGGGGCCCTCGTCCTTGATGTCCAGGTCGCCGGTGCCGTCGTCAAACGGGGGGATATCGTCCACGGTGGAGCTGTCCTTCAGTGCGTAGTCGGCCAGCACCGGGTAGTGGTCGCTGCCGTTGACCGTGTATTTGTCCACCAGGTTTTTGTGCTGCAGCGCCTCCAGCCAGGTGGGATTGAAGAAGCTCATGTCCTCCTCCACCCGGTCGGTGGAGCCCACACCCACCGTGTGATAGGTGCCAATGCCCACCGAGTGCTGGAGCACGGCCTCCTCGGAGGCGTCCAGGAACCCGCTGTCAATGATGTAGCTGTAGGGCGCTGTGCCCTGCCAGAAGAACCAGTCGCCGTTGGCAATCACCGGCAGGTCGCCGTACTGGTCCCGCGCCTGATTGATGATGGTGACGGTATCCTCGGAAAAGGTGGTAAACCACTTGCTGTCGG
>CALWQR010000020.1 GCA_944383705.1 uncultured Clostridia bacterium
GCAATAGTTACCCCTTATTGCAACAAGCTACGCTTGTAGACGGCTTGCGATGCATGACGGAAAAGATGCAAGAAGTTACCCGGTCTGTACCGCCCGGGGGAGCCTTCCCAGGCGGGTCCCTCCAAGGTCTTTCTCCATTGGCAGGGAATTTCTCTACAGCACAGCCGTTTCGCCGGGGTTGAGGGAGAAGTCTTTGCCCTCGCCGCGGAGGTACAGGGTGCGGGCGGTGGGATTGGTGACGCGGCACATATCCGCGGACCAGAGCAGGCGGTTAAAATCCTGCACATAGTCATAAATTTCGATGTTGGTGGCATACCAGATGTCATCGCGGCCGCCGGTCTGTTCGGCAAAGCGCTCGATGATGTCCCAGTTGTCGTTCGCCTCAAATTCATAGCTGTGTCCCCACAGGTAAAACAGCTGGGGCTTGTCGCCCGGTTTCATTTCCAGGAAGCGGGAGGTCAGCTCGGGCAGCCGGGCGTCGCCGTGGTGGCAGGTGGCCGGCATCCGCAGCCAGTCGGTGGGGACGTCAAAGCGCCCGGTGCTGGCGGTGGTGCGGGCGTAGGCAATGCCGCAGGCGCGCAGGCAGTCCACAACCGCATCGCTCCAGGAGCCGTAGGGATAGGCCATTCCGCGCACAATTCTGCCGAACTGCGCCTCCAGATTCAGCCGGTCCTGCAGGACCTCCTGTGTCACGGCCGAGGGGGGCAGAACCTCCAGCCGCGGGTGGGTCAGGCTGTGCACCGCCACCTCGTGCCGGTCGGTGGCGTAGAGCTGCGAGACGCGGGAGGCGGGGAGCCGGCGGTGAATGGTGCCGGGGGCGTAGGTGTGCCCCTCGGCGGCATAACAGCCGCTGTTGAGGTTGAAGGTGCAGCGCAGGCCGTGGCGGTCCAGAATGTCCATCAGCCGGATATCCTGCTCCACGCCGTCGTCATAGCTCAGGGTCAGGGCTTTGGCCCGACCGCCGGGAAAGCGCATATACAGTTTTCTTGCCATGGGTTTATTCTCCTTTGTTTGTGTTTGATTGAGTTGACACCGGCTCCCGGGCGGTTCCGGCAAACCTGCGGCGCACCCGCCGCAGGCAGACGAAATACGCGGGAATCAGAAAGACGTCCGCCATCAGCCAGGCGGCGGGATTGGCGTAGCAGACCGCGCCAAAGCCAAGCAGCGGCACCAGGCCAAAGGCAATGGCCGTGCGCGCGGCCATTTCAAACAGCCCGGCCAGCACGGCCAGCAGGCTGTAGCCCATGCCCTGAATGCAGAAGCGGAAAACGTTGACCATCAGCAGCAGCAGATAGCACAGGCTGTTGACCGTGAGGAACTGCTGCGCGTGCGAGAGGATTTCCACCTCGTCCGAATCCAGGAACAGGAGCGCCACATCCTGCCCGAACAGGCAGAGCACCGCCCCGGCAACCGCCGCGTACACGGCCCCCATCAGCATGGCACCGCGCAGCCCGGCGTGAATGCGGTCGGGCTTGCCCGCGCCCACATTCTGCCCGGCAAAGGTGGCCATGGTGCCGCCCAATGCCTCAAACGGACAGCAGAAAAAGTTGCTGACCTTGCCCCCGGCCGTCACTGCGGCCACCGCCGAGGAGCCCAGCCGGTTGACCGCCGATTGCAGCACCACGCTGCCCACGGCGGTAACCGAGTACTGCATTCCCATCGGCAGTCCCATATACAGCAGCACGCCGATGTGGTGCAGGCTGGGGCGCCATTCGCCGCGCTGCATCCGCAGCAGCGTGAATTTGCGGCACATGTAAATCAGGCAAAGCACCCCCGAGACGGCCTGCGAGATGACGGTTGCAATGGCCGGCCCCTCTACCCCGGTGTGCAGCACGCCCACGGCGAGGATATCTAGGACCACATTCAGCCCTGCCGACAGCAGCAGGAAGTATACTGGTGTAATGCTGTCCCCCAGGGCGCGGATAATGCCCGAGACCAGGTTGTACAGAAAGGTGACCGGTATGCCGAGAAAGATATAGAAGATGTAGAGGTAGGCCTCGTCGATGATGTCGGCCGGCGTCAGCATCAGCTCCAGGATCTGCCGGGTGTATACGCAGACCAGAACCGTCAGCAGGGTTGCCAGGCCGGCCGAGACCCAGATGATGTTGGCGACAAAGCGGCGCAGCTCCCCGTGCTCTCCCGAGCCGAAGCGCTGGGCCACAGGAATGGCGAATCCGCTGCACACACCGGTGCAGAAGCCGATGATCATAAAACTGATGGAGCCGGTGGAACCGACCGCCGCCAGCGAACCGACCCCCAGCCATTTGCCGACAATAATGGTATCCGCCATGTTGTAAAGCTGCTGAAACAGCAGGCCCAACAGCATCGGCACCGCAAACCCGGCAATCAGCCGCATCGGGCTGCCTCGGGTCAAGTCCTTTGTCGCGCTCTTCATGGAATCCGTCTCCTGTTTTCGCCGCGAATTGAAAGGCCGCACCGCCGGTATGGCCCGCCGGGGAATTCCGGAACGCACCGCCGGGCTCCTGCCACAAGCCGGGCAGGGGCAGCGGCCGCAATCCGTGCCGCATCGCTCCCCGCCTTGCCGGCATGGCGCTTGCCGATGGTTGGCCGGAGGCAGGACACCGCGGGGTTCCCGGACGGGAACAAAAAAACCACCGGCATACAGCAGGTGGTTTTGCGCTGGTGACCCGTAGCAGAATCGAACTGCTGTTACCGCCGTGAAAGGGCGGTGTCTTAGCCTCTTGACCAACGGGCCTGGTAGCGGAAAATGGATTTGAACCCTTGACCTATCGGGTATGAACCGATTGCTCTAGCCAACTGAGCTATTCCGCCATCCAAGCGCCATATTATTATATCACACACACCCGGTTTTGTCAAGAGGTTTTGTAAATTTTTTCAGCGAAGCGCCGATGTTCGGTGAAATGCTCTTGCAGACGGAAGAGGCTGCGCATGGGGAGGCGGCGAGCGCGGACGGAAAAGAAACGCTTTGCCATTCGCCGCGCCTGCCCGGGCTTCTGTGGCGGGGCATTCAGATGTATGGGGCAAGAGAAGCGTTCGGCCTCCCATTCCGCAAACCGCAAGCCCGCCGACAGAAATTTTGGGACGGATATTGCTTTTTTGTGCGCAATGGTGTATAATAAAGCCTGTATCCACACGGGCGAAAACCGGTTGAGCCGGCAAGTCCAAGGTAGCTGCGTGCTGACCGCGCAGATTGCCGCCTGCCGGGGCGAAGAATGACGGCAGGGGCAATAAAAAGACATGTCGATTTGCAGTAAGGAGAGAAATCAGATGAACTGGAACATTGATTGCACAAACACCGGAACCGATGTGCGGATTGCCGGGCGGCAGGGGCATACCGATGCGGGGCAGCCGCTGCTGTATGATGTGGACGTCACTTTTGCGCAGGAGCTGATCCCCGGGCCGGTGTCACTCCGGTTTGCGTTTGACAATCTGGACACATATTCGGTATGGAGCCCTACCATCTGGTCCTCCCGGCATATGGGGCCCAATTGGCAAAAGCGCACCTCGTCCTCCCGGCTCGCCTCCGGCCTCCCGCTCCACGCGCTGGTCTCGCTGGGCGGGCGGAACCGGCTGACCGTTGCGCTTTCGGACGCCTCCACGGCTACCGAGATCAGAAGCGGGATTGTAGAGGAGACCGCACAGACCGAGGTGGAAATCCGGCTGTTCACGCAGCCCCAGAACTCAATTGCTTCTTACCATATCACCGTTTATCTCGATTTTACGGATCGGCGTTATGAGGACGCCATCCGTGCCGCGGAGCATTGGTGGCGGAGCGATTGCGGCTATGTCTGCGCGCCCGCTCCCGCGCACGCAAAGCTCCCGATGTATTCCACGTGGTATTCGTTCCATCAGAATACCCTGCCGGCGGACATTGTAAAGCAGTGCGCCATGGCAAAGGAAATGGGAATGGAAAGCGTGATAGTTGACGACGGCTGGCAGACCGACGACAATTCACGCGGGTATGCCTATTGCGGGGACTGGAGGGTTGCGCCGCGCAAAATTCCGGATATGAAAGCGTTTGTCGATGCGGTGCATCGGCTCGGAATGAAGTTCCTGCTGTGGTATTCGGTCCCATTTGTCGGGAAACACTCCGCGGCTTTTGCGCGCTTTTCGGATATGTTCCTTGGTCTGCGCCACCAAAACGGAGACAGGGCCGTGGGGGTTTTGGATCCGCGCTTTCCGGAAGTCCGGGCCTATCTGGCCGACCTGTATGCGGACGCGGTGCGAAGCTGGGGGCTGGACGGCCTGAAGCTGGATTTTATCGATTCCTTTCAGCTCTTTCCCGATACGCCTGCCGTCGATTCCCGCCGGGACGTCCAGTCGCTGGACGCCGGAGTGGATCTGCTGCTGCGTGAGATTACAGAGACGCTCCGCGCGCTCAATCCCGAAATTCTCATAGAATTTCGTCAAAGCTACGTCGGGCCGACCATCCGCAAATACGGCAATATGCTCCGCGTATGCGATTGCCCGCAGGACGCGCTCATCAATCGCAGGGCGTCCGCGGATCTGAGGCTGGTCTGCGGCGACACTGCTGTGCATTCCGATATGCTGATGTGGAATCCGAAGGAGCCGGTGGAGTCTGCTGCGGCACAGTTCATTGCCACCCTGTTCTGCGTTCCGCAGGTCTCGGTAAAGCTCGATGAAATTCCCGAATCACACCGGAACATGCTGCGGTTTTATCTGGACTTTTGGCGTGCACACCGGGACGTTCTGCTGAACGGCGTTTTCCGCGCGGAGAATCCGGAGGCCTATTACTCGCTGGTTTCGGCGGAAAAGGACGGACATCTCATCGCCGTCGCCTATCTGGAAAAGGTGCTGGCGCTCCCGCAGAGTGCGGCAAAGCTGTCCTTTGTCAACGGGAGCGGCGCCGAGGGCCTTGCCGTCCGGTTCCCCGACGGGTGGGGGGAGAAGCGCTATGCCATCCGCGATTGCATGGGAACCGTTCTGGAGCAGGGGGTGTGCCCTTGCAGCCGGGTGACCGAATTTCCCGTTCCCCGCGCCGGGCTTTTGTCGCTGTTCTGAAGCGCAGCCCGGGACCCGATTGCCCGGCTTCACGCCGCAGAAATTCGAACAGGCGCGGCTGTCGATGTCCTCATTCCGCGCGCTCATAGCAGTGCAATATTTGCACAACGGCAAAAATCCGAGACCGTGCCAATCGGCAGCGGTTTCGGATTTTTGCTTTGTAAAACGTTTGGCTGGAGACGAAACGCGTTCATGCCGTGGCGGGAGCGCTTTTTTGTGTTGCTTGGGGTTGCTGCAAAGGGTCAGGGGCGGCATCAGACCGTGCGTCAGACCGCGCATCAGACAGTGCATCGGGCAGCGTGTCAGACGGCGCATCGGGCAGCGTTTTGCACGGCGCCGGTGCGTGGACAGGGGCGAAGGCAGAAAAAGCTGTGCGCCCGGATCTGTCCTGGAAGAGCGATGGCGCGGGAGCTGTGCGCAGCCCTTCTTCGGGGAATACCGGAAATCGGCGCGGAGCAGAATAGTACAACAAGTGGGCATTTTGGGACATTGACTTTGACACGTTCTGTTGCTATAATTATAGAGGAAAAGGCGAAAAGCTGCATTTTCGGAAACGAAAAATGTGCACTTTTCCGGTACTCGGAAAAATCAGGAATAAACCGATCAAGCAGAGCGGATATCCCTGGCCGTTGTGTACAGGATGCCGGAGAGGAGGATGGTTTGGAACGGATGATCATTGGTCCGGAGAACAGACGAATGCTGCGTGATTTTTATCGGATCACCGGCCTCCCGATTGGTATTTACGACCCGGGAGGGATACTGATTGAATTGTCCTTTTGTCAGGAAGACGGCTTTTCGGGTCTGAATTACTGCGAACGGTGCAAGCTTTGCTCGCAGCGCTGGTCCGACGAATGCGTCAGATGCGACAACGATGCGTTTGAGGCGGCCCGGACAAGCGGGAATCCATACATATATAAGTGCACAAAGGGGTTCTTTGAGGCGGTTGTGCCGATTCGGAGCGGCGAGGATACCGTGCTTTATCTGATGATCGGGCAGGTACGCCCGCCGGAGAGCGACCCGCAGGGCGGCCGGGCACTGTTCCGGAGATACGCGTGTGAGGCGCGGGAGGACTTTGACGAGGACGCCGCGCAGGTCGCTTACGAGGAAATGGATTGCATGGATGCCGAAACCTTCGGGGCACATGTGCGGATGCTGGAGCTTTGCGCGCAGAAAATCGGCTCCGATGAATTCCTGCGCCGGAGCCAGCGGTCGGTTTCGGCCGGCGTGATGCGATATGTTGCCGCCAATCTCTACCATACCATTACCGTAAACGATGCGGCAGAGGCGCTGAATTACAGCGTGTCCTATCTGTCCCATGCCATTGCGCGCGAAATGGGAACGACCTTTACGCAATATGTCAATGCCTGCCGTGTGGCGGAGGCCAAGCGGCTGTTGCGCCTGACCAATATGAGTGTGGAAAAAATTGCGCACCTGCTGCAATACAATGACGTTGCATATTTTGTGCGCCGGTTCAAGCGAGAGGCTGGAATGACCTGTACGGAATACCGCGAATTGCGCGGAGGTCCGCAAAGAAAGCCTCGGTAATCATTCCTGTACAAGCGCAGCCGGATTGTTCCGGATGCATTGTAAATATATTTTCTCAGGAGGAAGAGAAACATGATGTACAAACGCACTGCAAGACCCGTATCGCTCATTCTGGCACTGATGCTGCTGGCCGGCATCTTCTGCGCTGTTCCTGTATTCGCAGAGGAACAGGTGGAGACCCCGATGTATGAGCCGACGCCGGACTGGGGCGCGGACGGCGTGTTTGAAATTGCCAATGCGTCCGACCTGCTCGCGTTTTCGGAATACGATTCCGATTTTGCGGGCGAGACCGTCAAGCTGACCGCCAACATCGACCTGAACCCCGGCTGGACCGCCGCTCCGGGCTCTCAGGCGGACGGCAATCTGCCGGTCAACTACTGGATTCCTGTGCAGAACTTCAAGGGAACCTTTGACGGGCAGAACTTCTCCATTTCGGGGATCTTCATCTACAATGACAGCATATGGGACAACGGCGGCCTGTTTGCAAAGGTGGACGGTGCAACCATCAAGAATCTGGCCATCAAAAACTCCTATATGTTCACCAACCATGCGTCGGGCGGCGTGGCGGCGTGCGTGGAGAACAACACCTGCACCTTTGAAAACATTTATGTGGACACCATCATCGAGCCCAAGAATCCGATGTCTCCCTGCTGCTATGTCGGCGGTATCGTCGGCCGGCAGACAACCGCGGGCGCGAACTACATCAACTGCGTGTTCGCCGGCAGCGTGACGGGACGGGAAGGCGTTGGCGGAATTGTCGGCGTCACGGCCAGCGACTACGGCGTCACCGACCCCGCGCAGGCCACCGTGACCACCTTCCAAAACTGCGTCAACCTCGGCAATGTGGCGGCGGTTCAGTATGAAAATAATGATGTCAACAAACGCATCTCCGGCATCAGCGGCGGCATTGCCGGACGTGCCAGCGGCAATGTTTCGTTTGAGGGCTGCATCAATCTCGGTACGGCCGATACGGCGAACGGCTCCACCAACCGTTGGGTGAGCGGCGGCGCGCTGACCGTGCTGGATGCTTCCAACTCCGATAACAACACCGCGGATTTCTCGCACACGGTGACCTTTAAGGATTGCTATTGGCTGAAATCCTCTTATCCTGAGCGCGTGGAGCTGACCTACGAGGGGGAGACCTATTATGCCGGCGGCGCTGCCATCGGCGTCAACATGGGTGACTCGGCCAACGGACACAGGAGAAACATTTATCAGGAGGTCCGCGTGGAGTTCACCGGGGCGGATCCGGTTTCGGTGGTCTCCGATGAAACCGGATACGATGCGACCGGCCTGAACACGCTGTTCTTCGAGGATGTGATGGATCTGATTCCGGCGTCCGAGGCGGCGGAGGACATCACCGGCAACGCCGTGTTTGCGGAGGACTTTGAACTTTACAATGAGCAGTTCCTGCCCAAGGCGGTTGCCGAAATGCTGGAATTTGAAAAGGATCAGCCGACCAACGTCGATCCCGACGAGGGCGAGGACCCCGACGAGGGTGAGGAAACCGACAGCGGAGAGGTTACGGAAACTCCGGATACGCCGACCGCAGAGCCGACCGGGGAGGAAACCGATGCTCCGCAGACGCCCGAGACCAGCGGAGCTGCCGATGACGCGCAGGAGGATGGATGCGCCTCCATCATCGGCGGCGGCGCGGTGGTTCTGGTAGCCCTGGCGGCTGCCGGCGTTGCGGTTGTCAGAAGAAAAGAAGATTGATGATTGAAATGCCCGGCCGGGGCGGCAATGTCCCGGCCAGGCAACCGGATCGGAGGAACACAGCACATGAAAAACATACTGACCCGCGGCCTGGCGCTGACGGTTGCCCTGCTGACCGTGCTTGCCGCGTTTGCATCCTGTGGGAAAAAGGAGGATCCGGAAGCTCCCGGAACCAGCCAGACGCCCCCGACGCAGGACACCGGCGACGGCTTTGAATCGAAGGTTCCGGCAGGGCTGGATTTCGGCAACGAGACCGTCACCATTCTGGTGCGCGCCGGGGATTACTGGGAAAATGAATTTGACGCCGAAAACACCGGCGTGCTCCTGGACGGGCTGGTTTTTGAGCGGAACAACCGGATTGAGGAACGGCTGAATGTGAATATCGAGCTCAGGCCCTCCTCGCTGGACCCGCAAAGCGATTATCTGCAGCACATCCGCACGGTGGCAAGCGCGGATTCCCCGGGCTCGCCGACCTACGATATCCTCACGGTGTTCGGCTATTATGCGGCGGTGCTGGCTACGGAAGGGCTGTATTACAATGTCCTGACGCATGACGAGGCCAACTACATTTCGCTGGACAACGCCTGGTTCAACCAGTCCTTTGTAGAGGAGAACACCATCAACGACGAGCTGTCGATGCTGATTGGCGACGCGAATATTTCCGCCACCGATTACATCTGCCTGACCTACGTCAACCAGAATCTGCTCCGGGATCATACCGGAATTGAGGTGGACACCCTGTTTGATGTGGTGGAAGCCGGAGAGTGGACGCTGGATTACGTCTTTGAGCTGGCGTCCGATGTGTACACCGACCTCAACAACGACGGGACCCGGGATTCCGGTGACTTCTACGGCATTGCCTATAACAAAGGCAGCCAGTGCACCGACGCGATGCTGTATGCCATGGGCATTACCACCATCAAGCGCACGGAGGACGGCTCCTTTGAGTGGACCATATCCGACCCCGACAACGTGAACCGCTTCAGCAAGCTCTATGACTTTGTCTACAGCAACGCCGACGGAATCAAGCTGAACTGGAATCACAACACGCAGGGGTATCCCTACGAGATGGACGGCACGCTGCTGCGCACCATGGGCGACCAGATGTTCTATGACGAGAAATGCATTTTCAACTTCGGGGAGCTGCAAAGCGCGCAGACCTTTGTGACCAAAAGCGAGACCTTCAAGTACGCCTCGCTGCCGATGCCCAAGTATGACTCCGACCAGGAGTTTTACCGCACGGTCTCTTCCGACCGCTTCAGCATGGTGGCAATCTCGTCAAAGGTGGGCGACCGCATCGGAATGGTCAGCGCAACGATTGAGCTGCTGTATGAGGAATCCTACCGCACCATTCGTCCCGAGTACTACGAGCTGGCCTATCAGGTCCGGTTTGCAACCGACGCAAACACCGCGGAGCTGTTCAACATGATTGTGGACGGCGTGTACTACGGCTTTGACATCATCTATTCCAGCTCGCTGGAAAACCCGACCTGGAAGCTGCGGGATGGGCTGAACGGGGTGTATGCCGCCCCGGTCGGAAACCTGACCGGAATCTGGGCCAGCAACAGCTCGCTGCTCAAAAGCGCGCTGAACGATCTGCTGGAGGCCTTCGGGCTGAGCTGAAAAAGGAAAGAGAAGCCGATGAAAACCATTTTTACCGAGATCCGGCTTGGCGTCAGGCCGTTTGAGCTGGTACACGCAACCGACACGCATTTCTCTTACGGGGACGCGCGCGACGGCGAAAAGAAAATCAGGCACGCCGAGGGGCGAGCCGAGGTGTTCGGCGCGCAGCAGGAGCTCTGGGCGACCTATGCGGAGGCCACCGCGCGTGCGCGGAAGGCGCCGATTGTACACACGGGAGATCTGATTGATTTTGTTTCGCTGGCAAACCTGGAGCGGGCGCAAAGGTTCTTTGCGGAAAACAACGTGGCGCTGGTGACCGCGGGCAACCATGAGTTTGCGATTTACGTGGGAGACGGGGAGAAGGAGGACGCGGCCTACCGGGCCCGGAGCCTGGCTCTGGTGCAGTCCTATTATCCGAACGACCTGCGCTTCTGCGCCCGCGAAATGGGCGGCGTGAATCTGGTGGGGATAGACGACGGCTATTACCGGTTTGAGCCGTGGCAGCTGGAGCGTCTGAAGGCGGAGACCGCCAAGGGACTGCCGATTCTGCTGTTCCTGCACAACCCGCTGTACGCGCCGGAGTTTCACCGCGAGCTGATGCGGACGCGGGAGTGCTCGTTCCTGACCGGCGTGCCGGATGAGCTGACCAAGGCCTATCCGGCCTCCCGGCTGGAGCAGCAAAAGGCCGACGAGGCAACGCTGCAAACCGTGGAATACATCCGCTCCTGCCCGCAGATCCGGGCGATTTTTGCCGGGCATCTGCATCTGGACGCCGAGGTTATGCTGACCGATACCCTGCCGCAATACGTTACGGATATGGGCAGCGCGCGCATCATTCAGATACGGTAGGTACATGCCAATGAAAAAACAAACAGTCATTTCATTCATCGCCGTTCTGCTGGTTCTCTGTATGCTCCCGGTGCTGGGCGGCTGCCGGCTTGGCCAGGCCCCGGGAGGGCAGGGGGACAACACGGCGGCCGCGTCCGGAACCGGGGACGGAACCGGGAGCGGAGGCGGGGGCGGCTCCGGGGAACTGACGCCGGACGGGGCCTACCTGCTGGTGCGCTCCGCCTCTGCCGGGTCGGTGGAAAAGAAAATCACCGGCAAGCTCTACAGCGCGCTGGAGGATTTCTGCGGACAGCTGGAGGTCCGGACCGACGACAATCTGAGCGAGGACGAGACCGCGAGCAACCTGATTCTGCTTGGCGAAACCGCCCGGCCCGAAAGCCGGCTGACATTTGAGAGCGAAGGCGATTTTACCGTCCGGCGGGTGGGGGACAATCTGGTGATTGGCGGCGGCTCCGCGCTGGCGCTGGACTATGCCTGCGTGTATTTCACCTCCTACGTTCAGCAGAACGGCCTGAGCTTCCCGGAGAATTTCCGCTATGACGGGAAGGCAGGCGAGGGGGAGGAAAAGTACGTGCTGATTGCCGACCAGGGGAGCGGAAAGGTCAGCCTTTACGATCTTTCCGGCGGCTATGTTCCGGATACCCCCATCTGGTCGGTGCGCGCGGCGTACAGCGCGGTTGCCGGGATGAAGGTCCGCAAAACCACAAAGTACGGGACGGTGGTGGCGGTTTGCAGCGGCACGTCCGGCTCCCGGACCGGGGCCATGGAGCTCTTCACCTACACGGCGGGGAAGCGGGTCTGGAAAACGACCCTCACGGCCTACAATCCGCATTCGGTTGAGGTTTCGCCGGACGGGGCCATTGCGGCTGCCGCCTCCAGCGAGGGGAACGAGGTCCGCTTCTTCAGCACCCGGGACGAAAGCGGTGCCACCTATGCGTCGGTGTCCTTTGCCGACGCGCACGGCGTGCTCTACGACCCCGAGCTGCAATGCTACTGGGTCATCGGCAGCAACCGGCTGGCGGCGTACAGCGCCGCCGTGGGGGCGGACGGGAAGGTGACCGTCAGCGCCGTTGCGGGAAAGGCCTATACCATTCCCTCCGGCGGCGCGCATGACCTGCAGCCGGTTGCCGGGGAGAACCGCCTGTGGGTGACCACACACGCCACGGTGTACCAGTTTGACAAGGACACCGGGACCTTCAGCGCCTTTTATGACGGCGCCGGTGACTTCAACCAGGCAAACGTCAAGGGCATTTCCAGCTTCCGGGACGGGACGGTCTGCGAGATTGTCCCGGACGGAGACCTCTACGACTGGACGGCCAACTCGGTGCTGTGCTCGTATCTTCTTCCGTTTTCGGGTGAGACGCTGGTGCTGCAGCTGGCGCTCCCCACCAATGTGCACGCTTACAAGGTCCGTGCGTTCATCTCGGACTACATCTACTGACGCCGGCATTCCCGGACATCCCCGGCAAGACGTCTCCGGCAGCGCCCGTTTCACCAATTTACATCAACATCAAAGGAGAGGAAACCCATGAAAAAACTGATTTCCGTTCTGCTGACGCTTGCCATGCTTGCGGCCATGATTCCGGCCGCCGCCATCGGCGCCTTTGCAGAAGCCGACACAAACTCCGGCAGCTGGACCGACGCCGGAAACTACTCGCTCGATTGGGCGGCGCCGCTGGTCAGGGCGGCGGCGGACGCCAACACTGTCGCGGTTGACGGCAAGAATTACCAGGTTCTGGGCCTTTCCGCACAGACCCTGGAAATCAAAACCGCCGCAGATCTTGCCGGCGTGGCCAGGCTGACCAACGCGGCTGCCGAAAATAAAAAGGCATTTGAAAACGTCACACTGGTTCTCACGGCCGACATGGACCTGGCCGGGCACGACTGGATTCCGATTGGCGATGTGCTGGAGGCGAACAACTCTTACAAGTTCGGCGGAAGTATCCAGGGCTCCAAGGGAGCGAGCGACGGGAGCGGCGAGGCGGTGACCATCCGCAACATGACCATCGACCTCAGCGCGGACGGCAAATACCACAGCGCCGGCCTGATTGGCGGCATGTGCGGCGGAAGCGTGAAGAACCTTTGCTTTGTCAATGCCTCGGTCACCGCATATGCGGGGACCATTGCAACCGCGGTCGGAATGGCCATCGGAGGGGTGACGGTTGAGAACATAACGTCCGACGCAACGATTGTGATGACGACCGGAAGCAGTTCTGGACATGACAATCTCGGCGGAATTGTCGGGAAGGCGCAGGCAGACCCGATTACCATTGCAGGCTGTGTGTTTACCGGTACCCTGCAGGGCGGCACGCAGACCGAAAAGGCCGGCGGCATCCTCGGGGCCACAAACGGTGGCAACGGACATCTGGTCCGGGACTGCGTGGTCATCTCGGACGGTATTTCCGCCGGCTCCGGCAGAGGGACGGACTGGGTAGCCGGTACCGGCGGCGTCATCGGCGTGGCGGCAAATCTCTTTACGGTTGAAAACTGCTATGTCGACGCGTTGATTGCCCTCCCCGATGGCTCTGACAACGAACGTGTCGGCGGAATTGTCGGCGCGGCATGGCTGGGCGGTACACTGAAGGACGTGCAGTTTGCCGGCGTTGTTGCCGCCAGCGGAATGCGCTATCGCGGCGCGCTGATCGGCGCGGTCGGAAACCCCAACAATACCGTGACGCTGACCAACTGCCTGAATACCGGCATTTCGGCCGGATATGACGGTGGCAAGCTCCAGTTTGCGCTGATTTCCAACATGAACAGCGCTACAACCACCCTCAATGCCGCCAACGTTTACAGCACCTCGGAGCTCCCTGTGATGGCCGGCAAAACCGATATGGCAACCCTGCGGAGCTTTGACGAGCTGCAGGGCGACAACGCGAAGGCGGCCCTGACCGGCTTTGACTTTGAGAACACCTGGACCGCGCGGCAGGGGCAGCTCCCCGTGCTGGCCATTGCCGAGGCGTATGCGTCCGATCTCATCAGCGCCGGGACAGACTTTTCCTGGTTTCGCCCGGAGAGCGCCGATGCGATGACCGTCTCGAACCTCCGGGAGCTGTGGGCGCTTTCCAGACTGCTCAGCGCCTGCGGCAGCCAGACCGACGTCTTCCTGAATGCATATGATATCAAAATCGAGAATGTCCTGCTCCCGCTGCTGGATGGCCTGTTTGACGGGGAGGCCCGGGCGGCGCTCCTGGAGCGGACCGTTGCCGTGACCGACGACGCGAATGTGGTTGGCGTCTGGGCGCAGACCAGCAGGGCCGCGGCGGAAGGCAGCTATGCGGTCCGGTTTGTTGCCGAAATTGCAGGGACGGATTGGGAGAGCGCCGGGTTTGACCTGCTGGTCTCCTACACGGCGGCGGACGGCACCCCGATGGTCTCCAAGCTGACCGAACAGGCCGTTGCCGTTTGCTATACCTCGATTCTTGCCGACGGCGAGACGCTGCAGGCGCCCCAGGGGCACTATTACCTGGTATTTGTTCTGGACGGCATCCCCAGTGCCAACGGCGAGATGACCTTTACCGTCTCCGCCCATGTGGAGGACGCGGAGGGCGCATCCTATGCCAGTGCCGGACAGATTGTTTTTGACGCGACCGGAACCGTTGTTACCGATTGAGAAAGAGAGGGAACCCGTATGAAACAGTATCTTGCACCGGATTTTTGCATCGTCCGTATCTCCGATGAGGACGTCCTGACGCTCTCGCCGGCTGGTCTGGCAGAGGATTCCATTGTCGATCGCATGGATTTTGTGGATATCCAATTCTGAAAAACCATTTCCAAAACAGTTCCCGCCGGGGCACAAAGCTGCCCCGGCAATTTATAACCGCTGCCCAAGCGGGATTTTCCGAAGGAGAGAACCCGATGTACCTGACCAAAGAGGAATGGCTTGCCTCCCTGAACAAGCCGCTCAGCGGGCGCGACAGAGCCCTGCTGGAGGCAGCCTACGATGTGCTGCAAAAGAATACCATCTGCAAGCCGGACGCGCCGTGGGGCCCTGCGCCGGTGATATCGCCCTGGTCGGGGCCCTGCGCCGGCATCTGGAACTGGGACTCCGCCTTTCACGCCATGGCGGTCTCCCGTTTTGATACCCCGCTGGCAAAAAGCTGCATCGATGCATTTGTTGCCTTTCAGCTGCCCTCGGGGATGTTCCCGGATGTGATTCAGATTGACGGGAAAATCTGCGACAACTACGGCAAGCCGCCGGTGCTCCCGTGGGCGACGCTGACCGTTTACCGGCGGGACGGCGACAGGGCCTTCCTGCGCAGGAATTATGACCGCTACTGCAAAAACGCGGCCTTCTGGGAGGAGAGCCGCTGCGACTGCGGGCTGTTTTTCTATTCCGCACAGCAGCACCCCGAGGCCGACAATTATCTTCATCCGCGCTGGGAATCCGGCTGGGACAACTCCCCGCGCTGGGACGAATTTCCGATTGTCGATCTCTGGGCAATCGACCTCAATTGCTACATGGTGCAGCTTTACCGCTCCATGGCGGAAATGGCGGACATTCTCGGCGAGGAGCGGCGCGCCTGGGACGGCAAGGCAGAGGCGCTTTCCGCGCGGATAGAAAAAGTTTTTTTGGGAAAGAAAGTTATTTTTTTCAAAAAAGACTTGACAAAGTATGGTCCGACCGGGTATAATATAGGGTGTCATTGGCAACGCTTTTTGACGCGCGCCAGCAGGCATATGCCGACCGCAACCGCAAAACCGGCGAATTTGTAACCGTCCTTTCCCCGGCGTCCTTTATGCCGCTGTACATCGGCACGGCCTCGCCGCAGCGGGCAGAGGCAATGGCGGCGCTTGCGGCCGACCGGCAAAAATTCTATCCCGGTATGCCCACCGTCCCCTATGACTGCCCGGCGTTTTCCACCGACTATTGGCGCGGGCAGACCTGGCTCAATGTCGCGTTTTTTGCGGTCAGGGGGCTGTATGATTACGGCTTTTCCAAAACCGCGGGGGAGATCCGGGAATTTCTGCTGTCTATGGTGTTTGACGATCTGCCGCGCGGCATTTCGGAAAACTACGATTCGGTCAACCGGCGGGGGAAATTCAACGATTCCTTTTCCTGGAGCGCCGCGTTCCTGATGGAGTTGATTCTTCTTCAGGATGAGCGCGCCCCCCGCGTCCTGCCGGAATGACGCCCTGCCTGTTGCCCGTCCGGCGGAGCGCCTGCCGCGCCTCCGGGCGCAAAACGGCGCAAAACGGCGCGGGACGGGTGGCGGTGCTGCCAGCCCCCATCCGCCCCGCTGCCAGATGGATTTGAAGGAGAATGGAAGATGATGATACAACTGGGAGCGGCTTACTACCCGGAGCTGTGGGACCCGGCGGAGCTGGCAAGCGATATTGAAAAATGCAAGGAATACGGGCTGCGCCTGCTCCGCGTGGGGGAATTTGCCTGGGGACGGATGGAGCCCGAGGAGGGCAGGTTTGAGCTGGACTGGCTGGAGGAGCTTGTGGACAGGCTGCACGAAAGCGGCATTTCGGTCGTTCTCTGCACGCCCACCTGCACCCCGCCGCGCTGGCTGCTGAACCGATACCCCGAAACCAGGCAGGTCTCCCCCGCCGGCGTGCGGGAGGCGGCCTCCTCCCGCTGCCACACCTGCAAAACCTCCCCCCTGATGCGGGAAAAGAACCTGCGCGTGACCGAACAGCTGGCGCGGCGCTTTGGCAATCACCCGGGCGTGGTTGGCTGGCAGATTGACAACGAGCTGTACATTTATCGGGAGGGCTGCTACTGTCCGCTCTGCCGCGCGGCCTTTCAGGCATACCTGAGGGAACGGTACGGCAGCCCGGAGGAGCTGAACCGCCGCTGGGGCATGGCGCGCTGGTCGCTGGAGTATTCGTCCTTTGACGAGGTGGAACCGCCGCGCCCGGACGAGTGGCGGCACCCCTCGCTGCAGACGGCCTGGCGCAGATTTATGGAGGCGCAGCTCTGCTCCTATGCCCGCGAGCAGGCCGATATGCTGCACCGGTATACCCGGGCGCCGGTCGGCACCGATATGATGCCGATGAATACGCTTTCCTATTACGACATGACGGCCCCGATGGATGTGGTCCAGTACAATCATTACGATCCCGCGGAGCGTCTCCCCTTTACCACATTCTTCTACGATTTTGCCCGCCCCATCAAAGCGCGTCCCTTCTGGGTCACCGAGACACAGGTTGGCTGGAACGGGAGCGAATACGCGGAGTGCGGCTACCGCCCGGTGGGGAACTGCTATGCCAACACCTGGCTGCCCATTGCGCACGGGGCGGAGCGCAACCTCTACTGGCTCTTCCGCACCCCGCAAAACGGGCATGAGCTGGCGCACGGCGCGCTCTTCTCCACTGCCGGAAGACCGTATCGGGTCAGCGAAGAGGTCCGGCAGGCAAGCCGGGACCTTGCCCGCTGCGATGCGTTCCTCTCGGGCAGCCGCGTTGCCGCGCGCATTGCCATTCATTTTTCCAGCGTTGCGGAAAACAACTTTCTCTCGGCCCCGCTCCTGAAGGATTTTCATTACAAGGAAACGCTGATGGAGCGCTTCCATGCGCCCCTGCGGCACTACAATGTCGATCTGATTGACACCCCGCATCCGCTGGACGGCTACCGGGTGGTCTTTTCCCCGTTCCTTGCCACCATCGACGAGGAGCTACAGGAAAAAGCCGAGGCCTTCGTCCGTGCCGGCGGAACCTGGATTGTCGGCCCGATGAGCGGGATTCTGACCGAGGACACCAGCAAGTATGCCGACTCCCCCTACCCGTTTGTCGAGCGGCTGGCCGGCGTATACGTCAGATATCAGAAGCCGATTGCAAACAGCGTCTGGCGCGCCGCCTGGCAGGACGGCTCTCCCCTTGGCGTTTCCACCTGCTATGACGCGCTGGAGGCGACCGACAGCACCCCGCTGGCAACCTATTGCGGAGACGAATTTGACGGCTTTGCCGCTGTTACCGAGCGCCGCCTTGGCGCCGGCCGGGTGATTTTGCTGGGGACCCTTCCCGACGCATCGGCCATCCGCCGCCTGACAGGCCTTCCCCCCATCGCCGAGGCCAGCGAAAACGTCGACCTGACCGAGCGGAGCGGCGCCCGCGCCGGCCTGATTGCCATCGAAACCGAAAACAGGCCCGGCACCCTGACCCTTCCGGGCAGGTATCACGAGCTGATTGGTGACCGCCGGCTGAGCGGGACCGTCAGCATCCGGCCGTATGAGGTTCTGGTGCTGGAGGCGGAGGAAGCGTAAGCGGCCTTCGGCCCGGGGCGGCGGGGGCACACCGTTGAGGGCGGATGCTGTCCCCGGGCCCGGAATTTCCGAGGGATGACTCGGATTTGCAGGATTCGGCCGCTTCGGAACAGACGGCCATGCTGCGATATCCGGCCCTCCACATTCCTCTTGACATTTCCTTGTTTTTATGATTTCATAAAAGCAAAGCGGATAGCTGCCGACATCGGATGATTTGGGACAATACGGGAAATGTGGGGAGGAAAGCGATGAAATCGATATACAGGCGTCATTTGGCTGGCGGAATGAACTCTCCGATTTATTATCAGCCCTCGCTGCTGCTGCAGCATCAGGACACATATTTTGAGGATTTTATCTGTTCCGAACAGGCCGAGGGATCCTCCTATATGCTCCGCACGGTCGGGCTCCGGCATTGCGAACCCGACTATCGCCTGAAAAGAAAGGTCAGCAGCAGGTATGCAATTTACTATGTCTTTTCGGGAATCGGATATGCCGACGGAATCAGGGTTGGCCGCGGGGATGTGGTTTTTTTCGACCGGCAGCAGCTGCATGAGTTTTTCAGCAGTCAGTCTGACCCCTGCGTGTATGCCTGGGTGACCTTCAAGGGGCAGCAGTGCGAATGGCTGCTGAAATCCATCGGGCTGTTCAATCAGAATCAGGTGTACCGTGTTGACGAACCCAACGTGCAACGAATTTATGGGATATTTTACGATATGCTGTATGTCGATCACGAGGATTCCTGCTTTTCGGAGGAAACGTATCTGGAGGCCAGCTTTTTCAGGATTCTGGCATTTTCCCGACGTGTGGAAAATCAGGACGCCGGGCGCAACAAATACTCGCTGCACGCCAAATACATCAAGGAGGCGCTTGCCTATATCCGGGAGCATTACAGCCTGGCGGGCTTTCGCGTGGCACAGGTCGCGGATGCGGTCGGCATCAACGATGCTTATCTGCGCGCGCTGTTCAAGCAGGAAATCGGCGTGTCCATCAAGGAATACGTCATCCGGATACGAATGGACAAGGCGCTGGAATTGCTGAAGCATTCCAATTACAACATCAATGAAATTGCCCGGATGATCGGTTATCCGGATTACAGGCTGTTTGTGGATGTGTTTAAGAAAAGGATTGGCCTCTCCCCATCCCAATACCGCAAAGCCTCCGATCAGAAGAAAAAATAACATACGGCAGAAGGAATGCCGGAACCGCTGCGAAGCACCATAAAAGATGCTCCGCAGCGGTTTTTTCGTTTGCTCGAAAAACCTGATAAATTACAGCAATTATCGAACTTGACATTCCCCTCTTTTTTCTGTGTAATATACGCAGAGCCTGGTTTGTTTGTTTTCCATAATTTACAGGCAAAGAAAGAGGGGAAATAAGGCTATATGATTGATGAGGACGATTCGGAGGCAAAAGGATGAAAACCATCAAAATTATGACATTCAATCTCCGGGTGCCGGTCAGAAGAGACGGGGTGAACGATTACCCGAACCGTCAGCCCGGCATTGTCCGGATGTTGGAGGAGGAGGCGCCCGATCTGATTGGATTTCAGGAAGCGTCCGAAAGCGCCCGGCGGGAACTGGCGCTGGCGCTCTCGGAGCGGTATTGCCTGATCGGCTGCGGGAGAGAGGCGGACTACAGTGGGGAGGGAGTCCCGGTCGCCTACCGCAGAGATCGGTTTGAGGCGATTTCCTACGACACCTTCTGGCTCTCGGACCGGCCGCGTGTCCCGGGGAGCCGGTACGAAGATTCGGACCAGAGCAAATACCCCAGAATGGCGCATGTGCTGCGGCTGCATCTGCTGGAGGAAAACAGGCCTGTCACACTGATCAACACGCACCTGGACCACATCGGGCCCCGGGCAAGAACCGCCGAGCTGAACCGGATCCGGCAGGAGGCGGAAGCCGTGCGGGGAATCGGGTTTCTGACGGGGGATTTCAACGCAACGCCGGATTCCCCGGAGATATCGCGCTTTACCGGGGAGCTATCCGCCGCAAGCTGGCAGGACGTCACGGCGGGCGCGGCCGGAACCTTTCATGCCTTTGGCAAGATGGCGCTGCCTACCAAAATCGATTACATCTACGCCAATTCGGACGCAAGGGTTATCCGCGCCTATACGGTTGCGGACCCGCATGAAAACGGAATTTATGATTCGGATCACGCTCCGCTCTGCGCAAGCTTTGAGGTGCTGTGACGCTTGAACCGGTAAAAAACAGAGAAAGGAATTTGATGGCATGAAAAACAGACTGATTTCGCTTTTCGCGGTATTGCTGGCGTTTGCAGCGTTGGCCACGGCATTTGTTTCCTGCAAAAAGACGTCCGATCCCGCGCAGGACGGCACCGCATCGGACACCGTAACCGGGGAGCAGTCGCAGGCCCCGGAGGGCTCGGAGGAGTTGCTGCTCCGCCCGGAGAAAAAGTCCTTCGACCGGAAATACACCATGCTGGTCAAGGAAAATGAATTTTACCAGCATCTCTATACCTGGGATTCCGAGGAGCGTCCCAAAGAGATTATGGACGTGGCCTGCTGGCAGCGTCAGACGTATCTGGCCGAAAACTACGGAATTGAGCTGGTGGTGGCGAACCAGGGCTCCAATGCCGCCGCTATGCTTGCAAACGACTGCGCCGCCGGAAGCAATCTTTACGATGTCGCCTTTCTCAGCGGCAACGATACGCTGGCCGCCGCCGCAAACGGATATCTGTACGATCTGAATACGCTCCGGGAGCTGAATCTTTCCGCCTCCTACTATGACCAGCGCATTCAGGAGGAATATCTGATCGGCGAGCGGCTGTTTACCCTGGAGGGCGATTTTTCTTACCGGGCGCAGTTCGGTGTTTCGGTGATTGTTTACAACGACCGCGTGTACAACCAGATGGGGTACATGGATACATACGGCAGCCCGTATGAATTGGCCAGCAAGAACCAGTGGACCTACGAGGTTTTGCTGGAAATGATCCGGGATCGGTCCTACGACATGCTGGATGAGAATGTGCAGGACGAAAACGATTTCTGGGGAATGCTTGCCGACAGCGGCACTCCGTACTGCCTGTATATGGCCTCCGGAATCAAAAATGTGACCAATGTGGACGGGGAGCTGATTCTGTGCCCCGGCGGCCCTGTCCGCCACGGCCACAGACCGGTCCGCAGCCGGAGCGTCCGCTGCCGGCCTGTATCCGGTTCCCGAAGGCGTGGCAGTCGTCAGCATCAACGGTACCGACTATACGGTTATCCGGACCCTCTCGGATCTGCGGGAAATGGCGCTGGATACAGGCAATTATATCCTGGCGAACAACCTGGATCTGGAGGGGAGAACCTGGCGGCTGTCGGTCGGCCTGAATGTGGGCACAGTGCTGGAGGGGAACGGATACGCGATTTACAACTATATCCCCAAAGCGTCGCTGTTCGATTTTCCTGACGGCACGGGGGATGAGACCGGGGAAATTGTCATCCGCAATCTGCAAATCGGAAGCCCCCTGACACCGCTGGTATATCATGCGGAGCGTACGGAGGCGGCCGCAGATTCGCTGACCAATTCGATCGGTATCCTGGACGGATATGTCGGCTCTCCCTGCCGGCTGGAGCATGTGTCCGTATATGCCGAGCTTTCGGGGGTCAACTGCAACGTGGGGGGAATCATCGGTACCCTGGACGCGCCGGCGGTCCTGACCGACTGCTCCTTTTCGGGTACGGCGTCCGTTGCCTACACGGCGGGCGAGGGAAGCACGGCACTGGGCGGCCTGATTGCGTATGTCGCAAAATCCGCAACTCTGACGGCGGCCAGATGCGCCAACTACGGGAACCTGCATTCCAATGCCAATATCTGCGGCGGGCTGTTCGGGCAGGTTGCCTCGCAGTACCTGTATCTGACCGACTGCGTGAATTATGGCGATGTGGAGTGCCTGGCGGCGTCTGCCGTGGGCGGGATATACGGAGACCTGTATTACCCCGCCGGTCTGGAGCCGATGGATTACCGGTTTGCCGGCTGCGACAATTACGGGAAAATCATGGGGGATTCCCAGGTGGGCGGCCTGTTCGGGAACAACAATTCCAAAACCAACGGTCGAGGAGGCGTTTTCCTGCTGGAGCGGTGCCGCAACTTCGGCTCGGTGATTTCCATGGGAAGCGACAGCGGGGGCATGGTCGGCTCGATTGCAATGAAGGATTCCTTTACCGTCCGCGACTGCGCGAATTTCGGCAGCCTCGGGGGAGAGGGAAAGAACAAGGCCGGCGTCTGCGGGGCCGTCAATATGCAGGCCGGCAGCGGAACCTATCCGTTTGTGGTGGACGGCTTTCTCAACGCGGGCCACATTACCTCCGGCTCCCGTGCCGCCGGCGTGACGGGGTGGATTTCCGGCACCTTCTTTGTCATCCGCAACGCCGTGAACCTTGGCACCCTCAACGGCGGGAGCAGCATCGGAGGCATTTGTGCCGAAGCGCTGGAACCCGTGTTTGACGAGGAAAGCGGAGAGCAGACCGTGGGCGTTACCGTGGAAAACTGCATGAACGCGGCGGTGCTGTATGGCAGCGGAACGCTGGGCAACCTCATCGGCGGGCGCGCGGCACAGGCAAAGATCGGTAATAACTGGTTTTATCAGCCCAGGAACGCCTCCATCAACACCGAGGGGGCACCGCGCTGAGCGACTGGAATGCGGCGCTAGAGCGCCTGAATTCCGATTACGGCGAACGCTTCGGGGCGTTCGTCCTGAACACCGACGGCAGCGGTGCGGTTCTTGCCACACCGAAACTGGCGGGCTTTCAGATGGGTGAGACAAACGAGGCCGGAGAGCA
>CALWQR010000021.1 GCA_944383705.1 uncultured Clostridia bacterium
GCCCGCCGGCGTGGCGTTTTCATTGGCAATTCACCAAACAGGTGGGCGGCAGCTGGGGAAGGTCTCGCCGGGGAAGGTTTGGAGGGACCGGCCTCTCCTTAAGAGGCGGGGCTCTCCAAGGTCTTTCCCAGCGCCACCTATTTCCCGCCGGAGACGGGCGGCAGCCGGGGAAGAAAATTTTTGATAGCGGCGGGTTTCACTTGCTTTCGACCTGCCGGATATGGTAGGATATGGATGGACGGGCCGGCCACCCGTTACATCCGGAAAAAGAGGTGGAAAAACATGAAAAGCAAGCGAATGCTGACGGCTTTGGCATTGGGGATGTGTCTGTTGCTTGGGAGCTGCGTACCCGAGGAGACGCAGGGCGGACAGACCGGCGCGGACGGAAGTACAGGAAGCCCGGGCAGCCAGACCGCGGTCTACGAGGCCATGATTGCCCAACTGCAGCAGGAGCTGCGGGAGCTCCAGGAGGCGCAGCTACAGCAAAGCGCCGAATATCAGGACCGGATTGACCGGCTGGAGGAGCTGCTGGCGGCGCAGGGAAACGGTCAGGGAGGGAACGAATCGTCCGGAAGTACAAGTACGCCGGACGTGTCGGAGCTTTTCTCCTATACAGAGACCGCCGGAGGGCTGGAGATTACATCCTATCACGGGCAGGATACGCTGATTACCGTGCCGGCAGAAATTGACGGTCGCCCGGTGGTCAGCATCGGGGAGAGCGCGTTCCGCAATTCTCCGGCCGAGCAGGTCATTGTCCCGGACAGTGTGCGCAGCATCGGATGGTTTGCCTTCTGCGGCTCCTACCGGTTGTCCTCGGTCATTCTGCCCGCCTCTGTCGAGCAGATCGGGTACGGCGCGTTTGATCTTTGCAGCCGGCAGCTGCGCATTACCTGTCCGCCCGGCTCCTACGCGGCCGAGTATGCAGCCAGCTACGGGATTGAGGTCATCGCCCGGGAGTGATGGGCCCCATGGGAGGCGGGAAGGAGGGATGGTTTGGGGGCAGCCTGTTCGGCTGTCCCTTTGGGCTTTTTGTCAGTACAGTCCCGGGGCGGTGAACAGGACCTCGCGCAGGCGGGCGTAGATGGGGAAGAACCCCGAGAGGGGCAGGGGATTGACCCCTTTCCCGCATTCCAGCGTCAGCGCGGGGATGCCGAGGCTGCGGATGCACCAATCGGTCAGTCCGCCATAGGAGGCCAGCCCTTCGGCTTCCGAGAGCCGGTAGCCGCACAGGCTGGAGATTTTGCGGGCGGCGGCATAGGTGCCGGGCAGCGTCTTGCCGCCGCTGCGGTAGTATATTTCCTCTCCCTGGGTGTGCAGGGTCAGTATCAGGCGGAAATTTTCGTGAAACCGGATGTAGCCGCACAGGCCGCTGACCTCCGGCTCGGATTCCGGCTCCTGCCCGCTGTAGCGCGTCGGTGCGCCGCAGCCGATGCCCTGTTCGGCCTCCAGCCGCTTGTATTCGGCAAAGCCCGCGTCGTAGTTGTGATTCAGGTCCACGCCGCGCGCGTTGGCCTGCCAGTGGGTAAAATCCGTGCTGCCGCCGTTCATGGCCAGCACCCGGTCGTACAGCGGGTTATCGGGCGCAGGGCCGTGGATCTGGTAGTCCACGCCGTCCGGGTTCAGCATGGGCACCACGTGCAGCGTAAACCGCTCCCAGAAGACCGGCAGCGGGACGCGGTACAGGCTTTTGCCCTCGCGGTAATATTCGCAAAACTCGTTGACAAAGCGCAGCAGCAGGACCGATGTCAGCCACTCCATGCCGTGGTGTGCGCCGACATAAAGCACCTTTCGGGGGCCCTGCCCAAGAATCAGCACCGGGATGCTTCTGCCCAGGATGCTGGTGCCAAGGCTGGTGATCGACAGAAAGGGGTACCGGCCGGCAAACAGATCCGTTACACGGGTCAGCTCCCGGTGGTCAAGCGGGGTTCGGTAATTTAGTATCCGCGGTTCTTCATTCATTGCAGCGTCTCCTTTTCCGACCGCGCCGGGCGGGCCGAATGCTCCGGTCAGCTCCCGTGCGGTGTTGCCTTAAAGAATATGCAGGCCCGGACGAAATGTTTACAAAAAGGAGAGGAAATCCGGGAAAGAGTGTGTTATAATGATTGCAAGAGAAAAACCGGGCGGCGGATGCGGCGCGGAGCAGAGGCAAGGAGGAGCCGGCGGGCAATGGAATTATCGATCTGGACAGAGGAGCGCAGGCGGAAAACCGTGCGGACGGGAGGCTGGATTCTCGCGGGAATTGCGCTGTTTTATGCCGCTGTGTGCACGCCGGTCTACCTGTGGTCGGTCAGCGATGTGGTCATTGCGGACACCGCCTTTCCGGCCGTTTGGGATATGGTGCAGCAGCTGGTGCACTACTGCTTTTATTGGACGGCCTTCGCCTTTCTGATTTATCTGGCTGCCCGCTACACCCTGCGGGCCTGCCGGGGCTTTCTGTTCTGGTATGCGGCCTGCGCGGCGGTGCGGTATGCCGCCAGCCTTGCGGTCTCCTCGGCCATGCTGGCCGGCAGCGCTGGGTGGGATTCGCTGGGGAGCGACCTTTTGTATATGCTGCTGGACATTCTGTGGGACTGTGTCCAGATGGCGTTAGTGGTTCTGTTTATTTATCTTTTCTTGGAACGCAAACGAACGTCAGATTCCACTAAATGGCTCTTTTTCCCTAAGTTATTCGGCCTTTCAAATCCTATTTTGCGTTGTATTTTGCTGGCAGTTTCCGTATCTGCGGTTTTCAAATTGTTAAGTCGGGTACGTTACGATGTTTTCTATGGGGGTGCGCAGAACTTATTCGATTTTCTATTTATTATTTTTTCTTATGTAATGGATGTTGTCAGTATCTTGATTGGTTATATGGTGGTATTTTTGCTCATCAGCCGGCTGAATCTCAAAGACGAGGAGGCAAGAGCGCATGTTGTGGAACAGATACCGGGCGGTGATTTTTGACCTGGACGGGACGCTGATCGACAATTCCGCATCCTTCCGCCTGGCCTATGAGCGGTACTGCGCCCGCTATCCGGAGCTGCTGCGGCCGGAGGACGAGCGGCAGCGCGACCGGCTGACCGGTATTTACCACGCTCCCGATCGCGCCGCCGCCTATGCTGCCTTTTGCCGGGAGTGGGGCTGGAAAAACCCACCGCCCTTCCCGGAATTCTGGCAGGAGTGGTTCGGGCTGTATGTCCGGTCTGCCGTCTGCTTCCCCTGGACGCTGCCAACCCTGCGCGGCCTGCGCCACCGGCGCATAGCTCTGGGGCTGGTCACCAACGGGGCGGCCCGGTTCCAGAACGCAAAAATCGATTCGGCCGGCCTGCGCCGGTATTTCGGTTCGGTGCTGATTTCCGGCGAAACCGGCGCGCCCAAGCCCGACCCCTCCATGTACCGGCAATGCGCCGCCGATCTGGGGCTTCCGGTGGGGGAATGCCTGTTTGTGGGGGATACCCCCGAGACCGATATCGCCGGCGCCCGGGCAGCCGGAATGCCATCGCTCCTGGTCCGTGGGAAGCCGGATTCCGCCGGCGCAACCTATACATCCGATACCATCTCCTCCCTGCTTTCTGCTGTCCCACCGTTGGGAAAGACCTTGGAGGGACCCGCCTGAGAAGTGTTCCGCCAGAGGAGGAGACCTTGGAGGGACCCGCCTCTTAAGGAGAGGCCGGTCCCTCGGGGGCCTCCCCCGGCGAGACCTTCCCCGGCGTGGGCCCCCATTATTGCATACTGTATTGCAAATACGGTATGCCTGGGGGCCTGCGCCGGGGAATTTCTTTTGGGGGCGGATGGACAATTGGCAATGTGCAATTAGCAATTAGCAATTAGCAATTAGCAGTTAGCAGTTAGCAGTTAGCAGTTAGCAATGAGCAATGAGCAGTGAACAGTGGGCAGTGGTCGGTGGCCCCTAAAAGCAAGGGGCAACTACCGATATGTTACATATGACTGTATCCCATACCATCAAAAACCGGGCAACTCATGGCGGCTGTCCGGTTTTCTGATATGCAGGGCAAATTGCTTTGTATGGCGACATGCTCTTATTTTTGCACACCTCCCCCAAAAAGACTTCCCCGGCTGCCGCCCGCCGGCGGTGCGCTGTCATTGGCGATTTACTCAACAGGCGGGCGGCGGCTGGGGAAGGTCTCGCCGGGGAAGGTCTCGCCGGGGAAGGTCTCGCCGGGGGAGGTCTCGCCGGGGGAGGTCTCGCCGGGGGAGGCCCCCGAGGGACCGGCCTCTCCGAAAGGCTTCACCGGGTGGGACGGGCCGGGCAAATCCGAAGCAGATTTTTCGTCAGGCGAGAAAGCCGTTGATGGCAATAGTTGACCCTATTGCCGAAACGGCTTACGACGCATGACGGAAAAGATGCAAGAAGTTGCCCGGTCTGTACCGCCCGGGGGAACCTTCCCAGGGCGGGTCTCTCCAAGGTCTACTTCAATGGCATCTACTGCTCGCCGGGGTCGTCGAAAATTTTGAGCTGGTCGGAGGGGGTGGATTTTGGAGGACGGTAGGGAATCCCGAGGTGCTCATAAGCCAGGCGGGTGACGCAGCGTCCGCGTGGCGTCCGGCTGAGGTAACCGATTTGCATCAGGTAGGGCTCATACACATCCTCCAGGGTAATGGCCTCCTCGCCGACGGTTGCAGCGAGGGTTTCCAGCCCGACCGGGCCGCCGTCATAGAATTTGATGATGGTTTCCAGCATCCGGCGGTCGGTATTGTCCAGCCCCAGCTCGTCAATTTCCAGCTTGTTGAGCGCGTAGTTGGCGATGTTCGAATCGATTTTGCCGTTGCCCATCACCTGTGCAAAATCCCGCACCCGTTTGAGCAGGCGGTTGGCGATGCGGGGGGTACCGCGCGAGCGTCCGGCCAGCTCCATCGCGCCGTCGTCGGTGATTTCCATCCCCAGGATTCCGGCGCTGCGCCGCACGATTTCGGCCAGCTCCTCGGGGGTATACAGCTCCAGCTTCATCAGCACGCCAAAGCGGTCGCGCAGAGGCGTGGTCATCTGCCCGGCCCGCGTTGTTGCGCCGATCAGCGTGAATTTGGGCAGATCAATGCGGATGCTGCGTGCGGAGGGGCCCTTGCCGATGATGATATCCAGCGCGTAATCCTCCATGGCGGGGTAGAGGATTTCCTCCACCGCGCGCGAGAGCCGGTGAATCTCATCGATAAACAGCACGTCCCCCTCGTTGAGGTTGGTGAGAATGGCAGCCAGGTCGCCCTGCTTTTCGATGGCGGGGCCGGAGGTGATGCGGATGTTCACCCCCATCTCTGCCGCGATGATGTTCGAGAGCGTGGTTTTTCCAAGCCCCGGCGGGCCGTAGAGCAGCACGTGATCCAGCGGATCGCCCCGGCGCTTTGCGGCCTCAATGTAAACCTTGAGAATTTCCTTGACCTTTTCCTGTCCGATATAGTCTTCCAGGCGGCGGGGGCGCAGCGAAAAATCGGTTTCGGCGTCCTCGGCGGTATATCCGGTATTCAGAATCCGGTTTTCAAAGTCAAATTCATTGCTATCCATATGCGTATCCTTGTCTGTTCAGCAGGGTACCGGCGGGCGCGGCCCGGCGGCGTCGGTCCGGAATCAGAGCTTCATCAGCTTTTTCAGGGTTTTCCGGATGATTTCCTCCAGCTCCATCGAGGCGATGTCCATATCCTTCAGCGCTGCACTGGCCTCGGCGCGGGTGTAGCCCAGCACCAGCAGGGCCTCCATGGCCTCGCTCAGCTTGCCGCGGCCGCCTCCGGGGCCACCGGCCGCTCCGGCCTCGGGCAGCGCCCCGCCGCCGGAGGGCAGCTCGCCGCCGTTCTCGCGCAGCATTTTGTCCTTCAGCTCCAGGATGATGCGGGCGGCGGTCTTGGGGCCGATGCCGTTGGCCTTGGCGATGGTTTTGCGGTCGTCGGTGCAGACAGCAAGCGCGAATTTTTCGGGGGTGAGGAAGGAGAGCACCGACATGGCGGCCTTGGGCCCGACGCCCGAGACCGAAATCAGCATCCGGAAGGAGGAAAGCTCGGCCTCGGTGGCAAAGCCGAAGAGCTCGATGTCATCCTCCCGCACCGCCAGATGGGTATACAGCCGCACCGACGGGGGATTGGAAGCCGAGCGCGGCGGCATGGCGTTGTAGGTGGTGCCGCTGACGGTCAGCCGGTAGCCAACGCCTCCCACGTCCAGCACGGCAAAGCCGGGGGCCAGGTGAGTCAGTTTTCCGTTGATATAGTAAAACATAGGTTACTCCTTGTTGCGCGGATGTGTCCGGTCGGTTCTGGCGGGCAGGCGTTTCATGGTGTCGGCGGTCAGCTTCTGCCGGGGAATCTCCACGCAGGCGCGCAGGCCGCGCACCCGGCGCAGCGCCGGCGTCAGGACAATCAGCAGCACATAAATGCCCAAAGAGAGCAGCGACACCACCGATCCGATGACCAGCGTGTTCGGCCGGTAGACCATTTCAATCTCGTGCGTCTGACCGGCCGTGCCGTCCACGTAAAATGCGACCACCGAGCCCAGGGCCTTGACCGTGGGCACCTCCACGCCGTCCACCGTAATTTTCCAGCCCTGGTCATATGCCAGGGTGGTCATCACCAGCTCGCGGGAGCGCGAGGCGGTGAAGCTGCCGCTGAAGGAATGCTCGGTGTATTCGTCAATGACAAACTGGTCGGCGGCCAGGCGGGCCATCACGTCTTCAAAGACCTCCCAGTCGATATAGTACATGCAGGGGTCGTCCACAAAGAAGAGCTGGTCGTCCTCCAGCGCCATGCGCAGGGTCAGCTGGTCGCCGGCCTGCTGCATTCCCAACGACACGATGCGCAGCGACTCCCCTTCGCCGAAGCTGCCGTAATTTTTGCTGCTGCCGGCGGTCTGATTGGTCAGGCGCAGGCTGACCTCGCGCGGGTAGTCGGTGGGCAGGTAGAAATACAGCTCGCCGTCCACCGGCATCTCGGTCATAAACGAATAGGTTGCGCCGGCATTGGCGCTGTAAAAGCAGGTATGCCCGTCCACGTACATCGGGCGGGGCAGACCGTTGGAATCGGTCCCGGTAATCTTCAGCGGCACAAAGACCTGCACGGTCTCCTCCTCGCCCAGCATGGCGGTGATGATGGCGTTGAGCCGCTCGAAGGGGCTGTAATACGCATCCTCGTATTCGGCGTTGCGGATGGTTTCCTGAATGCCCAGCTTTTCATTGATCCAGTTCTTCACCGTTTCGATGAAGGCGCCGATTTTGCTTTCCTTCTTCTCCGGGTCGTCGGGCTCGTCCTCCTGTGGCGCCGAGGCCGCCTCGCGGTAACCCAGCGGAAAGCTCAGCAGCGCGTCGTCCACGCCGTAGGCGATGGAAAGGGCATAAGGGTTGCGGTAGGCGGTGTAGGATCCGCTTTGCGCAAAGACCTCGTAATAGCTGTTATAGGCGTCGAAATTGGTGTCGGCAATGATATATTTCAGCCCCAGCAGCGAATCGTTGACCGGCGTTCCGCCCAGGTATTTGGACCAGTGGGACTGCGAGGCGTAGCCCATGGCGTCCAGGAACATGATGGTTTCCTGGTTGAGCGTGGAGGTGGAGCCGGAGAGCCCGCGCACGTTGAGCGCCATGTTGTCGTTGAGCTTGCGGAACATGGTTTTTTCCATGCGGTAAAAGGAGTCGTCGCGCTCCTGCACCAGTTCCACAATCGGGCGCACCTCCTTGAGATAGTTGTTGTAGCCCGAGTAGCCGGAGTATACCACGTCGCTGTCCAGCGCGTTCATGTTCCACAGACCGTTGAGGAAAACTTCAATGGCCACCACCGCAACCAGTCCCACGCTCACCACCTCCCGCGCTTTGGCGGTGCGCATCAGCCCCAGGACCGAAAGGTAGGCCACAATCATAATCAGGGTAAACCAGATGCAGGTGTAATCGTCCGGTGTAACGTATTCCTCATCGGTGTATTTCTGCAGAATGACGCAGAAGACCGCGATGATGGCCCCGGTGCCGGCCACCGTGCGCAGCGGGAAGGATTCCAGCACGGTCAGCGCCCGGCAGGCCAGCACGCAAAGGTAGAAAATCAGCATGAAGCTGTAGCGGTAGTTGAGCCAGTTGGGCCGCTGAAAGCCGTGCCAGAACAGGTCGATGACCGACAGCGAAAAGCTGGCGATGAACAGGAACACAAACACGGCCGAGCAGATTTTCTGCCGCATGGGATACTTTTTGGAGAGGAAATAGGCCGGCAGCAGCAGCAGGGTCAGCACACCGCAGTAGACAAAGGGGTAGCCCTCGGGGCGCACGGTGTCATAGGAGCCGGGCAGGAACTTGTATATCAGCTCCAGGATGTCGAATTTGATGTTCCAGACCCAGTCGGGGCTGGAAAAGGTGGATTTTCCGAAGCTGAGCGAATAGTATGCGCTGATGAGAATGACCATTGCGATGCCGATGGCCAGCAGCGAGAAAAACGCCATGCGCAGCAGGGATTTGAAAAAATGCAGCCGCTCGCGGCGGGGATTGTTGCGGTAGTCCTCGGCGTGCGCAATGTAGTACAGGAGGAAGTACAGGAAGCAGTAAATGCACACCATGTAGCCGATATAGAAGTTGCTGAACAGCGTGACGGCCAGCAGCCCGGTATACAGCCGGAAGCGGCCGTATTTGATCAGCGACTCGATGCCCAGCGTAATCAGGGGCAGCCACATCATGGCGTCAATCCACATGGTGTTGTGCTGCTGCACAATGCCGTAGCTGGAGAGCGCGTAAAAGGTTGCAAAAATGAGGATGGCAACCGGGCGGCGCTCCCGTGAGGTCCGGTACATGTAGTAGCCGAAGGTGCCGCCGCACAGCGCGGTTTTCAGCAGGAACAGGGTCAAAAGCCCTTCCAGCATCCGGTCGGTGGGGAAGAGACAGACCAGAAAGGAGAGCGGGCTGGCGATATAGTAGGCGTAAATGCCGAGGAACTCGCCGCCCATGGCGCGGGAGAAGGAATACAGCAGGTCGGCGTCCCCGTGGAAAAAGTTGCGCAGCGCCTCAAAAAACCAGACATACTGGCCGTTGAGGTCCAGCACCAGCACGCTGCCGTCGCCGATGGGGTAGATCTCTCTTGCAAAATAAATCAGATACATCAGCAGGGCCGGGACGGCCATGCAGAGCAGCAGGAACCAGTAGTTCCCGAAGAAGCGGCGCAGGCGCCCCTGCTGCGCGAGCCGGAGCTGCCGGCTGTCGTCGGCCAGCAGCTTGCCGGACGGATTGGCGGTGAGCTTATTCATGCGTTTGTTCGGATCCTTTCTTGGTTTCGTCGGCCGTTTCCCCGGCGGGCAGCACCTGCCGGATGGCCTTTTCCAGTTTGATGCGGTTGACGGTCATATCCCGCCCGCAGGTCTGGCAGACGATGCGGACGTCCGAGCCGACGCGCAGAATCCGGAACTCCGAACCGCCGCACGGATGGGGTTTTTTGAGCACAATCCGGTCATTGAGCCGGAGCCTGACAATCGGTACCATATCGGTCCTGCCTTTCCCACAGAGTGTTCGTGCCGGGGCGGATGCCCGACAGGATATATTATATCATAAAATCCGCTTCCTGTAAACCGCAAATCTGTATTTTCATACGGATTTTCCCAAAAAAACAAAGAATCATTTGACTTCCGGGTGGAAAGGTGGTATAATATACGATGTAAGATGTCAGAAAAACGGGTTTCCGCGGCCGGGACAGGCCGGCAAAAACCGCGGGGCCGGAAAGGAGCGGAATGCGCATACTGGGCATTGACCCCGGCCTGGCCATTGTCGGCTGGGGGGTTCTGGATTACAACCGGTCCCGCTTCCGTACCGTCGCCTACGGCGCGCTGCGCACGCCGGCGGGAACGGCGACCGAGGAGCGGCTCGCGCTGCTGTACGGCGGGATGCAGGAGCTCCTGGAGCGCTATCATCCCGACAGCATGGCAATTGAAGAGCTGTTCTTCAACACCAACATCACCACCGGCATCCGCGTGGCCGAGGCGCGCGGCGTGCTGCTGCTGGCCGCCCGGCAGGCCGGGGTGGCCATTCAGGAATACACGCCGCTGCAGGTCAAGCAGGCCGTGGTGGGCTACGGCCGGGCCGAAAAGCAGCAGGTCATCTCCATGGTCACGGCGCTGCTGGGCCTGAAGGAGGCTCCAAAGCCCGATGACACGGCCGACGCGCTGGCCATTGCCATCTGCCACGCGCACTGCGGGGGCTCCCGGCTGGCCTCCTATTTCAACCGGAACACCGTCTGAGCCCCTCTGCCGGGGCAGACGGCGCCGGAACGACAGACAAAGAGAGGGGAAGCGCGCATATGTGGGGTGCGGATCGCTGGGAAGACTATGAACTGCTGGATACCTCGGACGGGGAGCGCCTGGAGCGCTGGGGCAAGCTGATTCTGATCCGCCCCGACCCGCAGGTCATCTGGAAAAACGCCGCGCGGCACCCGGCCTGGAAGCAGGCGGACGGAATCTACCGCCGCTCGCACGCCGGGGGCGGGAGCTGGGTGCAGAGCCGTCTGCCCGAATCCTGGACCGTCGGCTACGGGGAGCTACGCTTTCTACTGCGCCCCATGGGCTTCAAGCATACGGGGCTTTTCCCCGAGCAGGCCGCCAACTGGGATTGGTTCGGTGACCTGATCCGTCGGGCGGGGCGCCCGGTGCGGGTGCTCAATCTGTTCGCCTATACCGGGGGCGCCACACTGGCGGCAGCGCAGGCCGGCGCCGCCGTGGTGCATGTGGACGCCGCCCGTGGCATTGTGGCGCAGGCAAGGGAAAACGCCGCGCTCTCGGGTCTGGGCGGCGCGCCCATCCGGTATATCGTGGACGACTGCCGGAAGTTTGTCGAGCGGGAGCACCGCCGGGGCAACCGGTATGAAGGAATCATCATGGATCCGCCCTCCTACGGGCGCGGCCCGGGCGGGGAGGTCTGGAAGCTGGAGGAAAGCCTGGACGCCCTTGTGGAGCTTGCCGCCGGGCTGCTCTCGGAGCGGCCGCTCTTCTTTCTGCTCAACTCCTATACCACAGGTCTCTCCCCGCTGACCATGGGATACCTGCTGGAGCTGAAGCTGCGCGCCCGGTTGGACGGCAGTGTGGAGGCGGGCGAGCTGGGGCTGCGCGTCAGCCGCACCGGCGCCTACCTGCCCTGCGGCGCCAGCGCACGCTGGGTGGCCGGGCATGGATTACCGTGAGGAAGGAAAGGAAGACGAATCTTGTCGGATACCCAAAGTTACATTCACGCCGCGCACCTCTGCTTTTCCTATGAGGGCAGGAACGGGGAGCCGGATTCGCCCGCGCTGCGGGACGTCTCGCTGGACATTGCGCGCGGGGAATACGTGGCCATTCTGGGGCACAACGGCTCGGGCAAATCCACCTTTGCCAAGCTGCTCAACCTGATTCTGGAGCCCACCTCCGGGGAGCTGACGGTTGGCGGCACCGACCTGACCAATCCGGACATGACCGAGGAGGAGCTGATGCGCCACCGCCGCCGCGTGGGCATGGTGTTCCAGAATCCGGACAACCAGCTGGTGGCAACGCTGGTGGAGGAGGACGTGGCCTTCGGTCCCGAAAATCTCGGGGTTCCGCAGCCCGAGCTGCGCCGGAGGGTGGACGATGCGCTGGCCACCGTCGGCATGACCGCCTATGCGCGGCAGGAGCCCCACCGTCTCTCGGGCGGACAGAAGCAGCGGGTGGCCATTGCCGGGATTCTGGCCATGATGCCCGAGTGCATTGTGTTTGACGAATCCACCGCCATGCTGGACCCTGCCGGGCGGCGGGAGGTGCTGGACACCATCCGCACACTCAACCGGGAGCGCGGCATGACCGTCCTCAATATCACGCACTATATGAACGAGGCGGCCGAGGCCGACCGCGTGATTGTCATCAACGACGGCGGCATTCTCATGGACGGCAGCCCGGACGAGGTCTTCAGCCGCCGCGATGCGCTGCGCGCCGTTGGGCTGGAGGTCCCGCAGTGCACCGAGCTGATCCACCGCCTGCGCGCGGCCGGCGCCGGTCTGGAGGGGACGGGCATTTCCACCCCCGCTGGCTGTGCCGCACTGCTGGGGCGGGCGCTCGGCCTGCCCGGGGAGCAGGAACCCCCGGCCGCGGCTTCGGCCGCGGAGGAACCGCCCGCCGGGACGGCAGGGGATGCGTCCTGCCCGGCCGGAACCACCGATTGTGCGGACGCCGCGGCCGATGCCGCGGGCGAGGACGCCGCCGGGGCCAAGCTCCGGCTGGAGCATGTCGGCTTTGTTTACGGGGCGGGCACGCCCTTTGCGCAGACCGCACTGGAGGACGTCAGCCTGTGCATTCCGGCCGGCTGTATCACCGGCGTCATCGGGCATACCGGCTCGGGCAAATCCACCATGATGCAGCTGCTCAACGGACTGGCCAAGCCGGCCGGGGGCAAGGTGTATCTGGACGGCAACGACATCAACCTGACGCTCCGGGAGGCGCTGGAGAGCCTGCGCACGCAGCCGCAGTACGCCTCTCTTTCGCAGCGCGCCGCCAAAAAAGCCATCCGGGCCGAGCTGGTCCGCCGGCGCAGGGAGCTCTGCTTCCGGGTGGGGCTGGTGATGCAGTATCCCGAATACCAGCTGTTTGAGGAGACCGTGTATCAGGACATCGCATTCGGCCCCAAAAACATGGGGCTTTCCCCGGAGGAGATCGACGCCCGCGTGCGGGACGCCGCGGCCTTTGCCGGGGTGGAGGAGGACTGGCTGCAGCGCTCCCCCTTCGATCTTTCGGGGGGACAGAAGCGCCGGGTGGCCATTGCCGGGGTCATTGCCATGCGCCCGGAGGTGCTGGTGCTGGACGAGCCGGCCGCAGGGCTGGATCCCCGCGGACGGACCCGGATTTTTGAGCGCATCTGCGCCTACCAGAAGCAGACCGGCTCGGCCGTCGTCATTGTCAGCCACAGCATGGAGGACATGGCGCAGTACTGCGACAGGGTGGCGGTCCTCTCGGGGGCGCACCTGATTCTGCGGGGCAGCCGGGAGGAGGTTTTCTCGCACACCGGTCTGCTGGAACAGGTCGGGCTGGATATCCCGCAGGTCACGCATCTGGTGCGCCTGCTGCGCGCCCGCGGCGCCGACCTGCCCGCAAATGTCTATACGGTGGACCGCGCCGCCGAGCTCCTGCTGCCGCGCCTGACCGGCCGGGCAGGGCAGGGGGGCGCCGGAGCCCACAGCAACAACTGAAGGAAGCTTTCATGAAAAACATTGCATTCGGGCAGTATTATCCTGCCGATTCGGTGCTCCACCGCATGGATCCCCGCGCCAAGCTGATTGCGGCAATTCTGTATATCGTCAGCATTTTCCTGTGCAGCAATGCGCTGTGCTTTGTGGTGCTGGCGCTCTCTGCTGTGCTGCTGGTTCTGCTGAGCCGGATTCCGCTGCGGCTGGTGCTGCGCACGCTGCGGCCGGTCATCTTCATCCTGGCCTTTACGTGCCTGATCAACATCTTCTTCACCAAAGGGGAGCACCTGCTTACCCCCGCCGGCTGGCGGGTGCAGATTTATGCCGAGGGACTGTGGAACGCACTGTTCATTCTGCTGCGCATCACCATCCTTCTGGCGGCCACAGGGGTGTTCCTGACCTTTACCACCACGCCCATTGCGCTGACCGACGCGCTGGAGCAGCTCCTCTCTCCGCTCAAAAAAATCAGGGTGCCGGTGCACGAGATGGCCATGATTGTTACCATTGCGCTGCGCTTTATCCCGCTGCTGACCGAGGAGACCGAAAAAATCATGAACGCGCAGAAGGCGCGCGGAGCGGATTTTCAGAGCGGTGGACTGGTCCGCCGGGCCCGTGCGCTGCTGCCGGTGTTCATCCCGCTGCTGGGCTCGGCCATGAAGCGGGCGGACGAGCTGGCCGAGGCGATGGACTGCCGCTGCTACCACGGGGGGAACGGACGGACGCGGCTGCATGTTCTGCGCTTCCGCGCGACGGATGTGGCGGCCATGCTGCTGGTGACCGCCTTCGGGGTGGGGGTGTTTTTCCTCAACCGGCTCGGCATCGGCTACACGATGTAGCGGAGGGCGGAAGATGAAACTGCTGTTGTGGCTGAGTTATCTCGGCACGGCCTACTGCGGCTATCAGGTGCAGGCCAACGGCCCGACGGTGCAGGAGCAGCTCAACCGGGCCGCCCTGGCTCTGTTCGGCTGTCCCTGCGACATTGTGGGCTGCAGCCGTACCGACAGCGGCGTCCACGCCAACGAGTTCTGCGCCGCGGTCTCGGAGCGCGGGCAGACCGGTCTGCGCACCCGCATTCCGGTCGGTCGCATTCCGCTGGCGCTCTCGGCGCATCTGCCCGACGACATTGCAGTATTCGACGCGCGCTGGGTGCCGGACGGCTTTCACCCGCGCTATGACGTACTGGGCAAGGAGTATCTCTACCGCATCTGCAACCGCCCAGTGCGCTCTCCGTTTGAACTGGGGCGGGCGTACCATCTGCCGCGGCCGGTATCGGACGCTGACCTTGCCCGGATGCGGGCGGCGGCCGCGCACTTTGTCGGGACGCACGATTTTTCCGCCTATATGGCCAGCGGCTCCGGGATTGTCGACCCGGTGCGGACGGTATACTCCTCGGAGCTGGAGCGGCAGGGGGATCTGATTCTTTACCGGGTGTGCGCCAACGGCTTTCTCTACCACATGGTACGTATCCTGACCGGCACGCTGGTGGCGGTGGCCGAGGGAAAACTGGAGCCGGACGACATTCCGGCCGTGACCGCCTCGCGCGACCGTTCCCGCGCCGGCGCCACCATGCCCCCCGGGGGGCTGTATCTCAACCGGGTGATTTATCCCGGGTATCTGCTGCGCACAGGGGAGGGAAGCCGTTGAAACGATCCGGAAAAAAACGTCCGGCCCGCCCGGCCGACTCGGGGCTGCAGGGGCCGGTCAACGGGTACTATGAATCGGTATCCGAACGATACGGCGTGGCGCAGGTCATCCTGTATCTTTCGCTGCTGGCGTTTGTGGTCATTTCGCTGCTGAGCAATACGGGGTTGATTACCTACCAGAATCTGTATTATTTCTTCCGGGATCTCAACGCCTCGGCCGAAACCGTGGATGTGCTGCACACCGACGCGGTCAGCTACCCCACCGATGTTTCCCAGAGCTTCACGCTCTACCGGCAGGGCCTGGCGGTGGCGGGCAACACCTCGGTCACCCTGTTCACGGCCACCGGGCGGCAGGTGCTCAGCAAGAGCATTCAGTACCAGAATCCGGTGGCTGTGGGCTCGGGCAAATACCTGCTGGTATACGAGCTGGGCGGGACGCAGTATTCGCTGTACAATTCCTACGGCCAGATCTATGCCGGCCGGGCCGAATCCCCCCTGCAGGGGGCGGCGGTGTCCGAATCGGGGATGTACGCGCTGGTGACGCAGTCGGCGCAGTCCCCCTCGGTGGTGGAGTTGTACGACAGCGACTTTGACCCGGTTGCCCGCTACCCGTATCCGGACGCCTATGTCACCGACCTGGCACTCAACGCCAAGGGTAGCCGGCTGGCCGTGCTGACCTCGGCGGCCGAGGGCGGGTCTTTTGCCACCCGGCTGCACCTCTACCAGCCGGGAGAGGAGGGGGAGCTGGCCGCCGCCGACATGCGCGCGGGGCTTGGCCTGCGCTGTGCCTTTACCGAGACCGGCGCGGTTGCGGTTCTTTGCAGCGCAGGGGTTTATTTTGTCTCGGACCGTGGGACACTGGAAACCGAGTACGCTTTTCACGGTCAGACCGTCGCCTGTGCCGACGTCAACGGCAGCGGCTGCGCGGTTGTGCTGAAAAAATCCGGAAATTCCGCAGAAAATGAAATAATTGTATTTGACAAAAGCGGAAAAATGATGTATAATAATAAGACAGTTGAAAAAGCCGATGCCATTGCCCTGTGCGGGGGCTCCCTGTTCCTGCGGCAGCCCGACGGTGTGCTGCGCGTGCGCTGTGCCGACGGGAGCGAGGAAAAGACGGCCTGCGTGACCGACCGGCGCGTGATGCTGGCGGTGGACGAAACCCGCGTGCTGCTCTGCTCGCCGCAAAAGGCGGTGTATTATCGCTTCGGAAACTGACCCTACATCCCGAAAGGAGATTTCTTTCATGAGTATCGTTGCTGACATTCTGTTTGTTGTTGCCGGGCTGCTCACCGTGCTGATCTGCGTCAAGCGCGGATTCTTTCTGACGCTGCTCCGGTTTCTGAAGCTGTTCCTCGCCTTTGGGGCGGCCTACCTCTGGGGAGGCGCCTTCGGCAGCTTTCTGGGCGAAAAATTTCTCAATACCCCCATCCGGAACTGGGTGTTCGGGCGGGTCAACGAGATTTATCAGAATACCGCCAGCGGCTTTGACGTGCAGAGCGCGCTGGGCGCCGTGCCGGATTTTCTGCTGACCGACAGCCTGCGCGGGCAGCTGGAGGCGCTGGGAGGCAGCGGGGAGGAGCTGGTCAACTCGGTCACCGACACGGTGGCGGGCTCGCTTTCCTCGGTGATCTGCTCGGTTCTGGGCTTTATTCTGGTGTTCCTGCTCGCCTTCCTGGCCCTGACCGTAGTGTATGTGCTGATCAAGCACATCAAGGACCGGATTCCGATCATCGGTCTGGCCGACCGGATTCTGGGCGGCGTGCTGGGCCTGGCGCTGGCCTGGATGCTGCTGCTGGTGGTGGGCTCGCTGCTGAAGGTGTTCTTCGGCAACAGCGAATTCTATACCGGGTCCGCCGTGATGCGCTTCTTCGGCGATTCCGACTGGTTCCGGATGCTCAACGTCAGCGAATGGATCAACGGTCTGCAGCAGAAGTAACCCGATTTTTTCTCTGCATTACCGGGGGCATATCCCCCGGTAATGCTTTCCCGATTACACAGAAAGGCTCCGGCCACCCGCCGGATAGGATGGATTTCCATGACCATGTGTTCGAAATGCCACAAGCGTGTGGCAGTGGTTTTTATGACCCGCCAGGGCAGCGACGGCAAGGAGACCCGCGGCTTCTGCATGAAGTGCGCAAAGGAATTCGGGGTGCCGATTGACAACATCGTCGGCAATGTCATCGATCAGCTCGGCATTTCTCCCGAGCAGCTTGAGGACGCCGAGGAGGAGCTGACCACCATGCTCGGGCGGCGCCCCCCCTCGGACGATGATGACAATGCCGATGGCGGCGCGCCCGCCATCGACATCCCCAAACTCTTCCGCGAGGCGGGGCTGGCTCCGGCCGAAAATGCCGGGGCTCCCGTGCCCGAGGAACCCGGCCGCCGGGACCGCGGCCCCCGCAAAAAGCCGAAGGACGAAAAAAAGCTCAAGTTCCTCACCACCTACTGCCGCAATCTGACCCAGTACGCGCGGGAGGGGAAGCTGGACAGCATCATCGGCCGCGACCGCGAAATCTCGCGCGTGGTGCAGATTCTCTGCCGGCGGCAGAAGAACAACCCATGCCTTATCGGCGAGCCCGGCGTGGGCAAAACCGCCATCGCCGAGGCGCTGGCCATCCGCATTGCGGACGGAAAGGTGCCCTACAAGCTCAAAGGCAAGGAAATTTACCTGGTGGATATGACCGCGCTGGTTGCCGGCACACAGTTCCGTGGGCAGTTTGAATCCCGGATTCTGGGGCTGCTGGCCGAGGTGCAGGCGGTGGGCAACGCCATTCTGGTCATCGACGAGGTGCACAACATCGTTGGTACCGGAGACGCTGAGGGCAGCGTCAACGCGGCCAACATCCTCAAGCCAGCCCTGTCGCGCGGGGAGGTGCAGATCATCGGCGCCACCACCCTGACCGAATACCGCAAATATATCGAAAAGGACACCGCGCTGGAGCGCCGCTTCCAGCCCGTGACGGTCAACGAGCCCGGCATTGACGAGACGGTGGAGATGTTGCAGGGCATCAAGCATTACTACGAGGAGTTCCACAGCGTCGTCATTCCCGACGAGATCCTGCGGCGCGCGGTGGTGCTGTCCGAGCGCTATATCACCGACCGCTTCTTGCCCGACAAGGCCATCGATCTGCTGGACGAGGCGGCCGCCCATCTCTCGCTCTCCTCGGCGGCGCTCAACGAGAGCTATACCATCCGCGACCGCCTGCTGGAGCTGCGGCAGAAGCGGGAGGAGCTGGAATCCGAGATTGCCGGAAACGATGCGGTGGAGCAGAACCGTTACGAGGAGATCACCCGGCTGCGCTCGGAGGAGCTGCGGCTGGCCGGGCGCCTGAGCGAGCTGGAGCCCGACACCAAGGCGATTGTGATGACCGAGAACGAGATTGCCCAGGTCATCGAGCTGTGGACCGGCGTTCCGGCCTCCAGCATCACCGAGAACGAATTTGAGCAGATCGATCAGCTGGAAAACCGCCTGCGCCAGCGCATTGTGGGGCAGGACCAGGCCGTATCGGCCGTGGCGCGTGCCATCAAGCGCAACCGCGCGGGGATTTCCTATAAGCGCAAGCCGGTTTCCTTCATTTTTGCCGGCCCCACCGGCGTGGGCAAAACCGAGCTGGTCAAAACCCTGGCCAACGACCTGTTCCATTCACCCGAGACCCTGATCCGGCTGGACATGTCGGAGTTTATGGAAAAGCACTCGGTCTCCCGCCTCATCGGCGCGCCTCCGGGATACGTCGGCTATGACGAGGCCGGGCAGCTTACCGAAAAAATCCGCCGCCGGCCCTATTCGGTCGTGCTCTTCGACGAGATAGAAAAGGCCCACCCGGATGTGCTCAATGTCCTGCTGCAGATTCTGGACGACGGCCGCATCACAGACGCGCGCGGCAAAACCGTCAACTTTGAGAACACCATCATTGTGATGACCACCAACGCCGGCTCCGACCGCTCGGCCGCCATGGCGGGCTTTTCACCGGACGCCCGGGCTGCGGGCGAGAGCCGGACGCAAAAGGCGCTGGCCTCTTTCCTGCGGCCGGAATTTCTCAACCGGGTGGATGAAATTATCACCTTCCGTTCCCTGAGTGAGGAGGATTTTGTCCGCATTGCCGACATCATGCTGAGCGAGCTGAAGCAGGCGCTTGCCGAAAAGCACATGACCCTGCGCTATACCGACGCGGCGCTGGCGCTGATTGCGCGCAAATCTTTCTCGCTCAAATACGGCGCGCGCAACATGCGGCGCTATATCCAGCGCGAGGTGGAGGATCCGCTGGCCGAGCAGATTATATCCAACTATCAGCAGCACTACACGGCGGTTTCGATTGACGCGGAGGGGGATACCCTGCGCATTGCCTGCCTGTGACCGATGGAAAACCGGGATATCAGATGGCAGCGCCTGACGGGGGAGCAGGCCCTGCGTCAGCTCCGCAGCAGCGCCTCCGGCGGCCTTGGCCGCAAGGAGGCGCGTCTGCGTCTGCGCCGGATGGGGGAGAATCGCCTGTTTGCGGGCGGGCGCGTCCCGTATGCTCCGCTGCGGATGCTGCTGACCGACCCTTCGCTGCTGCTGTTTGCGGCGGTCTGTCTGCTGACCGTCTGCTTTGGCGAGCTGGCGCTGGGACTGCCGGCGCTGGCGGTGTATGCGGCGTGGTTTTGCCTGATGCTGGGGCTGGCGCTGCGGATGCGCGCCGACAGGGACCGGCTGCAGGAGCGCCGTGTCGTGCGCGTGTGCGTGATCCGGGACGGCAGAGCCCGGCGCATAAGCGCCCGTGCCCTGGTCCCGGGCGACGTGCTGCTGCTGCGCGCGGGGGACGTGGTGCCGGCCGATTGCCTGCTGCTGGAATCCGACCGGCTGCGCACCCGGCTGGTGCTGCCGCCCGTCCAGGGGGAGCGCCCCGGCGTGCTGGTACAGGACAAGTCGGCCGGCAGGGTCTACGCCTTCGGCGACGAGACGCTTCCGCCGGAATTTGAGAACATTGTCTACGGCGGAGCCGAGGTGCTGCAGGGCAGCGCCCGCGCCGTGGTCTTTGCAACCGGGGCGCGCAGCTTTTACGGCGCAATGGGGCGTACGCTGCTGCCCGAGCCGCTTTCGGGCCAGAGCGCCCTGCTGGCGGGCGTCCGGCCGTATCTGCGCCTGTCCGGCTTTGCACTGCTGGCGCTGATGCTGCCCCTGTGCGTGGCGGGTCTGCTGCTGTCGCCGGACACGCAGAGCACCCTGCGCGTCTTCCTGCCGCTGTGCGCGCTGGCCGCCTCGGGAACGGCGGCGGTGCCCTGCCTGCTGTTTTCCGCGCTGCTCCGGGAGCCGGGAGGCGCTGTCCCGGCTGCCCGTACATCCCGCGGCGCCGACCGGCTGCCCGGCGTGACCGACCTGATTGTGATGGGGCCGGACGGGCTGACCGACGGCCGCTGGCAGTTCCGGGGCGCCTGCAACGGGGCGCAGACCTTTGCCCCAGGGGAAGAGCACTCCGGCCTTCAGCCCCTGTGCGAGGCGGTTGCCCTGCTGCTGCGCGCTCGCGAGCGGCTGCCCGCGTCCGGAATGCCGGAGGGCGAGCGCCTGGCGCCCCTGCTGCCCGAGCTGGTGCGGCTGAGCGGCTACGACACGGCCGCGCTTGCGGTCCGGCTGGTCGGGCTGGACCGGGAGAGCAACGGCCCGGCCTGCCGCCTGCGCGTCCGGACGCGGGAGGAAGCCTTTCGCCTCTGCTTTGTGCCGGACGCATCGCCCCTGGCCGGCTGTGCGGCCTACGAAACCCCGTCCGGCCGCCCCGCTCCGCTCGAGCCCGGTATGCGGGAGCGCCTGCACCGGTTTGTGCGGCAGGCCGCCGCGCGGGGGGAGATGCTGCTGACCGTAACCAAGGAGAAAAACGGGCTGACGCTGCTGGTCGGCTGTCTGGTGTCCGGCATGTGCGTGCTGCCCGGCGTCGGCGAGACCCTGCGCGGGCTTTCGGCGCACGGCGTGCGGGTGCGGGTGTTCCTGCCTGGGGAGGACCGGGCCTCGCTTGCCTGTGCGGCGCAGTGTGGCGCGGTAGAGGCGGAAGTCTGCCTGGCCTCCGCCGTCCCGGACCCCGGCCAGGGCGGGGACGCCGTGTGGTATGTCGGCTATTCCCGCCGGGAGGTGGCTGGCCTGGTGCGGGCGCTGCGGAAGCAGGGCCGGTGTGCGGCGGTGCTCTCCGATACGCCGGAGGACGCGGAGCTTCTCTCCGCCGCCTCGCTGCGCCTGTGCTGTGACGCCGCTTCGGGTGACGGGGACGGGCTGCCGGAGGGCAGGGCGGCCGGCGGCGCGGATGCTGCGGCCGGAGCCTCCGGGCAGGACGGGCCGGGCATTGCCGGCCAGCCGGCATTCTGCCCGCAGGTTCTGCTGCGCGACGCCGACCTGGTCCTGCCCGACGCCGGACGGCCCGCGGGGGGGCTTTGCGCGCTGCTCCCGCTGCTCTGCCGGGCCAGGGAGGCAGTGGTGCGTGTGCGCTTTCTGCTGAAGCTTCTGGCCGGTTTTGCGGTCTTCCGCACGGTGCTGACGCTGCTGTGCGTGCTGACCGGTGCCGGAACCGTGACGGCGTATGCGTTTCTGTACGCCTCCATGGGGGTGGATGTCGCCGCGTTTGTGCTGGCTCTGCGCGTGCGCGTGGCGCCCGAGCGGCTTCTGCGTTACCGGCCACTGGACGGCGGGGCGGTTGCCGCCTGCCTGCGCAGCCGGCGGGTATGGCTGATTCCGGCGGCGTCTGCCGCCGCGCTGGTCCTGCTGCTAACCGTGCTGCGCCTGACCGGCCTGATGCCCGAGCAGAGCGTCCCCGCCATGCTGTTCTGCGCCATGCTGCTGATGCAGGGAATGCTGTTCCTGTTCAACCGGGACGCCGACGGCGTGACGCTGCCCGCCGCGCGGGTCTGCGTCGGTGTTCTGCTGTTCCTGGTGCTGCCTGTGCTGACGGCGGCAGTGCTCTCGGCTCTGCTGCCGGCGGTCGCCGCGGTGACCGAGCTGGGAGCCTGGAGCCTTTCCTCGGCCGTGCTGCTGGCGCTCAGCCCCTTTCTGGTGCTGCTCTGCACCCTGCTGCTTTCCCGGTATTCCGAGCCGGCCGGATAGATCGCTGTTCCGGTCCGCGTCCGGATGATAAAAGCGCGCCCTCCCGCATATACTGGTAAAAAATGCGGGAGGGCTTTTCTATGAAAAAATACAGCACGGCCGACCTGCGCAAGCTGGAAATCGTCAACGTCTGTGACGGCGCGCGGCTGGGATACGCAGGGGATTTTGAGTTTGAGGTCAACGGAGACTGCACCCGTGTGCTTGCCCTGATTGTCTGCGGCAGCCCGGGGTTTCTCGGATTTGGCGGGGAGGATGACCTGGTTATCCCCTGGAGCATGGTGCAGTGCATCGGGGAGGACACCATTCTGGTGCATCTCTCGCAGCAGGATTACCCGGGCTGCCTGTGCGCCCGCAAGCACCATCGGTTTCTCAAGGGAGGATAAAGGGGGAGGGAAGCGGCGC
>CALWQR010000022.1 GCA_944383705.1 uncultured Clostridia bacterium
TTCCAAAAACGGGGAATGCGCGGCAATGTGCCGACTGCATTCCCCGGTGTTTTTTATAAGGAGGCGACGGTTTTCGCTCCGGCCGCCCTTTCCGGTCAGTCCTCGCCGCGCAGGATGCGGACGGCCCGGGCGGCCACGCGCCCGGCGCACTCCCGCAGCTGCTGCCCGGCGCCCTCGCTGCCGCAGGCAAATTCCCGCATCAGCCGTCCCTCCTCCACGCAGAGCTCATCGTGAATCGGGAAATAGTAGTTCAGCAGGAACCGGGTATACGCCACCAGCCGGTAGGGGCCGTGTACCCGGGCCTCTTCGCCGTGGGGCTCCTCCACCGCCACGCTGTACCCGTCGCGGACCGCCGCGCAGACCGAATCAAAGCTGCAGTCGGGCGCAAACAGGACGGTTTTGGACATGTTGAAGTAGGAGGCGGGGTCGGTCCCGTGCGAATCGCTGGAGCCGACAATCGGAATCTTCCGCCCCATGGCGCGCTGCTCCTGGTAAAAGGCCAGCTGCAGGTTGTTCTCATGCACGGTCAGCCCTCCGGTCAGCTCAAACGCATCAAAGGCGCCCTGCTCAAACACATAGTCCAGCATCCGTGTATTCATATTGAAGATACCGGGCTTGTGAATCCAATAGGGGTGGGGGACAATGGCCATGCCGCCGGCGCGCCGGATCTGCTCCACAATCCACAGGCGCATGGCGTATTCCTGCCGGTTCACGCCCTGCGGCGTCGGGTGACGGTCGGCCAGCTCGCGCATTTCGGCCTGGCACTGCTCCTGGTTGCTGCGGTAATGGTCGGTGATGCTGTACCGGCTGCCGAAATTGACAATGTGGATGATGGTGCCCAGGTGCACCTCCTCGCCGTGGAACAGGCGGATGCCCAGCGGCAGGTCGCCGTAGGCCTGCAGCATCTGCTCGGAGGAATGCCAGTTGCTGTGGTCGGTCAGGGCAAGAAAGTCAAAGCCCTCCCGGCGGTAGTTGGCGGCCACAACCGCGGGGTCCTCGCGCCCGTCCGAGCCGGTGGAGTGGGAGTGCAGGTCCCCCCGGTAGGGGTTCCGGCGGTACAGATCCTCGCGCAGCGCATAAATGTGAAATTCCAGGGGCTGTCTGCCGCGTTTGCGGTTTTCCTCCCAGTCCACCGACAGAACCCATTCCTGTTCGTCGGCAAGGCGGCAGGGAACCGTCAGCGTTCCGTCCACCGGGCGCACGGTGAGCGTTTCGGGCTTCATGGAGCCGTCAACATAGCTGTCGCTGTAAAAAGACATGGGAACCAGACTGACCGTGTAATCGGTCTGGTCGTCAAACCGCTTGGATTTCCCGCAGGGGATAATCGAGACGCGCGCCGGCGTGTCGCAGAGCACCGTGCGCGGAAGGACGCGATAGTCCGAAACCGATTTTTCTTTTTTGAAATTCATGGCAATCCTCCTGCCGCCATGGCGGCAAATTCATATGAGATGGCTCCGCGGAATGCACCGCGGAACAAAAAGCGGAAACCGCTTGCAGGGCAGGCTGCCGTCTTTCCCGGCATTCTGCTGTTTGCAGGCTCATTATACCACAAATTCGGGCAGATGTCAACAGAAATCCAAAAATATATTGACAAAAGTGTGGTTTTGTGGTATACTGAATGGGATGGACGGGCGGTGTGCCACCGAACGGCCGGAAAATCGGCCGCTTTTGCGGCAGATGGAGGAGAACAGATGCTATCAGACGAACGAAGACAGGAAATGGCGGATTGGATCTGCCGCGAGGGCAAGGCGGATATTGCCGAGCTGGCGGCGTATTTCGGGGTTTCCGGGGAGACGGTGCGCCGGGACCTGGCGCAGATTGCCGACGGCACACGGATCCGCAAGGTGCACGGCGGCGCCATTGCCGTGCGTCAGCCGGTGCGGGACGAAAGCTATGCCGAGCGCCGGACGCACAACCAGCTGCCCAAGCAGAAAATCGGGGCCTATGCGGTGCGGTTCCTGGAAGACAATGATGTGATTGCCGTCGATTCGGGCACCAACGCCGAAAGCTTTGCGCAGGCGATTTACCGGATCCGGAATCTGAAGGTCATCACGGGCTCCATTCCGGTCGCCCTGATTCTGGCCCGCAAAATTGCCGCGGGCGATTTCACCGGCAGCGTCATTCTGCTCAGCGGGACCGTCAATCCCGAAACGCAGACCGTCACGGGGGTTCTGACGCTCTCCCAGATGCAGTCTCTGCGGGTAGACAAGGCCTTTCTTGCGGCTACGGCGGTGGATGCAAGCGGACTGATGACCTGGCAGGAGCAGGACGGACTGCTCACGGGCGCCTTCCTGCAACAGGCAGACCGGGCATATCTGCTGGCCGAAAGCGAAAAATTCGGCAGACAGAGCTTTTGTCATGTCGCCGGCTTCCGGGAGCTGAACGACGTTGTGACCGACAGCCGGAACCCCATTCCGGAGGAAATCCGCTCCGCCATTTGCGCGGCGGGCGCCGCGCTGCACGTGGTGCCGGTTCCGGCGACAGGAGCGGGAGAGGGAGGCGGCGCATGTCGGGAGCCGTGAATGCCGCCGGCCAGACGCGCCGCGCCGCGCTCTGGATCGGCGGGAGCTGCTTTGCGGCCTATGCCGCGTGTTACATCGGCAAGAATGCGCTGAGCGCCCTGCTGCCGCAGCTGCTGCAGGAGCAGACCTTCGCGCAGGAGGAGCTGGGGCGGATGGGGAGCGTTTTTCTGCTGGCCTACGGCGTCGGGCAGCTGGTCAACGGGCTGTTGGGCAACCGGGTGCACCCGCGGTATATGGTGTTCTTAGGCCTGTTTCTCCCGGGCGTTCTTCTGGCGCTGTTCCCGTTTTGCGGCAACGCTCTGGCCGGGACGCTGCTGTGGGCGGTGTGCGGCTTTCTCGGCTCCATGCTCTGGGGCCCGCTCTCGCGCATGGTGGGGGAGAACACCTCGCCCGGGGCTGCCCGTCTGCTGCTCACGCTGCTGACGGTGGCCTCCATGCTGGGCACGCTGCTGGCCTATCTGCTGGCAGCGTTCGCCTCGCTGTGCGGCGCCACCCGGCCGGCGTTCTGGCTGGGGGGCGGCTGCATGGCTGCGGTGGCCCTGCTGTGGCTGCTTGCCTGCCGGCGGATGGAGCGGCGCGGCATGGTCCGGCAGGGGGAAGTGAAGCCCCTGTCCGCAGGCGGCGGAAGGTTGACCCTTGGAGCCTTGCTGCGCAACCGTGTGTTCCTTTGCGTGGTGATTGTGACCATGCTCAACGGCGTCATCCGGAACGCGGTTTCGTTCTGGATTCCCACCTTTCTCTCGCAGCATCTGGCGCTGCGCCCCGAGTGGGTTTCGGTCGCCTCCTCCGCGCTCCCCTTTGTCAACATCGGGGGAACCTTTCTTTCGCTGTGGGGGCTGCGCCTGGTGCGGCAGAACGAAAAAACCATGTGCGTCCTGCTGTTCGTCCTTGCGGCGGCCTGCTTTGGCGTGGTGTGGCTGTGCCCGGCCGGGCTTCCGCTGCTCTCTATGGCCGCGCTGTTTGCGGCAAGCGCCGCGATGACCGGCGTCTGCAATATGATTTTCAGCGTGTATATTCTGGATTTCCGCTCCACGGGCATGATTTCCGGCATTACGGGCTTCCTGGATTTCTCCTCCTATCTCTCTGCCTCCGCGGCAAGCCTGTTGTTCTCTGACATGATGGCGCAGGGGTGGAATGCCGTGATTCTGTTCTGGATTGCGACCACGGCCCTGGGCGCGCTGGTCTCGCTGCTTACCCGCCTGCTTGCCGGCCGTAGGAGCGGGCAGCCCGACGGGGAAGCGGACTGACCCCGCGGCGCTCCGACAGACAAAAAGCACCTGCCACCGTATGGGCGGCAGGTGCTTTTTGCGGTCGGGTCAGACAATCTGAAAGATGAAGAATTTGAGATAATCGGTTTCGGGGACGTTCCACAGCACAGGATGGTCGGGGGACTGCTGCCGTGCCTCGATCTGCCGCAGGCCCACGCCGGCGTCGGCCGCCGCGTTGTGCAGCATCTGCCGGAAGTAGGATTCGGTCATGAAATGCGAGCAGGAGCAGCTGGCCAGATATCCGCCGCGGCGCAGCAGCTGCATGGCGCGACGGTTGATTTCCCGGTAGCCCCGGATGGCGTCCCGCAGGGTATCCCGGCTTTTGGTAAAGGCGGGCGGGTCCAGAATCACAAAATCGTACGGGAACTCCCGCCGCTGCGCGGCCGCCGTCAGGAAGCCGAACACATCCGCACAGACAAATTCCATGCGCCCCTCCAGCCCGTTGCGCTGTGCGTTGCGGCGGGCCAGGGCCAACGCATCGGCCGAGACGTCCACCGCCGTGACCTGCGCCGCGCCGGCCTGCGCGGCGTTGAGCGCAAAGGAGCCGGTGTGCGTGAAGCAGTCCAGCACCCGCCGCCCGGCCGCAATGCGGCGGATGGCGGCGCGATTGTATTTCTGGTCGAGGAAGAAGCCGGTTTTCTGCCCGTTGATGTAATCCACGGTGTAAACAATTCCGTTTTCGGTGATGTCGGTCAGGCCGTCGGTGCCTGTCAGCAGCCCATCCCCCTGCCAGAAGCCCTTTTCGGGCGACATGCCCTCCAGCCCGCGGATGGCGGCCTCGTTCCGCTCATACAGCACCCGGATGTCCTGCCCGAACTCCTCCCGCAGCAGGCGCACAAGGGTTGTGTAGAGCAGCGCCTTGCGCCGTTCGATGCCCAGCGAGAGCACCTGCGAGACCAGCACATCCCCATACCGGTCCACCGTCCAGCCGGGAAAGGCGTCGGCCTCCCCGAAAATCAGACGGCAGCAGGCAAAATCCGCCCCCATCACGCTCCTGCGGTATTCCAGCGCCCAGCGCAGTTTGCGCTCCCAAAAGGCGTCGTCAAAGCGGTCGTTTGCGTTCTTGGTCACTACCCGCACCCGGATTTTGGAGTGCGGATTCCAGAATCCGCTGCCCAGATACCGGCCCTTTTCCGAGAACACGCCGGCAATCTCCCCGCCCTCGCTGTCGTCCGCGCCGTCGCAGGCCGTTACCTCGTCGGCAAAGACCCATACATGCCCCCCGCGCAGAAATTCTTCCCCCTTCCGGGTGACCGTCACCCGTATCCGATGCTCCATATCGGCCGTCCCTCCTGTTTCCCGGGCACCGGCCCGTTTTTTCCATTATAGCACAAAATTCCGGAAAGCGCAACGCTTCACAAAAAGTTAACAATTAGAAAGCGGATTTCCGCTTGCATTCCATGCGGAAAAAAGGTAAAATATATTGGTTAAACAACAAATTCTGGAGACAGGGCCGCGCAGCGGCGGCCCATGGAAGGAGGACCAGTCATGCTCGAGCTGAAGCACATCTGCTATTCCGTTCCGGACGGGACAGACATCATCCGGGACGTCAGTCTGCGCATTGACGAGCGTTTTGTGGCCATCACCGGGCCGAACGGCAGCGGCAAATCCACGCTTGCCAAGCTGATTGCGGGCATCTATCAGCCCACCTCGGGGCAGATCATCCTGGACGGGGAGGACATCACGCACCTGTCGGTCACCGAGCGCGCGCGCAGAGGCATCAGCTATGCCTTTCAGCAGCCGGTGCGCTTCAAGGGCATCACGGTCAAGGACCTGATTTCTCTGGCCGCCGGAAAGAGCATGACGGTTTCGCAGGCCTGCGATTATCTGGCCGAGGTCGGCCTGTGCGCCAAAAACTATATCAACCGCGAGGTGGACGCCTCGCTCTCGGGCGGGGAGCTCAAGCGGATTGAAATTGCCATGGTCAACGCCAGGGGAACCCGGCTTTCGGTCTTTGACGAGCCCGAGGCCGGCATCGACCTGTGGAGCTTCAACAACCTGATTCAGGTGTTCCGCGGGATGTATGAGCGCACCAAGGGGAGCATTCTGATCATCTCGCACCAGGAGCGCATTCTGGACATTGCCGACAAGGTGATTGTGATTGCCGACGGCGCGGTACACGCCTGCGGGACCAAGGCAGAAATTCTGCCCCGGCTGCTCAATGTGCAGATGGGCTGCCGCTATACAAAGGAGGCGACCGGCGCATGATAGACGCAATTCAGAAACATCTGCTGCAGGAGGTGGCCGGTATCCATGAGGTGCCGCAGGGCGCCTATTCGCTGCGCGTCAACGGCAGCCTGTCCGGCAAGCAGGATTCCGAAAACATCACGATTGTCAAAAAAGAGGACAAGCCGGGCATTGACATCTATATCCGCCCCGGCACCAGAAACGAGAGCGTCCACATCCCGGTGCTGCTCTCCCAGACCGGCCTGAAGGAGCTGGTCTACAACGATTTTCACATCGGGGCCGACTGCGACGTGACCATTGTGGCGGGCTGCGGCATTCATAACAGCGGCAGCGCCGAGAGCGAGCACAGCGGCATCCATTCCTTTTATGTCGGCAAAAACGCCAGGGTCCGGTATATCGAAAAGCATTACGCGGAAGGGGACGGCAACGGAAAGAACATCATGAACCCCGCCACGGTGGTAGAAATGGAGGAGGGGAGCCATATGGAAATGGAAACCTCCCAGATCAAGGGGGTGGATTCCACCCGGCGTACCACCAACGCCACGCTGGCCGCAGGGGCCACCTTGGTTGTGCACGAGAAAATCATGACCCATGGCGACCAGTTTGCCGAGACCCATTTCACGGTCGATCTCAACGGCGCGGGCTGCGGCGCGCATGTGGTATCCCGCTCGGTGGCCAAGGACCGCAGTCGCCAGAGCTTCTACTCGGATATCCGGGGCAACAACCGCTGCTCGGGGCATACCGAGTGCGACGCCATCATCATGGACCGGGCCAGCGTCACCGCCATCCCGCAGATTGTGGCCAACCATGTGGACGCCTCGCTGATTCATGAGGCTGCCATCGGCAAGATTGCCGGCGAGCAGCTGATCAAGCTGATGACGCTGGGGCTGACCGAGGCAGAGGCCGTAGAGGCCATTATCAACGGCTTTCTCAGGTGACCCCCCGCAGGCGGCAGGAAACCAGACAAAGGGCGGGGCTGTCCGCATACCGGACAGCCCCGCCCCCGTTTTTGGGAACCGGTTATTCGATTTCCAGCCGCTTGCCTTCGGGCTGGGCGACCTCCTTTTTGGGCAGGGTCAGCTTCAGCACGCCGTTTTCGTACTTGGCCCGGATGGCGCCGGTGTCAATCCCCGAGACGTCAAACTGCCGGCTGTAGGAGCCGTACGAGCGCTCCATGTGCACCACCTTGTTCTTTTTGTCCTTTTCCTCGATTTTGGAGTGCCTCTCGGCGCTCAGCTTCAGGGTATCGCCGCTGAGCTCCAGGTGGATGTCCTTTTTGTCAAAGCCCGGCAGGTCGGCCTCCATTTCGTAGCGGTCGCCCTCGTCGGTCACGTCAATCTTGAACTCCGCCAGATCGTTGGAGCGGAAGAAGGAGCCGAAGGGATCGGCAAAAAAGCTCTTTTCAAATTCCTCGATATCCCGGAACGGGTTGTAAACGGTCAGATTGTTGTTTTTGCGGTTCAGCATATCAAACACCTCCGAAAAATGATTTGCGTGGCGCGCACGCGGTTTTGCCGGCCGATGATATGGAAGCTATCCGAACAAGGCCGACGGCTGTCGGAATTTTCTGCAGCCCATTGGACTCATCCCTTTCATTTGCTGTCTTTGTTTTTCTGACATTTATTATAGACCTCAAAACGCAACATTGCTTGAAGTTTTCGTGAATAATTTGTAAATGTTAGCACTCTCGTCCTGAGAGTGCTATTTTTTTGAAACTACGGAAATCAAAGCGGCTTGCACCGGTTCTGCGAAGGGCGGCGACAGAGGGCGGCGACAGGGGCCGGTGACGGGGGAACGGCGAAGGGGGAAGGGGGAGTGGTGAGGCGGCCGGCGACAGGTTCCGGCCGTTTTTTGTCGGATGCGCGCCCGCCCGGCCGGAATATGCGGGAATCTGTATATCCGAGGGGAACGATTTTTAAAAGTTTGTGCTCCCGCGGACAGGGTGCGACAATTTTTATCCGGAAAATATGATAAAATATGGAAAATGCCGGGAGAACGGTTTTCCCGGAGGAATGCTGAAGGAAAGGATGTTTTTGATGTGTCGGAAGCAGCAAAAACGCGGTTGTTCGGGAAATGATCAGAAGCGGCAGTCTGGTGTCCTATGAGGAGCACGGTGACGCGCTGGTGGTGAAGATCGGAGGAGAGATCGACCATCACGGTGCGGTTTCGGTGCGGACGGGCATTGACGATGTGCTGGCGGCCCGCCGCCCGCCCCGGGTATTTCTGGAGCTGTCGGGCGTGTCGTTTATGGACAGCTCGGGCCTGGGGCTGATTATGGGGCGGTATGCCCTGGTCAAGCGCTACGGCGGCAAGCTGGCGGTGCTCAATCCCAGCCCGGCGGTGGTCAAAATGATGAATCTGGCCGGCATGGAGCGTATGATACCCATCCGCACCGGTCGGAAAAAGGGGTAACGTCCCTTGGCCGGGGCGCCCCGGCAAGCCAAAAAACAGGCCGCCACAGGCGGCGGAACGGAGAGAACAGCATGAGAAACACAGTCGATTTCAGTGCAGAGGTGCAAAACGAGCTCTGCATGACCCTGCCCTCGCTTTCGGTCAACGAGGGCATTGCCCGCGCGGCGGTTGCCGCCTTCTGCGCGCAGCTCAACCCCACGGCGGTGGAGCTGGCCGACCTCAAGTGCGCGGTGTCCGAGGCGGTGACCAACTGCATTGTGCACGCTTACCGCGACGGCGTCGGGGAAATCCGCATCACGGTCAAGCTCTGCGAGGGCAGAATGGTGCAGGTGGAAATCCGGGACCGGGGCTGCGGCATTGCCGACGTCAGGCAGGCCCGCCAGCCCCTGTTCACCACCGACGCCGAAAACGAGCGCAGCGGAATGGGCTTTACCGTCATGGAGAGCTTCTGCGACAGCGTCCGCGTACATAGCCGGGTCGGCCGGGGGACCACGGTCATCCTCTTCAAACGGCTGCACCGGTGAGACGGGAATGCGATTCCCGGGGAAAGGAGTTGGAATCGTGCATGGAGCAGGCAACCCTGCATGAACGCAACTGCGCGCTGCTGGAACGTCTGCGGGCGGGGGACAGCTCGGCCGAGGGCGAGCTGATTGAAGAGAACATGGGCCTGGTGCGCAGCGTGGCCAGGCGCTTTCTGGACCGGGGCACCGAGTACGAGGACCTGGTGCAGATCGGCACCATCGGAATGCTCAAGGCCATCCGATCCTTCTCCCTGGAGCGGGGCACCGCCTTTTCGACCTATGCCGTGCCCCTGATTGTGGGGGAGATCCGGCGGCACCTGCGGGACGACGGGCCGCTGAAGGTCAGCCGGGTCTACAAGCGGCAGGGGCTCTCGCTGCTGCACGAGAAAAACCGCATTCTGGCCCAGGAGGGACGGGAGCCCGGCATTGCCGAGCTGGCCGAGCGCTGCGGCGTGAGCGTGGAGGACGCGGCCGTCTCGCTGGACGCGCTCTCTCCGGTGACCTCGCTCTCGGATTTTGTATACGGGGAGGACACCGTCACCTACGAGGGGGTGCTGTCGGACGGGGAGAGCGAGCGTGAGACCGAGCGCATCTGCGACCGGGTGGCGCTGGCGCAGAGCATCGGTCACATGCCCCCGCTCTGGAGGCGCATTGTGCTGCTGCGCTATTACCGGAACCTGACGCAGCAGCAGGTGGCGCAGCGCCTGGGGCTGACGCAGGTCAAGGTCTCGCGCGAGGAGAAAAAGATTCTGGCCTTTTTGCGGCAGGAGCTGAGCTGATTTCTGAAGAACAGCTGTTTTCTGTCTGAATTTTGCCCTGCCGGGCTTGACATCCGGGCTTGCTTCTGGTATACTGAACTCCGATGAGGGGAGGGATGGGAACCGATGAGAAAAGTCTGTATTGCCGGCCTGCCGGCCGCCCTGCGCCGCGGACTGCGGCGTGCCCGGCAGGCGCTGCGCCGCGCTCTGCGCGGCCGGGGCGGGCGTGTGCTGGCGCGTGTGCTGTGCGTCTGCCTCTGCCTGGCGGGGGCGCTCGGGCTGATGGCGGTCTCGGTCAGCGCAGCGGTATGCGACAGCGTCCGGGAACGGATTGTCGAATTTCCGCCGGGCCCTTCGGAGGCCGGCGGACCTTACGACTGTGTGCTGGTGCTGGGCTGCGCGGTGTATGAGGACGGCAGGCTGAGCCCCATGCTGGAGGACCGTGTGCGCACCGGAGCCGCGCTGGTGCAGGCCGGGGTCAGCGATACGCTGCTGGTCAGCGGGGATCATCGGACCGACGCCTACAACGAGGTGGACGCGATGAAACGCCGCGCGGTGGAGCTGGGCGTCCCCTCGCAGCGCGTCTTCCAGGACCATGACGGCTACTCCACCTATGACAGCCTGGCACGGCTGAAGCAGGTGTACGGCGCCCGGCGCGTGGTGATTGTCACCCAGCGCTACCACCTCTACCGCGCGCTGTATCTGGCAGGGAAGCTGGGGCTGGAGGCCATCGGGGTGCCTGCCGACCGTCCGCAGGGATATGCCGGGGGCGCCATGCGCGAGCTGCGGGAGGTGCTGGCGCGCTGCAAGGACGTCTGGTCCGGGCTGGCGCAGCCCGCCCCGGAGGCGGCCGGTGCGCCGGTGTCTCTGGCCGGGGACGGGGATCTGACGGCGCAAAGCCGCCCCCATTCATAATAAATTTACAGGGATATGGTAAAAACAACCGGTTTTCCGGTTGTTTTTACCTGTCGGATGTGATATAATAAAAGCGGTCGGTTCCGGTCCGGAGCGGGCACTGCCGCGGGGCCGGATGCGGAGCCGGAATCAGCAATCAAGAAAAAGGAGACTGAAAAATGGCAAGAATTATCCTCAATGAAACATCCTATCACGGCGCCGGCTCGATCAACGAGATTGTCGGCGAGGTCAAGGGCCGGGGGCTGAAAAAGGCGCTGGTCTGCTCCGACCCCGATCTGGTGAAATTCGGCGTGACCAAAAAGGTGCTGGATGTTCTGGACGGCGCGGGTCTGGCCTACGAGCTCTACTCCAACATCAAGCCCAACCCCACCATTGAAAACGTACAGACCGGTGTTGCGGCCTTCCAAAAGAGCGGCGCCGATTATCTGGTTGCCATCGGCGGCGGCTCCTCCATGGATACCTGCAAGGCCATCGGCATCATCATCGCCAACCCCGAGTTTGCCGATGTGAGAAGCCTGGAGGGCGTGGCCCCCACCAAGCACCCCTCGGTGCCGATTATTGCCATTCCCACCACGGCCGGCACGGCCGCGGAGGTGACCATCAATTACGTCATCACCGATGTGGAAAAGAAGAGAAAGTTTGTCTGCGTGGACGTGCATGACATTCCGGTGGTCGCCATCATCGACCCCGAAATGATGAGCACCATGCCCAAGGGCCTGACCGCCGCCACCGGTATGGACGCGCTGACCCATGCCATTGAGGGCTATATCACCAAGGGCGCCTGGGAAATGACCGATATGTTCCATCTCAAGGCCATCGAGCTGATTGCCGGCAGCCTGCGCGGCGCCGTAGCCAACACCAAGGAGGGCCGCGAGGGCATGGCTCTGGGGCAGTACATTGCCGGCATGGGCTTTTCCAACGTGGGCCTTGGCATCGTGCACTCGATGGCGCACGCGCTGGGCGCGGTGTATGATACCCCGCACGGCGTGGCCAACGCCATTCTGCTGCCCACGGTCATGGAGTACAACGCGCCCGCGACCGGCGAAAAGTACCGCGACATTGCCAAGGCCATGGGCGTTGCGGGCACCGAGAAGATGACCCAGGCCGAGTACCGCAAGGCCGCCGTGGACGCCGTCCGCCAGCTTTCCAAGGATGTGGGCATCCCGCAGGATCTCAAGGCCATCGTCAAGGATGAGGACGTGCAGTTCCTTGCGGAATCCGCCATGGCAGACGCCTGCCGCCCCGGCAATCCCAAGGATCCCACGCTGGAGGACATCATCGCCCTTTACCGCTCCCTGATGTAAGGGGTTTTTCCCGAATGCCGGCCCCGGCCGCCGTTTTTGCACACCCGTGCTGAAAAAGCGGCCCGCGCCGGGGCAGCATCCGGCAGACGGCAACACAAAAAAACCGGACATCCGCGAACTAACAGGCGGATGTCCGGTTTTCCGGTTTTCCGGTTTTCCGGAATTCTGCATTGCCGGCGTGACTGGCCCTGTCTCGGCCGGGCGTCAGTTGTCGGCCACCAGAACGCGTTCGATTTCGCAGATGTAAAACCGATGGAAATCGTCGCCCCGGTAGTTGGAGAGCAGCGATGCGTCAAGGAACCGGCTCTCTCGGATATCGTCGGCGTAAAGCTTGCGGCAAAGCAGCACCTGTGCGGCCTCGGCAGGGTAGGGGATGCCGTCCGTAAAGCGGCAGGTCAGCCCGGCGCCGGCAAACTTGTCGCTCTCCCGCCCGCTGTGCGAGCCGCACCAGGAGAGCGCCGGGCGGAAGGTTTCGGGCAGGAAGGAAAGCGACAGCTGCCCGGCCGCCTCCACAATGCCGTAGGTGTAGCGCTGCGGGCGGATGAGGCAGACTGCAACCGGCCGGTTCCACAGGATGCCGCAGCCGCCCCAGCTGGCCGTCATGGTGTTGGTTCTGCTGCCGTCGGAGGCCGAAATCAGCATCCAGTCGCTGCCGATTCTGCGGAACAGAGGGTCAAACTCCTCCGGGCGGATGGTACGAAAACGGTTCATCTCTGCTTCCTCTCTTTCTGTCTGTGCCAAGGGAGCGGCGCGGCCGTCCCCTGGCAGCTCAGCGGTTTTTGTATATTGTATGCCGCCGGAGGGAGAATTGCAAGGCTTTTTTCGGAACTTTCCGTAAATTCTTTTCGGGCAGCGGGAGGGACAGAAGGACCGGACAAACAGGAGGGACAGAAGGACCGGGGGCAGAGGCGCCGGACAGCCTCTGCCCCCGTCAGGAAGGGGTTGTTTGCGCTTATTTGCCCTCGGAGACCGACGACTCAAAGGCGGTATCCTCGGCCAGGGTTGCAATCACGGCCGCGCTGAAATAGTCCAGCGGATCCATCTGCAGGCCCTTGACGGTCATTTCCATGTGCAGGTGGGGCTCGTCGGCAATTTCCACCATCGCGGTGTCGCCCACCGTCCCCAGCAGCTGGCCCTGGCGCACGGTCATGCCCTCGGTCAGTCCCTCGGCCAGGTCCTTGGCCAGGTTCTTGTATACGGTCACGCAGTCGCCGCTGTGGCTCAGCGCCACGCACCAGCCCATCATCGGGTCCTCCCATATCTTCTGCACGGTGCCGTCGGCCGCGGCAAAGACCTCGGCGGCGGCCGCCGTGGCAATGTCAATGCCCAGATGCACGCGGAAGTCCTGCATGGTCTGCGAGAAGACCTGTACGTCTGCGCTGTGCGCCTTGGCCAGCTTGCCCTCCACGGGCAGGCTCAGCTCGGGGACCGTGGCGGTGGGCAGGTCGGGCTCGCCGCCGGTCGGGGTTTCGTCGGAGACGGGGGGGTGCGTGGGCTGGGTTACCCCGCCGGTCTGCCCGGGCTCTTCATTCCGCCGCGCCCGGTTGGTGGCGGCGGTGATGGCCAGCACCACGGCCAGCGCCAGCAGAATGACAATGGACGAAAGATACACCGCCCGGTTGACCCGGATCTGCCGGAGTCTGTAGTAGAGTTTTGATTCTTTCCATTTTTTCCACATGATTGTGAATGCTCCTTTTTCGGCTTGAATTGCACACGCGGGCGGCTCCCGGCCGGCCGAAGGCCGCCGCGTATCCTGCTGACTTTATTTTTGCCTTTTGCGGCTTGTTTATGCAGTCAAACCAAAAAAAGTTTTGGGGACGTCCGGCCCTCCGCATCGCGCTGTCCGGCCGGCGCGCAGGGGGGCGCGCCGCCCGCCTTTGCCGGCACAGCGCACGGAGGGATCGCCGCCCGCCTTTGCCGGCGCCGCGCCCCTGCTTCGGTCTCTTCGGGCAATCAAGGCAGTTTTTTTCGCACAAATCCGATCGGATTTGTGATATTTTATTTACCATTCATGACGTGTTCATATTATCGTGCTACAATATAACGGTATGCTTTGAACAGCGAAGCCAGATGTAGAAAGGAATTTCTGTTTCCATGATCAAAATCGAACATCTTGTCAAAAATTACGGCTCCAACTGCGCGGTGGATGATATCAGCTTCGAGGTCGGGGAAGGGGAGATTGTCGGCTTTCTGGGACCGAACGGTGCGGGAAAGAGCACGACCATGAATATCCTGACCGGCTATCTTTCGTCCACCTCCGGCAAGGTGACCATTGACGGCATCGATATCCTCACCGACCCCATCGGGGCCAAACGGTTGATCGGGTATCTGCCCGAGCAGCCGCCGCTGTACCTGGATATGACGGTGGAGGAATATCTCAATTTCAACTATGAGCTCAAGGGCTGCCGCCTGGACCGCGCCCGGCATCTCGGGGAGATCTGCGACACGGTGAAAATCCGGGACGTCTACCGCAAGGTCATCCGCACGCTCTCCAAGGGCTACCGGCAGCGCGTCGGCATTGCACAGGCGCTCATCGGCAACCCCAAGGTCATTATTTTCGACGAGCCCACTGTCGGCCTGGACCCCAAGCAGATCATCGAAATCCGCAACCTGATCCGGGGGCTGGGAAAGGCGCACACGGTGATTCTTTCCACCCACATCCTGCAGGAGGTGCAGGCGGTGTGCGACCGGATTGTCATCATCAACAAGGGCAAGATTGTCGCCAACGAAAAAACCGAGAACATCTCGAGCGCGGTGGACCGCAGCCGGCGCTTCAACGCCAAAATCTGTGGCCCGCAGAAGGAAGTGCTGGCCATGCTGCGCGGAATGCCGGGCATTTCCTATGCCGAGGCGCTGGCCGAGCGGGACGGCGAGGCCTACACCTATATGGTGGAGAGCGAGTACGGCGTGGACATCCGCAAAAAGCTCTTTTTTGACCTGGCCGCGCGGGGCTGGGCGCTGATCGGCCTGGAGGCGCTGGGCATGAGCCTGGAGGACATCTTCATCACGGTGGTGGATCAGTCCGAGGAACGCCCCTCAAAGGCCGCCCGGCCGGTGCGTCGCAGCCGCGGGCAGGAGAAGAACACACTGGAGCGGGAGGTTGGAGCCACCCTGCTGGAGGACGCCAAAAAGCAGCGGGCCGAGGCCGCTTTGCACCAGACCGAGGACGACGAGTAACCGCCGTCCCGCCCCGCGCCCGGCGCGGGAGACCGGGCCGGGCGCGGGCAGAGGCCGGACAGGCCGTCCGCACGTATATCTGCAAATCGAGAAAGGATAATCGCTATGTTTGCCATCTACCGCAAAGAGATGCGCTCGTATTTCATCAACCCCATCGGGTATGTTTACCTGGGGGTGTTCCTGGTTTTTTCGGCGCTGCTGTGCTGCTACACCACGCTGATTGCCGCAACCTATGACACCTCGACCTACTTTACCTATCTCATTTTCACCTTTGTGATTCTGATTCCGATTCTGACCATGCGGCTGTTTGCCGAGGAGCGCAAGCTGCGCACCGAGCAGCTGCTGCTGACCGCGCCGGTCACCATCACGGGCATGGTGCTGGGTAAATATTTTGCCGCGCTGACCATGTATGTGGGGGGCATTCTCATCTCCTGCATCAATTTCATCCCGCTGTATATCATCGGCGCGGCGGAAAGCATGGGCGAGGACACCGCGCTGACCCACATCGGGCCGGTAACCGGCGAGATTGTGGGCAGTGTGCTTGCGCTGATTCTGCTGGGGGCTGCGCTGATTGCCGTGGGAACGCTGATCTCGGCCCTGACCGAAAACCAGCTTTCCGCCGCCGTCATTACCATCGGCGTCATTGCGGCCATGGTGCTGCTCAATGTCTTCAATCTGCTGACAGACAGCGACGGGCAGCCCATCATCGCCAGCTATGCCGTGCGTTTTGTGCTGGACTGGGTATCGGTCATCAGCCGGTTTTCGGCCTTCAGCCAGGGGATTTTTGATTTTTCGGCGCTGCTGTACTATGTGTCGCTGGCCTTCATTTTCCTGTTCCTGACGGTCCGCGTATACGAAAAGCGCCGCTGGGGCTGATGCGCACCGGAAGGCCTCTGTGAACCCATCAGAAAGGATTTCATTGTTTGGATATGAAAAAAGGTTTTATCCGGTCCAAAAAAGCACGGTACGGCGGGATGACCGTTCTGCTGACGGTGTTGCTGATTACCGCCGTGGTGCTTTTCAATGTCCTGTTCACCACTCTGGCCGAGCGCTATACGTGGTATGCGGACATGCGTGGGGAGACCGATTTTTCGGTCACCGACCGCTGCTATACCCTGCTGGACGCCGTGCTGGGGCAGAATGACGCCGACGTGCGCATCCTTTTCTGCGACACGCCGGTCAACCTGCAGGAGGAGGTCACCTCGCGCTACGTCTATGACACGGCTTCCGAGATCGCCGGGCGCTTCCCGGACCGCATCCGGATAGAGTGCCACAACATCTGGCTCAACCCCGACAGCGTGCGGCAGTACACCAGCACGCTCAACCCCGAAACCGGGGAGCAGATGGACGTTGCGCTCAAATCCACCAGTGTCATCATCGTCAGCGGCGACTACTACCGCGTGTACGACCTGACCGAGTTCTATGTGTTTGAGAACGGCGACACCAGCCAGCTCTGGGCCTACAACGGCGAAAAGAAGCTGGCGGCCGGCATTCTGCACGCCGTGGAGCCCGACCAGCCCGCGGTCTGCCTGACCAACAACCACGGCGAGGCGTTTTACGACTACGAGCTGCTCTACCTGCTGGACGACGCGGGCTACCGCATCCACTATGTCGATCTGCTCAAGGATCCGATTCCTGAGGACTGCAATCTGATTGTCTGCTTCAACCCCAACCAGGACCTGACCGTGAGCGACGGGGTGTCCTCGACCTCCGAGACCGATATTCTCGAGGACTTCCTCTCGGAGTCGGGCAACACCTTCCTGGTGTTTCTCTCCAACGGCACGCCCCAGATGTCCAATCTCGAGGGCTTTCTGGCCTCCTGGGGGGTGGAAACCTGCTACTATACCAACAGCAGCGGGAATACCTTCCGTTATATGGTGCAGGACAATTCCCAGTCCCTGACCTCTGACGGCTACACCATCTTCGGGCAGGCGGCCGCAACCGGGCACGGGGCCGAGCTGGTGGGCGGGCTGACCCGCGGCACGGTCTTCAAAAATGCCACGGCGCTGCGCTATGCCAACGGCTACACCAACAATGGCGACGGCAGCTATACCAGCGGCAGCCGGACCATGTACACGCTGTTTGCGGGGGGACCGGGCGCGGTGTCCTGGGCCAACGGCAACCCGGTGGACAACGCCGAGGCCGGCCTGATGACCCTGACCGAGCAGACCAACGCCGATGGCGCCGCCTCGTATGTGGCGGTCTGCGCCTCTACCGATTTCGCAACCGAGGACTTCCTGCAGTCTGCCGTTTACGGCAACACCGACACCCTGCTGCACCTGTTCGGACAGCTGGGCAAGGAGAACGTCCCCGAGGGGCTGACCATTCAGCCCTTTGAATCCACCGATATCAGCACGATTACCACCGCGCAGATGCTGCGCTGGACCCTGACGCTGGCCATTGTGCCTGCCGTTGCGGTTACGCTGGCCGGCATTGTGGTGCTGATCAGACGCCGCCGCGCCTGAATCCCAGAGAAAGGAAACATTGCCTGAAATGAATTTCGGAAACAGACAAAAGCTCCGTCACGGCTCGGCCTCGGCTGCCATCATTCTGCTGGTGCTGGCGGGCGTGATTCTCCTGAACGCGGCGGCCACGGCGCTTTTCGGCGGCAAGCTGTGGTTCCTCGACATGACCAGCGAGGGGATGTATCGCCTGACCGACGCGACCAAGAGTATGCTGGGCAGCTCGTTTGACGAGGTGAACGCCGACCGGGCGCAGCAGGGGCAGGAGCCCGTGAAGGTGGATATCATCTTCTGCGCCGACCCGGATATGCTGCGCGCCAACGAGCAGATGCGCTATATTTACTACACGGCGCTGGACCTGCAGGACACCTTCCCGGACACCGTTGAGGTGCAGACCACCAACGTCTGGACCAACCCCTCGTCGGTTGACGCCTACCGCACCAATTCCTATTCTTCCATCTATCAGAGCAACATCATCGTGGCCAGCGGCTCGGAATTCCGCATCACCGATATCCGCACCTATTACACCTACGACTCCGATGAGGACGCCGACCCCTGGGCTTACAACGGCGAGAAAAAATTCGTGCAGTTCATCATGGCGGTCACCCGTGCCGAGGCGCCGGTCTGCGGCATTACGGTCAACCATGGCGAGCCCTTTGCCACCGAGGAGGGCCGGGCGCAGTACACAACCTTTCTGGAGGTGCTGGACAACGCGGGCTATGACGTTGTTTATCTGGACCTGGAGAAGGACGAAATTCCCGAGGACTGCCGCCTGATTCTCACCTTCGATCCGCAAACCGACTTTGCCACGGCCTTCGGCAACGAGGGCGGGGTCTCGGAGATTGCCAAGCTGGACGATTTTCTCGAAAAGGCCTATTCCTTTATGGTGTTTGTGGACGCCGACACTCCGGTGCTCCCGCATCTGGAGGAGTTCCTGGAGGAATGGGGCATCTCGTTTGACCGCTATGCCGACCCCGAGGACGCCGACAGCATCCTGGGCAATTATCAGATCGTATCCGAATCGGCGCTGGATTCGGCCGGGCTGGCGGTCCTGGGTGAGTTTGAGCCCGAGGGGCTGGGCGGCTCGCTGACCGAAAATCTGCGCGAGACCGGCGGCAGCCCCAATGTGGTCTTCGGCAACGCCATGTCCATATCCTATTCTCCCTCCTATCAGGAAACCTTTGTGCTGGCCGACGCCGAGAGCGGCACCGGCGCCTTCAGCTACGGGTACTATTACCGCAACAACCACAGCCGCAGCATTTTTGACGTTTTCCGCTCGGGAGCCCAGTCGCAGGCCTACGCCGTCAGCGGCGGGGAGCGGCTCACCGGGGAGGACGGCAGCGAAATTGTGGCGGATACCCGCGGCAACTACCGGCTGATGACCCTGACGCGCGAGAGCCGCACCATCGGCGAGGGGCAGGGCTATACCAACGTCAACGACGCCTCGTATGTCTGTGCCGTAGGCTCCACCGAGTTTGCCTCCAACGCCATTCTGGGCAGCGGCTCCTACGGCAACACCGACGTGCTGCTCTCCACGCTGCGCTCCATCGGCCGGGAGGTGGTTCCGGTCGGTCTGGAGTTCAAGCCGCTCTATGAGCCGGCCATGACCGCATCGTCCAGCTCCACCGGAGAAGTCTATTACACGGCCGCGGGAAACACCGCGTGGACCGTGACGCTGACCGTGCTGCCGGCCGTTGCCTTTGCCATTGCCGGCACGGTGGTCCTGGTCAGGCGCAAATTCAATGCCTGATACGCTGTTTGCAGGAAAGGTTTGGTGGAAATTCGGATGAGAACAGAAGAAATCATCGTCAACATTATTTTCGATGCCGGCAAGGGAAGCACACCGGTGCAGAGCCGGGAGGGGGTCAGCGGCAGCCCGTACGGGGAGCTGCCCCGGCCCTCCCGCCCGGGCTACCGCTTTGACGGGTGGTACCTGGGCGACCAGCCGGTTACGGCCGGCAGCATCCTGGAGGCGACCGAGGACGTGCGCCTCACCGCGCGCTGGACCCGCATCCACGCCGCAGGCCGCAAAAACAAGGCTATGTGGCGGCAGAAGGTGCTGGCGGGCGTCCTGATGGTGGTCATTGTCTTTCTGGCCGTAGCCGTGGCAATTGCCAACCGGCTGGTGGCCGTTTACCATCTGACCGACGTGTACTATGACGAGAACAATGTCGAGCAGAGCGAGCGCTATACCATCAAGCGCGAGGACGGGGTATACAAGCTCTTCAACCGGGACGGCAAGCTGATGGAAACCACCGAGAACGGCTATACCTCCTCCTCCGACGGCATACGGTATGAGGTTTATGTGGCCGAGACCAGCGGCAACCAGTACCTGATCAACACCTCCACCGGCGAGTACGAGACCTACGCCATTGTGGATTATGACGCCAACATCGGGGAATCGCTGGGCGGGACCGTGGTCAACAAGCGGGTGATGATGTTCCCGCGCATCGGGCAGGACAACACCTATTCCATCAAGGTGACCAACGAGTACGGCTCGTATGAGTTTTACCGCGAGAACGTGGAGGACCCAGACGAGCCCGGCAAATACACCACACAGGTGCACATCCGGGGAACCGAGGCCTCGCTTGCCACCTATGACCCCACGCTGTTTGCCAGTCTTTGCGTGAGCACCGGCTATACTCTGACCATGCAGAAGCTGGATCTGACCGACCCCGAGGCCCCCCGCAAGCCGGACGGCAGCATCAACTATGCCTCTTACGGGCTGGAGGATGTGTACGACGCCGAGGGCAACCTGACCTACACCCCGGCCGTGTACACCATTGTCAAGGCAGACTTTGCGGCGAACGGCTCCTGCTCGGCCTCCGACACCTCCTATACCGTCAAGGTCGGGGACGCCATTCTTTCGGGCGCGGGCTACTATGTGATGCTGGAGGGCCGGGACGCCGTGTATATCGTCAGCTCGGACATTGCCAACACGGTCCTGCAGCCGGTCGAGTCGCTGGTCACGCCTGCCATCATCTATCCCATGACCATCAGCACCTATGTGATGGTTCACGACTTCCGCCTGGGAACCGTGGGCTCCATCGACTGGAGCGCCGACCCGGAGGAGGACGAAGAAGAGGGCTCCGGCGACAATGAGAGCAGCGAGACCAACGGGAACGACGCCGATGGCGGGAAAGACGACATTGTGGAGGACATCGAAACCGACGTCGAACTGATTGCCGCCTTTGATTTCATCGATCTGGAGCAGCGCGAAAACAGCATCTATTCCTCCGTGCCGTACTGGCTGACCGAGGACATCAGCCTGATGAACGGCTATCAGCTCAACAACGACAGCGTTTCCACGGTGCTGACCACGATGTATGAGATGGAGTTTGTCGGCTGCCGTGTGCTCGCCCCGCAGGCCGGTGATGTGAGCAAGGGGGAGATCAACGATTTTATCGAATACAACCTGTCGGAGAATGTGTTTCTGCTCACCTTCAAGTACGACCCCATGGCGGCCGATGGCGGATCCCCCGAGGACGAATGGGTGGAGAACATCCTGATTATCAGCCAGAAGACCGAGCAGGGCACCTATTACGTGTACTCCCTGCTGTACAACATGATTGTGGAGGTGGACCAGCACTTCTTCCCGTTCCTGGACTGGCCCCAGAACCGGTGGTACCATCAGTATTTCTTCCAGAACAACATTTCCTATCTGCAGACGATTTCCTTTACCATGGGCGGCCAGACCTACAGCTTCACCACCGACAATCGCCTCTCCTATGCCTTCTATGACAACGGGGACGGGACCGGCAAGATCATTGACCTCAGCCGCGGCACCATCCGCCAGCGGGAGGACGGCGCCTGGATTTATACCGAGACCCGCACCGGGACAGAGCACACCGTGTATTTCATGGATTTTGCCGCCGGGCGGACCTATCGGGACGAGGAGACCGGAAAAATCATGTACCGCGCCGAGAACGGCCTGCTGGTAGAGGTCTCGGAATCCTCCAACAACATGCAGGTATCCTACGAGCACGGCGGCAGCAGCGGTCTGCTGGACTATGTCATCAACAATACCTTTGTCAACGACAAGGGAGAGACCGAAACCGAGACCCTGACCGCCAGCGAGAATTTCCGCAGGCTTTACTCTCACCTGCTGTGGTACTCCATCGAGGGGGATGTCAACGAGAAGGAGCTCGGCATGACGATAGAGGAGTATGTGAAAACCCATGAAGCCACGGCGGAAATCCGGTTCTCCGTGGAGGACATGGCCTCGATTCTCAACCCCGAGCACTACGAGCAAAACAACCACCGGGATATGGTAATCCGCCTGTACCAGTACACCGAACGCAAGATGATGCTGACCATTGAGGTGCTGGACGGCCCGGACGATACCCCGGACCCGACCCAGGCTCAGGGCGGCTTCTATGTGCTGGCCGACGAGATGTACAACCTGATGCAGTACGCAGAGGACCTGCTCAACCAGGTCATGCTGCCCAGCACCATCTGACAGTCAAAGCCGGTCGGGGCAGCCGGTCAGATCTGGCACCCGAATTTGCCGGTTGAATCCGGCAGTCAGA
>CALWQR010000023.1 GCA_944383705.1 uncultured Clostridia bacterium
CTCCAAGGCCTTCCACGGTGTCGCCCGGTCTGTCAGCCGAAGCGGCCGTTGATATAGTCGCCGGTGCGGGGGTCGCGCGGGGAAGAGAACAGGCGCTCGGTTTCCCCGGCCTCCACGACCTCCCCGAGCAGAAAAAACACCGTACGGTCGGAAATCCGGCGTGCCTGCTGCATGTGGTGGGTCACCATAATCACCGTATACTCCTGCCCGAGCCGCTGCACCAGCTCCTCGATGCGTGCGGTGGAAATCGGGTCGAGCGCCGAGGTCGGCTCGTCCATCAGCAGCACCTCCGGGTGGACGGCCAGCGCCCGTGCGATGCACAGCCGCTGCTGCTGTCCGCCCGAGAGCCCCAGCGCGGACTTGCGCAGACGATCCCGGACCTCATTCCAGAGCGCCGCCTCGGTCAGCGCGCGCTCCACCAGCCCGTCCAGCTCCTCCTTCCGGCGCACGCCGTGTGTGCGGGGACCGAAGGCGACGTTATCGTAAATGCTCATCGGGAAGGGATTCGGCTTCTGGAAGACCATTCCGACGCGGCGGCGCAGCGCGTTGACGTCGGTCAGCCGGCCAAGGATGTTTTTGCCGTCCAGCAGTACCCGGCCCTCAACCCGGCAGTTCTCCACCAGGTCGGTCATGCGGTTCAGGGTTTTGAGCAGCGTGGATTTGCCGCAGCCGGAGGGCCCGATGAAGGCCGTGACGCAGCCGGGCGGGATGTCCAGACAAATCCCCCGCAGGGCCTGAAAGCTGCCGTAATACAGATTGAGATTGCGGATGCTGAAGCGGTTCATGCGTGTGCCTCCCGGGGCCGGCTTACCGGCCGCCTGTTTCTTTTTTGGACCGTTTGCGCGAAAGCCGGGCCGACAGGGCCGGCAGCCCCAGCGTCAGCACCAGCAGCACTGCGGCGGTGGCGTAGGCCTCGTCCTGCGCCAGTCCCTCGTTCCAAAGCGCAAAAATGTGAACCGACACGGTCCGGCCGCTCTGCCACAGCCCGGCAACCCGCGCCACGGTGCCGGCGGTGTAAATCAGAGCCGTGGTTTCCCCCACAATGCGCCCGGCCGACAGCATCACCCCGGAGAGGATTCCGGGCATTGCCGGGGGCAGCACAATGCGGAATACCGTGCGCAGCTTTCCGGCGCCCAGCCCGAAGCTGCCCTCCCGCCAGGCGTCGGGGACCGCCTGCAGCGCTTCCTCGGCCGTGCGCATGATTACGGGCAGAATCATCACACCCAGCGTCAGCCCGCCCGAGAGCAGGCTGTAGCCCCAGCGCAGACGCTCGACAAACAGCAGCATTCCGAACAGTCCGTAAACCACCGACGGGATGGCCGCCAGCGTTTCGGTAAACGCCCGGATTACCCGCACAAAGCGGTTCCCCCTGCGGGCGTACTCCACCAGATACACCGCGGCCAGCACCCCGACCGGCACCGCGACCGCCAGCGCCAGCGCCGTGACGCTGAGCGTGTTGACCAGCGCCGGCAGCAGCGAGCGACTCCCGCCGCTCCACGAAAAGAGCTCCCGCGAGAGCCGGGGCAGACCCCGGCGCAGCACGGTATACAGCAGCAGGAACAAAACCCCCGCCGTTACGCCCGCCGCCGCGTATACCGCGCCGCGCAGCAGCTTTGCCTCGGTTCGCCGCCTCATTTTTTCATCCTCCTTCTGCGCAGCAGTGCGAAAATCAGGTTGTTGAGCATCACCATGGCAAACAGCACCACGCCGGTGGCAATCAGCGCGTCGGCGTGCAGTCCGGAGGCATAGCCCATTTCCAGCACGATGTTAGAGGTGAGCGTGCGGGCGCCGTCCAGCGGGCTGTGCGGAAAGACGGCCTGATTTCCCGCCACCATCACCACGGCCATGGATTCGCCGATCGCGCGGCCGAGCCCCAGGGTCACGGCGGCCGAGATGCCGGAGCGCGCGGCCGGCAGCAGCACACGGAACACACTGCGCTCATGTCCTGCGCCCAGGGCCCGGGCGCCCTCATAGTAGCCGGCCTCCACCGCCGCCAGCGCGTCGGCCGACACGCTGACCACCGTGGGGAGAATCATCATTCCCAGCACCAGCGACACCGCCAGCACCGAATACCCGCTGCCGCCGAATACCCGGCGCACCGCAGGCACCAGCACGGTCAGCCCGAAAAAGCCGTAGACCACCGAAGGAATGCCGGCCAGCAGGCCGACCGCGGCACCCAGCACCCGGCGGGCCCGCAGCGGGCAGAAAAAGCGGAGGAACACCGCCGTGAGCAGCCCGACCGGCACACCCAGCAGCACGGCGCCCAGCGTGACGGCAAGGCTGCCGGCAATCATGGGCAGGACGCCGAAGCGCTCGCGTCCCGGCTCCCAGCGCACCCCGGTCAGGAACTGCCAGACGCCGATTTCCCGCAGGGCCGGCGCACCGCCCGAGAACAGAAACACGCAGATGAGCACCACCGCCGCCACCGCGGCGCAGGCGCACAGCCAGAACACCGCCTGCATCAGGCGCTCAACCCGCTGCCGCCCCTTCACGGGACTGCCCCCGCGTCCCGCCAAACGGCCGTCTCGCCGAGGTAAATTCCGCGCACCTGCGCGGAGCTCAGCCCCGGGACGGTGTTTTCGGGATGCACCACCACCGCAATTCCGTCCAGTGCAACGGCGGTGGCGGTCAGGCCCAGCGCAAGCTCATCGGCGGAAAGCTCGCGGGACACCATGCCGAAATCGCACCCGCCCCCCGCCGCGCTGCGGATGCCCGAGGCGGAGTCGCTGGTCTGAATTTCAATGTCCGCCCCCGGGTTGCCGGCAAGGTAAGCGTCCCGCAGCTGCTCCATCACCGGGGAGACCGACGAGGAGCCGACCAGCACGGTCTTGCCCTGTACGTCGCCCGGCACAAAGGGCTCCCCGTTGCAGACCGGCACATAACCGGCCTGTGCAACCACGCGCTGCCCTTCCTGAGAGAACACAAAGCGCAGGAAATCGGCCGCCGGACCGCTCAGCCCGTCCCGGGTGACCAGGTAAAACCGGCGGGCGGCCGGGTAGCGCCCGGTGCGGACGGCCTCGGCGGTGGGCAGCTCTCCGTCAATGGGCAGCGCCCGGACCGCGGAGTTGAGCGACCCGAGCGAGAGATACCCGATGGCCGCCGGGTCGGTCGACACGCCCGAGAGCACCACCCCGTTGGAGCGCGCGACCACAGCCTCCCGCCGCGTCAGGCTGAGCCGTCCGCCGTCCGGGTCTGTCTCCAGCAGGCCGAACAGCTCCTCAAAAGCCGTCCGGGTGCCCGAGCCCTCCTCCCGCGTGAACACGTGAATCGGGCGCGCGGGGGAGAACGGCCGCTCCCGGCAGGATGATACGCAGAGCAGACAGAGCGCAAGGCCAAGGCAGAGCGGCAGGCAGCGGGCCGGCAGATGCAGGCGGCCGCGGCGGCGGGGCAGACGGCTCACGGCGGGTCCTCCTTTCGCGTGGATTTTGCGGACGTTTTCGCACACAGTTTGCCCGTTTTGCGCGCAGGCATACAAAAAGCCGCCGATTTCCGGAAACCGGAAACCGGCGGCGCAGGCAGGGCGCTGCCGCATCAGGCGTTGGCGTTTTCCTCATGCGCAGCGTCCACGCAGGACTGCGGAACATAGGACGGATCCACAATCGGTCTGGCGCCCTTCGGCACGGCAAAGCGGATGGCGTGGGGGGCAACCTCCACCACAAAGTGATTCTGCTTGACCAGCTCGCCGTCAAACGAATACACAAAGCCCTCGGGGGCCTCTACCTCGATGCGGCGGCCGCGGCAGTACTCCATGATGTTCTCAAACTTCGGGTTGCCGATGTGCGTCCCCTCGGTATAATATTTCATCAGATTCATGAACCGGATGTGCGAAACCGGATGAACCAGGCAGACCTCCAGTAATCCGTCGCAGTTCACCGAGCGCGGCGCGCAGCGGAAGGAGCCACCCACATACTGCCCGTTGGCAATGGTGCACAGCAAAATCACACCGTCCGGGTTGAGCAGACGGCCGTCCACGCTCACACGGCATTTGTTCTTCATGGCGCGGAACAGCCCCACCAGCACCCCGGTGGTATAGGCGTTCCGGCCGCCAATCAGCTTTTTGCGCCGCACGTTGACAACGGTTTTTGCCACGCAGGAATCAAAGCCGAAATGCGTGGCATTGATGGCGTATTTGTTGCCCACACGCATCAGGTCGATGCTCTCCTCCCGTGCCTCCAGTTGGGCGCGCAGGTTGAGAAAGGGCTTGCTGCCCCCGTAATATTTGACAAAATCGTTGCCCGAGCCGCAGGGGTAGCAGCCAACCGATGCCTGGGGGAAGCCCACCGCGCCGTTGACCACCTCATTCAGCGTGCCGTCTCCGCCGCAGGCATAAAAGCGCACCGGCCCGGAGTGGGTGCGGCAGTAATCCCGGATGTAGGCGGTGGCGTCTCCGGGCGCCTGGGTCCGGTAGAGCTCGTACTCGGTCCTGTCCTTCAGCTCGCGCTCCAGCTCCCCGCGGATTTCCGCAAAGACGTTGATGCGGCCGGCCGCGGGATTGATGATAAAAATATATTTCATGGCGCTGTCCTTTCCTTGTCGGGTGTTCCCCCATATTGTAACACATTCCGCACAAAATTGCAACCACTCCGCGCAAATTTCCGTAAAATTGCCGGGAAAAATGCAAAAAAAGAGAGGCTCTGCGGCAGGGGGAGCGCAGAAACCGGCCGCAGACGCCTCAGCTCAGGTATTTGGTATAGGCAGAGAAGGCCGACGGCACCGCATACCGCGCGCGCAGCTCGCCGTTGTCCACCAGCAGCATCCCCGCCCCCAGGCGGGCGCCGTCAAACTCCGGCGCAATCTGCACGGTATAGGCAATCATGTGCCATTCGACATGCGTAAAGATGTGCCTGGCGTCCTCTATACGCCGGACGCGCAGCGGCTCAAAGCCCAGCGCACGGACGGCGTCGGGCAGCTCGTCCTGCGTCAGGTGTCCCGGCAGATTCGGCAGCTCGTACAGCCCGGCCAGCAGCCCCTTGGACGGACGGCGGTGCAGCGCGGTGCGCGCCCCGTCCCGGATCAGCAGGACGGTCAGCTCCTCCACCCGGCGCGGCTTTTTCCCCGAGCGGACCGGCAGCACGCCGGTCAGCTGTTCACGTGCGGCGACGCACCACGGGGCCAGCGGGCAGACCCCGCAGCGGGCCTCGCCGTTGGGGACGCAGACCGTGGCGCCGATTTCAATCATGGCCTGCGTAAAGCTGCCCGCGTCGGCGGGGATGGAGGAGCGCAGCGCCTCGCTCCACTTCTTTTTGGTTTCCTGCCGGGCAATGTCGTCATACGAGCCGCAGAAGCGGGCCAGCACCCGCAGGACGTTGCCGTCCACCGCCGGCGCCCGGATGCCAAAGGCAATGGAGGCAATGGCTCCGGCGGTGTAGTCACCCACGCCGCACAGGCTCCGCAGCGCCGCCTCATCCGCGGGGATCTGTCCGCCGTAGCGCTCCATCACGGTTTTTGCCGCCTTTTGCAGGTTGCGCGCGCGGCTGTAGTAGCCAAGCCCTTCCCACAGCTTCATCAGCCGCTGCTCGGGCACGGCGGCCAGCGCGGCCACATCCGGCAGCTCGGCCAGGAACCGGGCATAATACGGCTTGACCGCCTCCACACGGGTCTGCTGAAGCATGATCTCGGAAATCCAGATGCGGTAGGGGTCCGCTGTCCCGCGCCAGGGCAGCTCCCGCCGGTTTGCGGCATACCAGTCCAGCAGTGCCTCCACCGCCTCCGGGCAGAGCAGGGGGGCCACGGACTGTGCGTCCTCCGGTTTCATTGTTCGGGCCTTCCTTCGCTCAGAGCTCGTTTCCGCCGGCGCGGACGGCGGCCGCAGAGCGCGGGTCGGTGCGGATCAGCTCCTGCACGGCAGGCGCCGAAATGCAGCCCGAGGTCGGGTTTTTGACGCTGCGTATCGGCGTGGTGATGGTGGCCTGCACGTCGGATTTTTCAAAGCTGAGGTCGGCGTCGTGCATTTCGCAGTCAATCAGATGCAGCCGTTTGCAGTAGCAAAGCGGCTGGGTGCCCGAGATGACGCAGTGGTCAAAGGTTACGTCCTCGCAGTACCACGCCAGGTATTCTCCCCGGACCGTGCAGTTTTTCAGCACCACGTTTTTCGCGTGCCAGAAGGCGTCCTTGGTGTCAAAGGCGCAGTTTTCAAATACTGCGTTTTCAATGTACTGGAAGGAGTACTTGCCCTTCATCCGCAGGCCGTCGAAGCGCAGCTTGGAGGCGCGCATCAGCATGTATTCGCCCTCGGCGGTGCAGTCGTGCAGCCGGATGTCCGAGGACGACCAGCCGAACTCGGGTGACAGGATGTCGCAGCCGCAAAGCTCAATCTTCCGGCATTCCCGCAAGGCCTTGATGCCGTGCATCCGGGTGTCGGATATCGCGATGTTTTCGGAGTACCACAGCGCCGCGCGGCAGAGAGAGGTCATCTCGCAGCCGCGGATGGTCAGGTTTTCGTCGTGCCAGAAGGGATAGCGGAGGTTGAAAAAGCAGTGCTCGGCCGTAACGTCCCGGCTTTCCTTGAGCGCGCTTTCTCCGTCGGCGGGGCCGTCAAAGCGGCAGTTGCGCACCAGAAGATCGCGGCTTTCGTACAGCGCGCGCTCCTGGTCAAAGGTTTGGTTTTCGATAATGGTCATGGCTTTTTCCTCATTCGGGTAATCGGTTGCATTCGTTTTTCTGACTTTTATTATACCACAAAGCGCTCGGTTTGTCAATTGCCCGTCCCCCGGCCGCGGCCCGGTGGGTCGATTTTGTCGGGCAGCTCGGCGTTGCTCTTTTTGACCTGCTGCAAAAATTCGTGCGGGCTGATTCCGGTCTGGTGCTTGAAGGCGCGGGAGAAGGACGGGTAATCGCTGTACCCCAGCTGAAAGGCCAGATTCTTCAGGCTGCTCTCCCCGGCCTCCATGCGCAGTTTGGCCAGCCGTATTTTGTGCTGCAGGATGTATTGCTGCGGCATGATTCCGGTCTGCGAGGAAAAAATCAGGCTGAAGTGCTTGCGCGAAAAGCCAAGGGAGTGCGCCACATCCTCCACCGACAGGCCGTAGGAGGTCTGCTCCCAGATCCGCTTGGCCAGTGCCACGTAGTTGCTGTAGGCGTGATGCCGGGAGGGCTGCTGGGCCTGGGGCGAGGGCTGACAGTGATAGGACATCAGCTCGTAAAACTTGCCGAGGTAAAACCAGTGCGGATCTTGGATATTGGAATGAAAGTGCAGCATTTCCTCCAGAATCCGTTTCATCTGTTTCTCAAAATGATAAGCGAAAATGGGGCGCTCCGGGTCCAGGCCGAAGACGGCCGGGGAGAAGGTTTCGGGGTGCTTGAACATGATCCAGTAAAAACGGAGCGGGTGCTCCGGGTCGGTGCACAGGCTGTGGCTGCGGTTGCGGAAGGCGATGGCGCAGTCCCCGCGCCGGATCGGACGCCCGTTGAAGCTGCCCTCCCCCCCGACAATGTAATGGATAATCATATACGCAGGGAAAATGCGGTTGAGCAGCGCCTTGGTCGGGTCGGCCACCTCATATCCCACCGAGTAGACATGCATGTTTTTTTCCTGCTCGTTGGCGTTGGTCAGATAGACAATGTTTTTGTAGCAGGAAAGCCCTTCGGGAATGACGTCAAACTGCGCGGGGCTGTCCAGGTATTCAAAGGAGGAATATTGCGAGGTCTGGCGAATATAAGAGCATATCATGGTCCTATCGCCTCCTGTTTCCGGAATGCTATGATTATACCAGAAAAACGACATTTTGTCAAGTCTTTCGTGAGAACTTCCCCCGTCCCGGCCGCCGCCCGCCCCGGTGGGAGGCCGCCGCAGCGGGAGCATAATTTGTTGCAAACCGGGCAGATTATGACCTTGACGGGACAGTCACTGTGTGATACAATATTTATAGATTATGGTGAGTCCTGACCTGAAAAGGCATGGTATGTTTGTGAAATTGCCGGTTTCCAAGGGCCGCAACCCGGGAACCGGATCGGCAAGAGGAGGGGGAACCAATGCGATTGCATTCGTCCAACGATTATTTTGCGCCGGATGAGCTGCTGGTGCTGAAATACCGCAAAACCCGCAACGCCATCAAGATGCACGGTCACGATTTTGCGGAGCTGATGTGCGTGGTCAGCGGGCACGGCTCCCAGCGGATCGGGGAGGAGAGCTATGACTTTACCTGCGGCAGCATGTTCCTGATTCCCAGCGGTGCCCGGCACATGATTTCCTTTTCCGCCGAGACCGAATACTACGACATTCTGGTCCGGAACGAGGTGTTCCCGCTTCTGCAGTCCGGCAACCGGGAGCTGTCGCTGGGCGAGCTTGGCGACGGGGTGGCGGTGTCCTGTTGTACGGCAGGGGCCTATTCCCGGATGTGCGAGCTGCTGCGGCTGGCCTATCAGGAATATCACAACCCCGGGCCCGGCAGCTGCGACCTGCTGCTGTCGGTGCTGCGGATTCTGCTGATTTATCTGGTCCGGCACCGCGGTCAGCCGCCCGAGGACGCCTCCCGGCAGGGCCGGCGTGCCGCGCTGCCGCAGATTCTGGATTATATCAACAGTCATTATACCGAGCCGCTGCGGCTGTACGATGTTGCTGGAATGTACCATTATTCCGCCAATTCGTTTTCCAAAATGTTCAAGAAAAAATTCGGCATGACCTTCAGCGACTACCTGCACCGGAAGCGGGTGGAGCTGGCTAAGGACCGCCTCCGGCTGAGCACCGACACGGTTTCGGATATCTGCCGCGCGGTCGGATACTCCAACAGCAGCGAGTTTTACCGGATTTTTCAGCGCTGTACCGGCATGTCCCCGCAGGAATACCGGCAGCAGCGGGAGGCGGATCGCCTGCGCGACGATCTGCGCTTCCAGAAATCCCATGACTGAGGCAGGTGCGGATTATGAAATCGGAACAACAGCAGGATCCGGGCGCCGCCGACCTGCGGGGAATGCCGTTTTGGGCCTGGAACACCGGGCTTGACGCGGAGCGCATCCGGGAGCAGATCGGGGTGTTCGCCGAGATGGGCTTTGGCGGCTTTGTCATTCACTCCCGGAACGGGCTGCGCACCCCGTATCTGGGAAAAACCTATCTGGAAATGGTGCGGCTGGCGGTGGCCTGCGCCCGGCAGCGCGGGATGAAGGTATGGATATACGACGAGGACCGCTGGCCCTCGGGCTGCGCCGGGGGACTGGTCACGGCCGAGCGGCGCTTCCGGCAGAAATCGCTGCTGTTCACCCGCGAGCGGCGGCCCTGCGTCCCGGCGGAGCAGGGAATGCGCGAGGGCAGGACCTACCTGCTGGCGGCCTATGCGGTGTCGGTGGACCGGGAGGGAATCCTGACCGGGTACCGCGTAACCGATCCCGAGCACGCCGACCTGTACGCGTATGTGGTCACCGCCGAGGGCTCCCCACGCTTCAACGGGCAGGCATATGTCGATACTCTGAACCCCGAGGCGGTCGCCCGGTTTATTGAGCTGACCTACGAGGTCTATCGGGAGGCGTTGGGCGAGGAGTTGGGGAAAACGGTGGAGGCCTTTTTCACCGACGAGCCGCAGGTCATCCGTCTGCCCCCGCAGCGCTTTTCGCAATTCGATCTGTTCACCGATACCGGCATTCCGTGGACCGACCGCTTTCCCGAGAGCTTCCGCGCCTCCTTTGGCGAGGACCCGGTGCCGCGGCTCCCCGAGCTGCTCTGGGACACCGGCCGGCCGGACCAGACCTTCCGGTACCGGTACAACGAGCACATCGCGGCGCTCTTCCGCAGCGCCTACGCAAAGCAGATCGGCGATTGGTGCGCCGGGCACGGCGTGCGCCTGACCGGACATTTTCTGTACGAGGATTCACTGACCCTGCAAAGCGCCAGCACCCGGGACGTGATGCGCTGCTACGCCGAGCAGGGCATTCCGGGAATCGACATTCTGCGGGGGAATTTCGAGTTCGCAACCGTGGTGCAATGCGCCTCGGTGGCGCGCCAGACCGGCCGGCCCCGGGTGATGTCCGAGCTCTACGGGGTAACCGGCTGGACCGCCGATTTCCGCGATTACATCCATCAGGGCAACTGGCAGGCGGCGCTGGGAGTCAATCTCCGGGTCCCGCACCTGGCCTGGATGTCCATGCGGGGGGAGGGGAAGCGGGACTATCCTGCCTGCTTCGGCTATCAGTCCCCGTGGTACCGGGAGTACCGCATGATTGAGGAGGCCTTTGCCCGGCTGGGCAGTGCGCTGGCCTGTGGGGAGCCGGTGGTGCGTATTGGGGTGATTCACCCCATCGAGAGTTACTGGCTGCTGTGCGGGGCCCGGGACCGTACCGGCCGTCTCCGGCACGCTCGCAACACGGCCTTCCGCACGCTGTGCGAATGGCTGCTGTTCGGGGGCTTTTCGTTTGATTTTCTCAGCGAGGCGCTGCTGCCCGAGCTGTTCCGCGAGGAGGACGGCCGGGCCCTGGTCGGCCGGATGCGCTATGACGCGGTTGTGGTGCCCGACTGCCTGACCCTGCGCGGCAGCACCGTTGCCGTCCTGGAGCGGATGCGGGCGTGCGGGGTACGGGTGATTTTTGCAGGCGGGGTCCCGGCCATGGTCGACGCCCGCATCCACCCGGCCGCCGGGGAGCTGGCCGCCCGGTGCGAGCGGACAGAAGCCACGCGGGAGGCACTCTTCCGGGCGCTGGAGCCCCTGCGGGCCTTTGCGCTGCTGGGGGCGGACGGCGAGCCCGCGCGGAATTACATTCACTGCGAGCGGCGGGATGGCGAGGAGCGGATTTTCTTCCTGACTCCTGCCCGCCGCATCGAACACAAGGAGGATACCCGGCGCACCGAGCTGCTGTTCCGGATTGCGGGCTGCTATACCCCGCAGCGCCTGGATCCGCTGACCGGGGAAACCCGCCCGCCGCCGGTCTTTTATGCCGACGGGTATACCTGGGTACGGCTCCTGCTGGGGGCTTATGACGCGGTGCTGCTGCGGCTGCGTCCGGGCCTGTCCGCTCAGACGTCGCCCGGCCCGCCGGATCCACCCGCCCCGCCGGGTCCGCCCGGGCCTGCCGGCCCGCCCCCGCAGCCGATTGCGGTCGGGGCCTGCGTGGACTACCGGCGGGCCGAGGACAACGTGCTGCTGCTGGACATGGCCGAGTATTCGTCCGACGGGGTGCGCTATGCCGCTCCGGCCGAGATCCTGCAGATTGACGCCGCCTGCCGCCGGCAGCTGCAGCTCCCCTCCATCACCGGCAAGGCCGCCCGGCAGCCCTGGTCCGTCACCGACGACCGCGAGTATCCGGTCTGGCTCCGCTACAGCTTTGACAGCAGGACCGAGGCCGAATGCCTGCTGGGGGCCGAGCGGCTGGAGTCGGCATCGCTCAACGGCCGGCCGGTGGACCTGCGGCCGGTGGGGTGGTACGTGGACCGGGATATTCACACCTTCCGGCTGCCGCCGCTGCGCAAGGGGCGCAACCAGCTGACGGTTGTGATGAAGCTGGGCAAAATCAACGGGCTGGAGCCGATGTATCTGCTGGGGGATTTTGACGTTTGTCTGCGGGGGACCGCGGCCACGCTGCTGCCGCCCTCGGCGGAAATCGGGTTTGGCAGCGTCGTGTCGCAGGGAATGCCCTTTTACGGGGGGAGCCTGATCTACCGGCTGCGCATCCGGACGCCAAAGGGGCGGCTGACGGTTTCTGCCAACGATTATGCCGGCGCCCTGGTCAAGGTCGGTCTGGACGGCCGTCCGGTGGGCAGCATCCTGCTGCCGCCATACCGCATTCACACAGAGATCGGAGCTGGCACGCATGAGCTGGAGCTGGAGTGTGTGGGCAACCGGCACAACACCTTCGGGTCGCTGCACTGGGGCATATCCGACGGATACTACGGCCCGGCGCACTGGCACAAGGAGGGGGACGCCTTCAGCCGGGAGTACCGGCTGGCCGATTTCGGAATTCTGAAGTGTCCCATTGTCACCTGCGAGCCTGCCGGCCCGCAGCAGCCGGGGTAAACTCCCCGGCCCCGCGCCCCGCGCGGAACCCCTGCGGCACTGCGCGGGGGCCGAATCCGGAAAAACGGCACAGCGGCTGCGGACGGTATCCGCGGCCACCCGGGGCTATGCTGTTTTCATATAAACCAATTCCAATCAGAAAAGGAGAACCAAGATGAGCAAAAAAAGTATTTCCCTGATTCTGCTGCTTTCCGTGGCGCTTTCTTGCCTGCTGCTCCCGACAGTGGTTGCGCAGGGAACCGACCCAGCAGCCGCAGCCGCCGACCCCGCCGCGGCCGAGCTGGATGCTCTGGCGGCTGCCGCCGGCAAGGAGTTCCGGGTCGGCAGCGCCGAGGAGGCCTACGCCGACGGCGCAATGACCGGATATTATGTGTACGCCGATTTTGAGACCGTCACCAAGGGAGGCGCGGCGAACGGCAAAACCCTGACGCTGATTGCCGATATTGACGCGGGAGACGTGGCGCGCAATATCAGCAGCGCCTGTATCATTGACGGGAACGGGTACACCATCACGGTGAATCGGAGCGGTATCCTGTTCAACATTCACGAGGACTGCACGGTTGTCAATCTGACCGCCGTCAATGAGGGAGTCGGCGGAGTGCTTCAGATTACCGACGGGGGCACTCTGACCGTGCGCAATTCGACTCTGCGCAACCCGAATCCGATTCAGTGGGGGACCGTAATTGTTCAGAACGGCGCGCTGATTCTGGATACCGGCGCCAAAATTCTTGTGGAAGGGGCAGTCGGTACCGATCGTCGCAGCAGCGGCGTATATCTGCAAAATAATAAGCCAGATAATGGCGGGACTGCAACCTGCGAGGTGCGACAGGGGGCGGAAATCCGCACGACTGGCAATACCTTTACAATCAACAACAACGGCACGTCCGTCAGTACCGTAACCGTTCAGGGCGGGACCATTGTCACCGGCCGCCGGGTGTGGGCGTCCTTCCATGCGGGGTATTCCATCCGCATCAACGGGGGCAGCATCACCAGTGAGAGCACAAGCGACCCCATGTTCCTGGTCCGGGACGAGGCCGGTGACGCCGGCAGCTCCACGGTGGAAATCAACGGCGGCAGCTTTTCTGGCAGCACCCGGCTGATTGACGCCCAGGACTACAGCGGCCTGCGCCTGAGCGGCAGGATCCTCTGGAACAACCGGGTGCTGTACGCCGCGCCGTCCGACGGCGACATCGCCGCCCCTGCGGCCGGCCTGCGCCTGCCGGGCGGCGGGAGCGCTTCCCGCGACAGCGCCGGCCTCCGGTTTGAGAGCTGGATTGACCTGGAATGGCTGAGTGCGCTGGACAGCGAGCTGGTCACGGTCAGCACCGGCACCCTGATTCTGCCGGCCATGCTGCTGGAGGAGGGCGCCCTGACGCCCGCGGCCATTGCCCGCGAGCAGAACCTGAACCTGACCAACGACGGCTGGCTCAATGCCGGCACTGCCGGGGCCGACGGCTATGTCGCCTTCTGCGGCTCGATGGTCGGACTGTCGGAGCAGAGCCTGACCGGCGAGATTGCCGGGGCAACCTGGGTGACCCTGACCATTGCGGACGTTGGCAGCTACACCTTCTGGAGTGCGCCGACCGTGGCGGTTGTCCGCGACCTGGCCCTGGCGTACGACGATGCCGGCGCGGATTCCGCCCAGGCCGCCGTGCTGGAATGGTTCCGGGGGACGGCCGGCTGAGATGTGTGAAATTTTCGGAGAACCCGACAAGCGCTACCGGAACGGGGACGGTTCGGTCCTGTCCTCCTACAGCGGCCGCAGCGCCGCCGATTTCCAGGCGCTGTGCGCGCGTCTGCGCGCCGCCGGCTACCGGTGCACGGCCGAACACACGGCAAACGCCAGCCGCTTTTCCACCTGGCAGCGGCAGGGCGCCCTGGTGCAGGCCAACTGGCTGGCAAACGCCGGCTGCCTGCGCACGGTGACCTCGCCGGAGGCAGCCGCTTCTCTCCCGGGGAGCAGCAGCACGGCCGCCGGCTCCCAGCCGACCGAGATTTTTCAGCTCTGCCTGCCGATATCCGAGGCCAACAAGCCCTCCAACGGCATGGGCTATGTCATCCGCCTGTCCGACGGCAGCTTCCTGGTCTGGGACGGGGGCTATCCCGAGCAGGCCGGGCAGCTCCTGCGGCTTCTCATCCGCCTGCACGGCGGAGAGGATGGCATCCACATCCGCGCATGGGCCATTACGCACGGGCACGGGGATCATGCCGGCTGCATTGAGGAATTCTCGCAGCGGTATGCCGGCCGGGTAACGGTGGAGCATTTGCTGGTGGCATTGGTGGACCCGCAGGACGTCTCCACGGTTGCGCTGCACCGCTCGGTCCCGCTCTGGGCCGCCCGCCTGGGCGCCCGGGCCTGCTGCGTGCACACCGGAATGCGCTTTGTCTTTTCCAACCTGACGCTGGACATTCTGTTTGCGCCGGAGGACCTGTATATCGACGGCAGACAGGCCGATTTCAACAACTCCGGCTTTGTCGGACGCCTGTCCGACGACCGCGACAGCATCCTCTTCCTGGGGGATGTGATGCGGGAGGTGACCGATTGGCTGAGCGCCGTCTGGGGCAGCGCCCTGCAAAGCCATCAATGCCAGGTGTCGCACCACGGGGTGGACGATTCCACCGCCGCGTTTTACCATTCTCTGCACGCCCGGACCCTCTGGTATCCCTGCGGGCACCGGCTGTACAGTTGGACCGTCCCGTTTGCGCACAACATCGAGCGCAACGGCAGGGTGCGCGAGGAGCTGGCGGAATCCGGCAGATACGAAATTCTGCTGCACGACGAGTACATCTTCAAAAAAACGTGGGGGAGCTCCGCCCCGGCGGAGGCCGTTTCCCCCGACTGAGAAAGGAGACCGATCATGAAAAAAAACGCATACCTGCCCCCCGAAGCAATTCTGCTGTATCCCGACAACCAGGACCTCCTCACCGTCGCCGGCTCGGTCATCGGGTCGGAGGGAGAGGGCTTCTGGCCAACGGGCCAGGACATCTGAAAGGAGAAGCAACCATGAAAAAACGGATTCTGGCATCGCTGCTGACGCTGGCACTGCTGTTGCTGGGCGTCCCGGCAGTTGCCGCCGACGAGGCGGACGACTACGACCGGCTTGCCGTTGAGGCAGGCTACCACGCCCGTGTGGGCAGCGCCGAGGAGGCATATGCCGACGGCGAATTCACCGGCTATCTGGTGTTGGACGAGGACCTGGACGGCAACCAGCGCGACCATGTGCTGGACGACGTCCCCGCCGGGTCCACCGTCACCCTGATTACCGATGTGCAGATGACCTATCAGCTCTATCTCAACAGCGCCTGTACGCTGGACGGCAACGGATACACCCTGCACGGGGCCATCCGCTCGGACAGCGGTACGGCCGACATGGTGGTGAAAAACCTGACCATTGTCACTCCGCTCGGCCCCCAGGACGGGGGGAGAAATCCGCACAACAACGTCTACCAGATCAACCCCGGCAACGTCGCGGTGTTTGAAAACGTCAGATTTGAATTCACCGGCCAGCCCCAGTTCGGCAGCTTTGTGGTCAACGGCGGAAACCTGACCCTGCGGAACTGCACGGTTGTCCATACCGACGACGTCGGGGGAAGCGCGGAAAAGGAAATCTTCCGCATGAACGCCAACGATACGGTGCTGACGCTGGAGGACACCACAGTCGAATACCAGGGCAGCAATCCGCTCAATGCCGTGGTGCGCTGCGTCAAAAACACGTCCTCTACCCTGTGCCTGATGGGGGAGACAACCCTTACCGCTGCGGGCGGCAGCCTGTTTGCACAGGGGAGCAACGCCTACCTGCGCGTGAATCTGGACTCCACCGTGGATGTGGCTGTCCCGGAGGACGGCGGCAACTACAACGTGTCCCGCACCGACGTTTGGGACGGCAGCGTGGACGTTGCCTGGTTTGACGAGAACAGCATTCAGGACAGCTATGAGCTGGATTCGGCCGCAAAGGTGGCGGGGCTTGCCAAAATCGTGCAGGAAAAGCAGGTCAAGCAGTTCCCCAGCAACGGCAGGGAAACGCCGGTTACCTTTTACATTACGGTCAACCTGGATCTCGACGGCCTGGAGTGGCTGCCCATCGGCACCTCCTCCGCACCGTTCGGCGGCAATGTCATCGGACGGGAGGGCGGCATGGAGAACACACCGGTCACAATCCGGAATCTGAAAATCGACACGGCCACGCCCAACTGCGGCTTCATCGGCAGCCTGAGCCTGCCGCAGGGGGCAGAGGTCAGCAACATGATTTTTATCAACCCGCAAATCAGAACCACTGCGCAAAAGCCGGCCGTGGTATGCGGCTATGCCCGCGAGGGGGCTGTGTTTGAGAACATCCATGTATACGGCGCAACGATTGCGGCTACAAACGCCACCTATGTCGGCGGCATCTGCGCCCAGTCGGGCTATGCTCCCGACACCTACCGCAACTGTGTGTTCATCGGCGACATCACGGTAGACGGCGTCAGCGAAAAGGTCGGCGGCCTGGTCGGCAACCCACGGGAGGGCACCACCATCACCGATTGCTATGTTGCGGGGTGTATTTCCACCGGCGATACCGTTTCCTACGTCGGGGGTCTGGTCGGATACCTGGACGCCGGTACGGCCTCCAGCATCAGCAGCTCGCAGTTTGACGGGTATCTGCAGGCTGCCAACGCCGGCGGCGCAGGGAACGGCGCCGTAGTCGGCGAGCTTGTCGCCGGGGCCGATTCCGATGGCGCGACCGGCTCGCTCTCGCTGGAGCAGGTCTTCTGCTCGGGCATTTCGATTGGCTTCGGCGCGGACGTGCAGGCGGCCTATGCCTGGGTCGGCCGCATTTCGGGCAGCGGCAGCGTGGCGCTGTCCGGCGCGGAGCTGACCGCACTCTCACCGATGCCGCTGGTGGGCAGCCGGGCAGAGGACGCCGGCCTTGCCTCCGAGCTCGCCGCGCCGACCGTGCTTGGCGGTGCGGACGTGATGGGTGAGGCGGGCGCCGCCGCCCTGGGCGGAACCGGATGGAGTGCGCGGGAGAAGGGATATCCGGTCCGCGCCAACGCCGCCGGCCACGCGCCGGACGAATGGGCGCTGGCCGACTTTACCTGGTTTGACCCTGCCGCGAGCAGCTACGGCCTTTCCGATGTTCACAATCTGGCGGGCTTTCTGCTGCTTTCCAGAATGTACGACTTCTCCGGCAAAACCGTCAGTCTGACGCAAACCATCGACGCCTCGGACCTTGGCACCGCGGTTTATACGGTGGGCGGTTCGCTGGGCGGCAGCATGTCCGCTTCCTTCCTGGGAACCTTTGAAAAGGCCGGCTTTGCCATTCTGAACGCAACGGTGGAGTTCGGCGCGCTGGCGGCATATACCGTGACCTGGGATCTGGGCTACACGACCATCGCCGAAGAGTACAAATACGGCGACCTCCCGTCCTTCAAGGGCGAGACCACCCGTCCGGACGACCGGATTTACAGCTATGAGTTCAACGGTTGGGACCGGGAGCCCGAAGCCGTCTATTCCGACACCACCTATACCGCCCGCTGGATCAAAACCCTGCTCAAGGACCTGGACAACGATGCCGACGGAGAGGGGAACGGAGACGGGGAAACCCAGCCCCCGCAGACCGATAACGGCCAGCCCACGGCCGAGACCCCGCCCGCAGACGAGGAGGGCTGCGCCTCTGCTGCCCCGGTTGTGCTGCCGCTGCTGCTGTTGTCGGCCGCGCTGCCGCTGCTCCTTCCGTGCAGAAGAAAAAAAGCCGCCCTGCCGGGCGGAACCGAACAAAAGGAGGAAATGGTATGAAACGCTTGCTGAGCCTGGCGCTGGCGCTGCTGATGCTGCTGTGTGTTGCCGCCTGCGCAAAGGACCCCGACGAGCCGGCAGATCCGGCCGCCTCCGGCACGTCCGGGGGGAACACCGACACCGCAGAGATCTACCCCGAGCTGAGCCTGCCCGACATGGACTTTGGGGGACAGGAGTTCCGGATTCTTGCCCTCGGGGCCGAGACCTACACCACCGAGCTGTGGTGCTCCGAGGAGGACGCCGCCGCGGGGAACGATGTGGACCAGGAGGTCTACAACCGCGCCATGAAGATTGCCGAGGACTACGGCGCCATCATTGAGATTACCTCGGCCGCCACCCGCGATGAAATTGACATGTGGATGAACGTCAACTCGCTTTCGGCATCCCCCGCCGACACCTATCATCTGGTTGCCAATCACGGGCGCTATGTGGCCAAGTATGTGGTGAACAGCCTGACCGGCGACTGGAACCGGCTGTACTATGTGGACCTGAATGCCGAATGGTGGTCGCAGGATGCGCGGGAGCAGTGGACGGCGCCCTCCGGCAGCATCTATATGATGATGGGGGATATCAGCTATGGCTCGGTCGGGCAGGCCATCGGCCTGTTCTTCAACAAAAAAATTCTCCGGGATTCCGAAATGGAGTACCCCTATCAGATGGTCCGGGACGGCACGTGGACCTTTGAGGCCTTCTGTACCTATGTGGCGGACGCCGCCGCTTCGCTCAACGGGGACGGTACGGGCAGCATTGACAGCGATTCCTTCGGATACGTGACCGGAAAATCCCGGGGCCCGCAGAACATTCTCAACTCGGTCGGCGAGCACTGGGTCACCATTGACAATGGGAATTATTCGCTGCTGTCGCAGAACACCGGCAATGTTTCGGATGCCTTTGACGATTATTTTGAGCTGATTTATGAGAGCGAGGGTTGCATCTGTCTCAACGATAACGCCACGCCGTCTCCGAAAATGCTTGCCGCGCTGAACGAGAACCGTGCCGCGTTTATCGATGACCGCATTGCATTTTCCGCCGAGCTGAACAGCCTGGGCGCGGATTTCGGTGTGGTCCCGTATCCGAAATACGATTCGAACGTGGACGGCTACCGTACCTTTGTGAACGCGGCTGCCAATACCTTCTGTGTCCCCAATGTTGTCACCGCGGACGAGGAAACCGCCGATTTTGCCTCGGTGGTGATTGAGGCAATGGCCTACTACGGCGGGCGGGACATTCTGCCCACCTACTACGAGACCCTTTTGACCTACCGCTCCCAGACCGACGTGGAGTCGATTGAGATGGTGGGCATCATCCGGGATGGCCTGACCTTTGACCTGGCCTATTACCACGACCTCAACGGCCTGTGCGACATCGGCTCGAAAATTGCCGAGAAGAACGGGAACAGCAACTTTGTAACCGAATACCAACAACGCATTTCCGGCGCCAACGCGCAGCTGGATATCTGGCTGAATCTGCCGTAACCATGCCGGGCCGGGGGCGGCTCCGTCCGCCCCCGGCAAGAAGGAGGAAATACCAAATGCTACACATTTGCAGGCCGGTGCGATGGGCCCTGCTGGGGTGCCTGCTGCTGGGCGGCATTCTGCTGCTGGGCTCCTGTACCCGAACCGGCGGGGAAGGGACTCCGACAACCGGGCCGGACGCCCTCACACCCCCGATACAGACCGAAGCCGGCGCCGACCCGGCGCCGCTGCCCGAGCTGGTGCTGGCCGAAAACGGCGAGCTGAACTGCCGGATTGTTTACCCGGCCGAGGGCGGCACCATGTTTGCGGAATACGCACAGTCGCTTGCCGACACCGTCAGGCAGCAGGTGGGACAGGAGCCGTCGGTGGTCCGGGAGAGCGTCATGAAGCCCTCCGATACGCCAACCATCTATGTGGGGCCGACCGAAGCGCTTGCCCGGACCGGCGCCGACCGGGGCAGCGCCTGGGATGAGTGGCAGATTGTGGCCGAGGGGAACGATATCTATGTCATTGCCTATTGCCCCGTTGCCCTCAGCCGCGCCACCACCGTTCTCAACGGGCGGCTGCGCAACTGCGCCGAGGATGGGAGCATCCACCTGACCGACTATGAAAAGGCCGGTACGGTTTCCATCGGCTGGGCGGATGAGCTGCCCTTTTACGAAACCGAAAAGACCGCGTGGTGCTATGGCGTCGGCGGGGGAACCTCCTATGAGGTTGTGGTTGCAGGGGCGGATGAGGATGACTTTTCGTCCTACATCGCTCAGCTCCCGGAGCTGCGCTATACCGAGCATTCCCGCCGTGAGAGCGCGGCCGGCAGCTTTGCCACCTTTTCCAATGACACGCAGGCGCTGTATGTCAGCCTTACCGGGGGAGAGCTGCGCGCGGTGTCGGTCCCCCTGGACGAGGCCTTTCTGCCCGATGATGCTCCGCCCGACTTTGAACCGGTGTGCGACACCACCGGCTATCTGCTTGGCGTCTCCGGCAACGGCACCCATGAGAACGGCATGGGGATGTTTTACCTGCTTGCGGACGGATCCTTTCTAATTTATGACATGGGCAATACCGAGCAGGACGCCGACCAGCTCTACCAGAGGCTGAGCAGCGTGGCGCAGGAGCATCAGCTCCCGTCCATCCGCATCTCTGCCTGGATGGTGACCCACTGTCACGGCGACCATGTGGGCGGCTTCCCCAGCTTTATGAAAAAATATGCCGATCGGGTTACCCTGGAGCTGCTGATGCTGAATCTGACCGACGCCGATCAGGGCAGCGCCTATGCGCCCTCGCTGGAACAGGCGGTGCAGAACGCTGTGGCGCAGTATTCTCCCGGGACCCGGGTTGTGCGCCTGCAAACCGGGCAGCTCTTCTGGCTGGCAGACGTGCAGGTTGAGGTGCTGTACACCCTGGCCGACCTGCGGCAGGGCACCTTCAGCAATTACAACGATTCCAGCACGGTTACCCGCCTGACCGTCAACGGCAAAACCGTCCTGATGACCGGCGACGCCGCGCCCCCCACCTGGCAGGTCCTGGTGGAGCGCTACGGTGCTGCGCTGAAATCCGATTACCTGCAGGTCCCGCACCACGGCGTGCAGCCGGGCGGCACCGTCGCGGCCTATGACCTGATTGCCCCCGAATATCTGATTTGGCCCGCCGGCAAAAGCCTGTATGATTCCAATCTGGTGCAGACCGAGGAGTCCAGACACCTGATTCAAATGGTGGGAGAAGAAAACATCTACCTCGCCGGCTCCATCGGCACCATGACCGAGATTTCTTTCTCGCAGTAGGAGAAGACCTTGGAGGGGCCGCCTCTTTCGGAGAGGCAGTCCCCTCCAAACCTCCCCTTGCGAGAACTTCCCCAG
>CALWQR010000024.1 GCA_944383705.1 uncultured Clostridia bacterium
GCTTATCGGAAAATCAGGAAGTATCTGGAGCTGCTGAAATCGCAGCGATATTATCATGTCCGCCCGCTGGAGGGTGTCCGGCAATGCCCCTGCGGCTATAAGGAAGGCCACACCCCGCCCCCGCCGGAGGCGTTTGTGCCGTTTGAAGCAGACGCGCTCTGGGGCAGCGGCCCGGACAGCCATGCGTGGTTTTACCTCCCGGTGGAAATTCCGGAGGAGATGCGGGACGCCCCGGTGCTGCTGCAGGTCCGCACCGAGCGCAGCGGCTGGGACGCCGACAACCCGCAGTTTCTGGTGTATGTGGACGGTGTGCTGCGGCAGGGAATGGACACCAACCACACGCAGCTGCCGCTGGAGGGGAAAACCCATTACGAGGTGTATCTGTACGGCTATATCGGCCCGCGGGTGGAGCGTGCGCGGCTGTATGCCACCATCTGCAATCTCCGGCCCGAGGTGGAAAAGCTGTGGTATGACATCCGGGTGCCGTTTGAGAGCCTGGGATACCTGGAGCCCGACAGCGGGACGTACGCCGCCATTCTGGAACGGCTGACGGCTGCGGTGGATCTGCTGGATCTGTATGCGCTGGGCTCGCCGGAATTTTTCGCTTCGGTCGCGCGCGCGTCGGACTGGATGGACCGGGAATTTTACGGGAGCTTCTGCCGCCCCTCTCCCGTCACCGTGCAGTGCATCGGGCACACGCACATCGACTGCGCCTGGCTGTGGACCCTCCGCCAGACCCGGGAGAAGGTGCAGCGCAGCTTTGCCACGGTGCTGGAGCTGATGCGGCGCTATCCGGAATACCGCTTTATGTCCTCCCAGGCCTTTCTGTATCAGAACCTGCGGGAGGAAGCCCCCGCACTGTATGAGGAGGTCCGGCAGCGCATCTGCGAGGGGCGCTGGGAATGTGAGGGGAGCATGTGGGTGGAGGCCGACTGCAATCTGCCCAGCGGCGAAAGCCTGGTGCGCCAGGTGGTTTATGGCAAGCGTTTTTTCCGCCGGGAGTTCGGGGTGGAGAACCGGATTCTCTGGCTGCCGGATGTCTTTGGCTATTCCCCGGCGCTGCCGCAGATTCTGCGCAAGTGCGGCGTGGAATGGTTTGTCACCTCTAAGATCAGCTGGAACGACGAGAACCGGATGCCCTATGACACCTTTTTGTGGAAGGGCATTGACGGGACCTCGGTCCGCGCCTATTTCCTGACGGCGCAGGACAAGAAACGCGGGCAGAAGCCCGCCCGGGGCACCACCTATGTGGCGCATACAACCCCTGCGATGGTTGCCGGAACCTGGGACCGTTACCAGCAGAAGAACCTGAGCCCCGAGGTGCTGCTGACCTTCGGATACGGAGACGGGGGCGGCGGCCCGACGCCCGAGCATCTGGAGCTGGCGCGCCGGCTCTCCCATGGGATCCCGGGCACGCCGAACGCACGGGTCGGCTTTGCCGGCGAATTTTTCGACCGGCTGGCCAGGCGGATTGACGGGAACCCGCACCTGCCGGTGTGGCAGGGCGAGCTGTACCTGGAGTTCCACCGCGGCACCTATACCACCCAGGCAAAAAACAAGCGGAACAACCGGAAAAGCGAATTTCTGTACCTGAACACCGAATGGCTCTGCTGCCTGGATCGGCTGCTGAACGGCACGCCCTACCCCAAGGCGGAGCTGACGCAGGGGTGGGAGATGATTCTGACCAATCAGTTCCACGACATTATCCCCGGCTCCTCCATCCGGGAGGTATACGAGCAGTGCGACCGGGACTATACGCAGATCCGCGCCATTGCCGAGCCTCTGCGGGATCAGGTACAGGACCGCATTGCCGGGGGGCTGGCCGCGGGACACGGCTGCGTGGTGTTCAATCCCAGTCCCTTCCCGGGGGCGGGGCTGGTGCGCTGGCAGGGGAAGGCGGCATATGTCGCGGGCATTCCGGCCAAGGGCTATGCCTGCCCGGCAGCGCTCAAAACCTCCCATCGGATTACCTGCCGGGACCGGGTGGCCGAATCCCGTTTTTACCGCATCGCGTTTGACGAGCACTGGCAGATCGTTTCGCTCTTCGACAAGGAGAACGGCAGGGAAGTGATTCCGCAGGGCTGCGTTGCCAATGAGCTGCGGGTATATCCGGATTATCCGGATCAGTATGATGCCTGGGAATGGCAGGAGTATTCGCTGGGGGAATACCGCCCGATTGACGCGGTGGACGGTGTGGAGTTTGTGGACGACGGCGCGCGCTATGGCATCCGCATCCGGCGCACGCATATGCATTCCACGGTGGTGCAGACCGTCTGGCTCTCGGACGACGTGGCCCGGATTGATTTTGAAACCCTGCTGGATTGGCATGACGAGCACCAGATGCTCAAGGTCGCCTTCCCGGTTGATGTCAACGCGGCCCGCGCCACCTACGAATGCCAGTACGGCTCGGTCGAGCGTCCCACCCACAAAAACACATCCTGGGATGCGCAGAAGTTTGAGGTCTGCGGGCACAAATACGCCGACCTCTCGGAGGGGAACTACGGCGTTGCCCTGCTGAATGACTGCAAATACGGGTATGATATTCACGACGGGGTCATGCAGCTCTCGCTGCTGCGCTGCCCGACCTATCCGGACGAGACCGCCGACCACGGCGAGAGCGCCTGCACCTATTCTCTGTATCCGCACAGCGGGAGCCTGCACCGCTCGGATACCGTCCGGCTGGCCTACGACCTGAACAACCCGATGACCGCCCTGCCGACCACGGGCGAGACCGACCGGCTGCCGGTCTCCTACGCGCCGGTGAGCGTGGATTGCCCCAATGTCCTGTGCGAGGTGTGCAAGGAGGCAGAGGAATCGGATTGCCTGATATTGCGGCTGTATGAGGTAAGCAATACCAGAACCGATGCCGTGCTGCAGCTGCATTTCGATGTGCAGGATGCCTGGCTGTGCGACATGAACGAAAATCCGATTGCACCCTGTACCCCCGACGGGGAAGGACGAATCCGCTGCAGCTTCCGCGGTTTTGAGATTCAGACGCTGAAGCTCCGCCCCGCCGGCTGCTGAGCCGGGGGCAAAAAGGCGGGCCTGCGCCGGAAGCCTGAAGAAGCTTCCGGCGCAGGCCCTTTTTGGGGCTCCGGGGCAAATCAGCCGTTGCAGCAGCAGGTCAGCAGAATCACGGCGATGATGGCGAGCCAGACCCAGTTGCTGTCAAACAGCTGGCACAGACAATTGGCATTCATGGTTTTGTTCCTCCGTTTGAAATTGAAGAGAGCGGCGCCCCCTTCTGCTATCATATTATGTCGTTTTTCGCGGATGGTGCGGAAAACCCGCAAAAAAGCTTGCGGATTGCCGGAGGAACATGCCGGCGCTCAGCCGCCGCAGCTTTGCAGAAAGCGCCCGATGCGGGTCAGCGCCTCGCGGATGTGCTCGGGGGAATAGCAGTAGGAGGCGCGCACAAAGCCCTCGCCGCTCCTGCCGAACGCGGTGCCGGGCACCACCGCCACCTTTTCGGAGTAGAGCAGGCGCTCGCAGAACTCATCGCTCGAAAGCCCGGTGGAGCGGATGCAGGGGAAGGCGTAAAACGCCCCCTTGGGCTCCCGGCAGGTCAGCCCAAGCCTGTTAAAGCCCGATACCATCAGCCGCCGGCGCATGTCGTATTCCTCGCGCATGGCGCGAATGGCCTCGTCCCCGTGCCGCAGGGCCTCAATGGCTGCGTACTGCGCCGTGGTGGGGGCGCACATAATGGCGTACTGATGAATTTTGGTAATCTGCTTCATCACCGGCTCGGGGCCGCAGGCATAGCCCATGCGCCAGCCGGTCATCGAATAGGTTTTGGAAAGACCGTTGACAATCACGCAGCGCTCCTTCATCCCGTCGATGGCGCCGATGGAGACATGGCTTTTGCCGCCGAAGGTCAGCTCGGAGTAAATCTCGTCCGAAATCACCAGGATGTCGGTTCCCCGCAGCAGCCCGGCCAGGGCCTCCAGGTCGGCCCGCTCCATAATGGCGCCGGTGGGGTTGCAGGGGTAGGGGAGAATCAGGGCCTTGGTGCGGGGGGAGAGCAGGGGGGTCAGCTGCTCCGGCGTGACCTTGAAATCGTTTTCGGCCGTGGTTTCCAGAATCACCGGGACGCCGCCCGCCATGCGCACCAGTGGCTCGTAGCAGACATAGCTGGGCTGGGGAATGACAACCTCATCCCCGGGGCAGACCAGCGCGCGCAGCGACATGTCAATGGCCTCCGAGCCGCCTACGGTCACCAGGATTTCGGTCAGCGGGTCGTAGTGCATGTCGTATTTCCGGTTCATGTAGCTGGCAATTTCCCGGCGGAGCTGCTCCAGGCCGCGGTTGGCGGTGTAGCGGGTTTTGCCCGACTCCAGCGAGAGGATGCCGGCCTTGCGGATTTCCCAGGGTGTGGGGAAATCCGGCTCGCCCACCCCCAGCGAAATCACCCCCTGCATGGTCTCTGCAATGTCAAAGTATTTGCGGATGCCGGAGGGGGGCACCTGCTGTACCACCGGCGAGAGGATTTTTTTGTAGTCCATCACAGCAGGTAGCTTCCTCTCTCGTCCACGCCGTCCCCCAGCAGCTCCACATCCAGCTCCTTGTAGCGGCGCAGCACAAAGTGGGTGGCCGTGGAGGTCACCGATTCGATGGTGGAGAGCTCCTTGGCAACAAACTTGGCCACCTCCTGGAAGGTCCGGCCCTTGACCACCACGTTCAGGTCATACACGCCGGACATCAGATAAACCGATTCCACCTCCGGGTATTTCATGACCTTTGCCGCCACGTCCTCAAAGCCCAGGCCGGGCTTGGGCGTGACCTTCAGCTCGATGATGGCCGAGACATACGCCTCGTCCAGGCGGTCCCAGTCAATCACCGCCTTGTAGCCGCGGATGACGCCGGCCCGCTCCATTTCGGCAATCTCCCGCGACACCTCCTCCTCGGAGAGCCCCAGCATGGTGGCCATGTCGGCCACCGGGGTTCTGGAATCCTTGCTCAGCAGCTTCAGCAGTCTGGTGTTCATCTGTTTGCCTCCTTCGCATGCGGTGATTGGGGCCCGGCGTCCCCGATGCGCTCGATGCGCTCGATGACAACCGCCTCCTTCGGCACGTCGTCAAACCAGCCGCAGCGGCCGGTGGGCCGGGCGGCGATACGGTCCACAATCTCCTGCCCCTCGGTGACGCGGCCGAAGCCCGCGTACTGCGAATCCAGGTATCCGGCGTCCCCGTGCATGATGAAGAACTGCGAGGAGGCCGAGTCGGGGTCCTGCGTGCGCGCCATCGACAGCACGCCCGGCGCGTGGTGGAGGTCGTTTGCCATGAAGCCGTTGGCGCGGAATTCGCCCGGAATGGCGGCGGCCCGCTTTTCGGCAAAGTCCTCGGTGTATCCGCCGCCCTGAATCATAAAGCCCTTGATGACGCGGTGGAAGACGGTGCCGCTGTAAAAGCCGGAATCCACCAGCGAGAGGAAGTTTTCAACGGTTTTGGGGGCCTTTTCGGGGTAGAGCTCGGCGGTCAGCGTGCCGAAGCCGCGGATGGTGATGGCGATTTTCGGGTGTTTCATATTCGATGGTTCCTTTCCGTATTTCGTTCATGATTCGGGATTGCCGCGCGCCGCGGCCGGGCGGCCGGTAGCAGCAGCCGGGCAGCCGGGCGGCGGGGGGACAGAGAATTGACCGCGGGCAGCCGGGTGGCCGGAAAGCGGTGTGGCCGGTCGGCAGAGGATTGCCGCGCTCCCGGGGATTGCCGCGCGTCCGGACTCACTGCGGGGGCTGCTCCCCGGGCGCGGGGTAGGCCAGCGCAAACAGACTGCGCAGGCGTCCGGAGTCCCCCTTGAGGTGCAGGTAACCAAACAGCACCTCCATGCCGGTTGCCATGCGGTACTCGGCGGGCCTTGCGTGCTTGGGAATGTTGAGGTGGGTGGAATTGCGCCCGCGCCGGTAAATTCCGGCCTCCTCCTCGGTCAGGTGGGGCAAAAGGCGCTCCATGGCGGCGGCCTGCGCGGGGGCCTGTACGTAGTGCAGCGCAGCCGCGTGCAGGTGTCCGGCCTTGCCCAGCCCGCGCAGGACCAGCGCCTCGCGCACCAGCAGCTCCAGCACACAGTCCCCCAGGTACGCCAGGGCCGGCGTGGAGACCTCGTTCAGTGCAATCATGCCCCGCCCTCCCGCCCGGGCACGGGGTGGGGCGCGGCCGCCGGGGCCGCGCCCGGATCGGCAGCGGCCGTGCCGTCCGGGTCGGCTGCGGCGGGCCCGGGGGCGGGTTCCCGGGAGGCTGTCTCCCGGGGGCCGGCATCCCCGGCTGCGGCGTTTCCGGCTGCGGCGTTTCCGGCTGCGGCGTTTCCGGCTGCGGCGTTTCCGGCCGCGGCGTTTCCGGCCGCGGCGTTTCCGGCCGCGGCGTTTCCGGCCGCGGTGTTTCCGGGGGTAGATTCCCCGGGCTTGGGCGGTCCGGCCGGTTCTTCCGGCTTTTTCCGGGCGGCCTTCTTTTTCTCCTCCTTTGCCCGCCGCTGCTCCTCCCGGCGCTCGCGCTCGGCGCGCTCACGTTCGGCGTTCAGGTCGGGGTAGTGCGCCTCCAGCAGCGCCTGCACGCTGTTTTTGAGGTAGGAGGACATGGCCGAAAGCCCCAGCAGCAGCACGAAAAAGTCCTGCTCGTTGTCGGGGTCCAGCCCCTCGGCCACGGCAAAGCGGCTGATAAATTCCCACGCGCGTTCTCTGAGATCCTGCTTGATGTCCAGGAAGCGGCTGTAGACCTCGCACAGCCGTGCGGCCTCGTAATCCGGCATCCGGTAGACGTTTTGCAGAATGCGCTTGATTTCCCCGATGGAAAGCGTATTTTTCAGGGCATACACCAGCAGCATCTGCAAAAAATGCTCCTTGCTGTATTTCTTGCCGTTGATGGGGGAGAGCAGGCCGTCCTTGGAATAGTTGTTGATCATGGTTTTGGTCAGCACCCGGTCATAAAAGCGGGGCGAGCCCTCACGCAGCTTGCCGGAGGCAAGACTTGTAATCTGGTCCAGGTAAAGGTCGATCGAGGGAATGTCCTCCGGGCGCAGGTCGGCGTCGTTCACCGCGTCCTCCACCAGCCGCTTCATCACCTGCAAGTCCATCTGCTTTGCCCCCTTCCGGATTGATTCTTTCATTATACATGATTTTGCCGGAAAAATCAATACTTTTCCAAGAAAAAGGGGAAAAAGAAGGCCCGGCGGCAATGCCGGACAGGCCCCGGCGGCCGGGGAGCGATGTCTGGCCGGGCGTGGGGGGCGATGTACGGCCGTCGGCTGGTGGTGATGTCTGGCCAGTCGGCGGTGGTGATGTGCGGCCGGGCGGCCGGGGAGCGGTGTATGGCCGGGCGGCGGGGGGGATGCGTTGCCGGTGGCGGCGGCGGTGTGCGGCTGGGCGCGGGGTGGCGATGTCTGGCCGGGCGGCGGGGTGGTGATGTATGGTCGGTCGGCGGTGGCGGTGTGCGGCCGGGCGCGGGGTGATGATGTGCGGCCGGGCGGCGGTGGCGATGTGTTGCCGGGCGCGGGGGGCGATGTGCGGCCGGGCGGCAGTGGTGATGTGCGGCCGGCCATACATGTTCCGCCGCGGTTCCGTCACGGTTCCGCCGCGGCCGGGCGGCGCGGGGCGGCGTTTATTTGCCCGCCTTTTCGGTGCGGCTGGCCTTGCGGAAGGCGGAGGGGGAGCAATTGTATTTCCTGACAAAGTTGCGGAAAAAGACCGACCCGTCCACAAATCCGGTGCGCTGCTGAATCTGGGCGATGGGGGCGGCGGTGGTCCGCAGGAGCTGGGCGGCAAATTTGAGCTGCTCCTGAATCATGTAATCCTTGGGGGAGGTGCCCATCGCCTCCAGGAAGAGCTTGCGGAAGTGCGACTGACTGAAGTGGCAGGCCTCCGCCATGTCGGCAATGCTCACCGGGCGCCCGGCGCGGATGGCGTCGGAGAGCAGAATCAGCGCCGGCATAATCTTGTCGGTGGGCAGGTCTGCGCGCGAGGGGGCGGGCAGGTCGCTGCCCAGGGTCCCCAGCTTCAGCAGCACGTCCAGCAGCAACAGCAGCAGGCGGTCCTCGTCATAGGGGGAGACGGGGTTGCGCACGGCCGAAAGAGCCAGCGAGGTCAGCAGCCGCACCAGGTCCGGGTCCTGTGCCGCGGTAAACACGCCGCTGGTTTTGCAGTCCCGGGCCAGCGTGTCCAGCAGTCCGGGGTCCAGGTGGATGTGCGTGGATTCCAGCCGCCCGGGGGTAAAGCTGATAAAATGCCACACGGTGTCGGGCTGGTCGGATACGTTGTAGTGCGGCTGCATCGGCAACACCACCTGCACGTTGCCGGTGGCAAACGGAATGCTTTTGCCGTCCAGCAGCAGCATTCCAGTGCCGCTGACGCACAGCCCCACCTCCATTTCGCGGTGGTAGTGCAAAAAGGGCGCGGGGCCGGGCTGCAGGTGATAAATGCTCTCGGCACAAAAGCGCCAGCGGCGCAGCGGCGGGGCCTCCTCAAACACGCGGGTCAGGCTGAGCTGCGCCTCGGGCCCGTCCGCCGAGGCGGGCACCGATGCGGGCGGCAGGGGGGCGGTGGGCATGGCAACGTGCTGCGCGGAGGGCGGCAGACGGCCGGCGGTGGGCGCGGCGGGCAGGGCTGGGAGCTTTGCGGGGGCTGGGAGCTCCGCAGGAGCGGAGCGCGCGGGCTTTTCGGACGGCTTCATGGCAGGTCCTCCTTTCCGGCGGCGGGCGGCCGGGGCTGTGCGGTGCTTCTTTCCTATATATTACACAAAATGGGCGCGTGTGTCAAGGGCTTTTTCAAAATTTTTACCGGTCTGGAGCGGATTTTTTGCATCCGGAGGGCTGCGCGGCGGCCCTTTCCCTTCAAATCGTCGTTTTTGCATGAAATAATCGCACATGTCTCTTGTTTTTGCAATTTACTATTTCGTTTTTTTATGCTATAATAGCACATAGAACCGGGCGAGCATCTGCCGGATTGTGGCAAAATCACGGCACCCGAGGATGGGGACGCGGTTCAAATCCATCAAAAAAGGAGAATTGAAAATGCTGAAAAAGTGTACGTCCTGGCTGTTGCTGGTGTCTCTGCTGAGCGCCTGCTTTCTGATCTTCCCTGTTTCCGCCGTACCGGCCGATGATGCCGAGGCGGCGGCGCAGGGCTACCATGCCAAGTATGAAACCGCCGACGGTACGGTAACATACTTCACATTTGAAGCACTTTCGCCCACAAACCGCAACTCCCTCCCCGCCGATGTGCCGGCCGGCGGGACAGTGACGCTGATTGCCAATGTCACCATCGGCTTTGAGCTGCTTCTGAACAGTACCCTGACGCTGGACGGCAACGGCTACTCGCTGTACGGGGCCATTCGCACCGACTCGACAGGCGCCGACGTGACGGTGAAAAACCTGAACGTGGTGCTGGACCTGGCCGAGAGAACCAGCAACGCTTATCTTTATCAGATCAATGCCGGCAACGCCTGCACCTTTGAGAACTGCACCTTTACGGTCAACGGGAACCCGGCTTATGGTCTGATTATCCTGCGCGGCAACCTGACTATGCGGGACTGCACGTTCACCTGGACCGCGGACGGAAACAAGCCGGTGTTCTTCGATGATGCGAACGGCCAGGCCGTGCTGGAGGGAACCGAGTTTGACCTCTCGGGCGCGCCGAACGCCACACTGGGCATTTCCACCGGGTATGTGGCCGAGGTCAACGGCCGGGGCTACAACAGCTTTTCCAGCGCCATGGCGGCCGCGGCGGCCGGGGATACCGTTACCCTGCTGGACAACATTCCGGTGAGCAGCACCCAGTACATCACCAAGTCTGTCACCCTGGACGGCAACGGCAAGACGATTTCCGGCAACACGGATACTTATCTTGTACGGGTTGACGACAACGTCAAGGATGTGGTGATTACGGGCCTGACCATCCGGCAGAACGGCGGCGCCGCCGCCCTGCAAATCAACGCCGGGGCCAGCCTGACCCTGCGCGACAGCCTCATTCATACCCCCGTCACCACCCCTTACGGCGCGGTGATTGTCAACGGCGCGCTGGTGCTGGACAATGGCGCGCAGGTTCTGGCCGAGGGCAGCGCTACGGACGGCACGCAGAGCGTCGGCGTCCGGATGCACAACGCCAATGCCACGCTTACGGTCAACGAGGGGGCTGTTATCACCACGACGGGCAACACCTTCAAGGCCAACGGGGCCAATCAGAGCGTGATTACCATCAACGGCGGCACCATCACCACCTCCCGGCGCATGTGGGAGGCCGCGGGTGACAACCGCTGCACGCTGGTTATCAACGGCGGCACCTTTGTCAGCAAGCATGACAGCGAGGCGCTGATTTGCGTGTTTGGCAGCAAGGACCAGACCATCCGGCTGCTGGGCGGCAGCTTTACGGCTCCCAAAATCATCGACACCGAGAACGCGCTGACCCAGCTGGGCGGCACCATCACCTTCAACGGCCAGGTGATTTTCACCGAGCCGGTGGAGGGCGACCTGGAAAACCCGACCGTGGACATCCGTCTGCCCGGCGGCAACGCGGCCACACTGGGGAACTCCGGCATCCGCTTTGAAACCCGCATCGACAAGGAACTGCTGGACGCTCTGGAGGCCGCAGGCGCAACCGTTGCCACCGGTACGCTGATTGCCGCCAAGGCTTCGGTAGACGCTGCGGGCGCATTTACCACCGAGGCGCTGGAGGCCGCCGGCAAGAACTGGCTGATTGTGGAGAACGAGGGCTGGTACAACGCCGACACCGCTGCGGAGGACGGCTACTACCGCTTCTTTGGCAGCATGGTCAACCTGACCAACGCCAGCCTGACCGGCGAGCTGTCCGGCATCGGCTACATGACCGTGACCATTGAGGGCCTGGGCAGCTTTACCTACTACGGCAACGAGCTGAGCGGCGTGGTGCGCGACCTGGCCGCAGACATTGTCGCTCAGGACGATGCGCAGGCCGGCGTACTGGACTTTTTTCGGGGGAGCGCCGATTGACATGCTGAGCTATCTCGGCGCGGCTGCCCAAAGCTACACAAACGGGGACGGCTCGGTGCTGCGATCCTGGACGGGTAAGGACGCCGGAACCTTCCGCACCCTGTGCGCCTTCCTGGAGGCGCAGGGCTACACGTCGTATTCCTCTCACGCGCAAAACGGCAGTCTGTTTGCCACCTACTGCCGCGGAGCCGAACTGTTCCACATCTACTATCTGGCCGATACCGGGCGGCTGTGCGCCGTCACCTCGGATACGGCCGCCGCCACGCTGCCCGTGCCGGTTCCCACCGGCGGCAGCGAGCCGGTCACCATCACGCAGCTCTGCCTGCCCATCAGCTCCGAGAACGTCTATTCCAACGGCATGGGCTATGTGGTCCGGCTGTCCGACGGCAGCTTTCTCATCTGGGACGGGGGATACCCCGGGCAGGCCGACCAGCTCTGGCAAACGCTTGTGAGCCAGAACGGGGGAGAGCAGGGGATCTGCATCCGCGCCTGGGTCATCACCCACGCGCACGCCGACCATTACAGCTGCCTCTCTGCCTTTGCCGAGCGCTACGCCGGCCGGGTGACGCTGGAGCGCTTTCTGGTGGCTCCGCTCAACCGCGCCGACGCGGCCGACCCCTTCCTGCACACCTCCCTGCCCGGCATTGCCGCGCGCTTTGAGGGGGCGCAGGTCTGCGTGCTGCACACCGGAATGCGCTTTTCCTGGTGCGGCCTGACCCTGGAGGTGCTGCTCTCGCCCGAGGAGCTCTACATCAACGGCGGGGTGGCCGACTTCAACAATTCCAGCGTCATCACCCGCCTCTCGGACGGCAGCGACAGCATCCTCTTCCTGGGGGACGCGCTGCACGAGGTGACCGACCGCCTGACCGCGCTGTACGGCGATACCCTGCGGGCCAATCAGGTACAGGTTGCACACCACGGGGTGGGGGATTCGGACGCGGCGTTCTACCATTCGCTGGGCGCCTCCACGCTCTGGTATCCCTGCGGGGCACAGCTGTACAGCTGGACCGTGGAGTTTGCCGACAACATCGCGCGCAACGGCGCGGTGCGGCGGGAGCTGGCCGAAAGCGGCCTTTACGAAATCCTGCTGCACGACGCTACCGCCTACCAGCGCGTGTGGGGCAGCGCCGAGCCGGCGCAGCCCTTTGACCCGGGCGTCTGACGCCCGCACCGCAGCCCCGGGCCGCCCGGCCCGGGCGCGGCCGCAGAGCCGCACCCATCATGAAAGGAGCATCTGATATGAAAACCTACTGCAACCCGACGCTGGAGCTGCTGACCGCAGACCTGCAGGACGTCATCCGGACCTCGCCCGTCAATCCCGACGGCGGACCTGGCGACCAGTTCGGGGGTGACCCCGGCAACCTGTTCGCTTGAACTCTGACAAAAAAGGAGAACTACCATGAAAAAAAGACTGTTTGCCTTTTGCGCCCTGGCGGCGCTGCTGCTGAGCTGCCTGGTTCCGGTACAGGCGGCCGAGGATTACGACGCGCTTGCCGCAGCCCAGGGCTACCACGCCCGCGTGGGCGAGGCCGAGGCCGCCTATGACGGCGGGGCCTTCAGCGGCTACATCAAGTTCAACAGCAATTTTGCCGGCAACGGCGGGCGCGACAACGCGCTGATCAAAGTGCCGGACGGCGAGACCGTTACGCTGATTTCCGACGTCGCCATCACCACCGAGCTGTATCTGCAGGGGCAGATTACGCTGGACGGGAACGGCCACACCCTGACCGGGGCCTTCCGCTCGGACGCCAGCAACCCGGATCGCAACACCGCCGACGTGACGGTGAAAAACCTGAAGGTTGTGCTCAACGCCATCGACGGCGGGGGCTTTGGCCGCTACGTCATTCAGGCGGAGCCCGGCATGAAGGTGCGCTTTGAGGACTGCGACTTCACCGTGACCGGTGCGCCGCAGTATGCGCTGTTCGTTCTTCGCGGCGACCTGACGATGGACGGCTGCACCCTGACGTGGACCCAGCCCTCCGGGAGCAAAGCAAAGGATGTGTTCCGGCTGGACAACGCGGCCGCAGCCCTGACGCTGGCCGACACCACCATCACGCTGCCCACCGACAGTGCCAATCTCTCGGTTGTCGGCTTTTATGCCGCCGCCGCGCTGGTGATGCAGGGCAGCACCACCCTGACCGCGGCTGAGGGCCGGGCGGTTGTGGTGGGCGGCCAGCTGCCCTCCATCACCATGGACACCACGGTGACGGCTCCCATCAACCCGCCCGACTACGCGGTGACCCGCTACGACGTGTGGGACGGCAGCACCGATACCACCTGGTTTGACCCCGACGACCTCCAGGACAGCTACGAGCTGGACACCGCCGCCAAGCTGGCGGGCCTGGCCAAGCTGATTGCGGAGTCGGGCACGGCAGGGTATCCGTACAGCCTGGGTGAGAAGGAAATCACCTTTTATGTCACCTCGCACCTCAACCTGGCGGGGCTGGACTGGCTGCCCATCGGCAACACCTATGACACCCGCTTTGGCGGGAACCTGATTGGCCGCGTGGGTCTGGCCGGCGAGCCGGCCATTATCCAGGGCCTGAAGGTCACCGGCACCGCGGCCAACATCGGCTTTGTCGGCACCATCGACCAGGGCGGCGAAATTTCCAACTTCACCTTCGAGAGCCCCGTCATCTCTTCCGCATACGACACGGTTGGCGTGGTCTGCGGTTATGCGCGCTCGGGCGGCACCTTCCGCAACATCACGGTGACCGGCGCGCTGATGCAGATCGATGGCGCCAAGTCCTGGGTGGGCGGCATCTGCGCCTACTCCAAATATGGCGCGGACACCTATGAGAACTGCGTGTTTGACGGCGACATCATCGTCTCGGGCGAGGCCCGGATGGTGGGCGGCATCCTGGGCAACGCATGGGTGGACGCCACGCTGAGCAACTGCTATGTTTCCGGCAGCATTGTGGCCTCGGGCACTGTCGACCAGGTGGGCGGCCTTGTGGGCTATATCGGCAATTCCGAAAAAGGCACCTCTGCCCCCCTGACCCTGACCGACTGCCAGTTTGACGGCTATCTGCAAAACGCCAACACCGCTGCAACCGCCACCGGCGCCGTGCTGGGACAGACCAACGGCGGCGAGCTGACGATGACCCGCGTCTTTGTCTCGGGCCTGAGCATTGGCAACGGCGCCGCCGTGGCCGCAGGCTATGCCTGGATCGGCCGGGTTGCCGCCGACACCACGCTCTCTGCCACGCAGTGCAGCACGCTTGCCAACCTGAGCGTGGCGGGCAGCACGGCCGAGGGCGCAACCCTGAGCGGCGCTGACGCCGGGCTGACGGTCCACAGCTTTTCCGAGGTGGCCGGCGACGCCGGCAAGACCACCGTGGGAGACGAGGGCTGGGCCATGCGCGCCGGCATGTATCCGGTGGTGGCCATTGCCGCAGGGCTGGCCCCGATGGCCAACGCCAACGCCGACTACAGCTGGTTCGACTTTGCGCAGGACGCGCTGCAAATCGGCAACTTCAACGAGCTGGTGGGCTTCTCGGTGCTCTCCAAGCTGTATGACTTCGGCGGCAAGACCATCACGCTGACGGCCGACATCGACGGCTCCTCCAAGCTGGAGGGCCAGTCGCTCAGCGCCGGCGGCGAGCTGAACGACTACATTTCCGCAACCTTCCGCGGCAGCTTTGAGCGGGACGGACATTCCATCAGCAATGTGACCTTTGAGCAGGGCGAGTCCGGCAAGTACGTCATCACCTGGGTGGTGGGCGAGACCGTTGAGACCGAGGAGTACGAGTACGGCGAAACCCCCACCTACAAGGGCGAGACCACCCGCCCCGACGACAATGTGTACCGCTATGAGTTCAACGGCTGGGACGAGGAAATTGTGCCGGTTACGGCCGACGTGACCTACACCGCCCGCTGGAAGAAGACCCTGCTCAAGGATTTGGAGCAGGAGGAGGAAACCGACCCGCCGACCGATACGGCGACCGAGCCGCCCGCTGCCTCCGACAGCAGCGAGGCGCCCGCGGACAAAGCGGGCTGCCAGTCGTCCTTCGCCTTCGGCGCACTGCCCGCGCTGGCTTTGCTGGCCGCGGCTCCGGCGCTGCTGCGGGGCAAATCCCGCGCCGCGCGCAATTCCAAGAAAAGGAGATGAAGCATGATGAAGCAAACAGGCACCGCATTCCGTCTGGCCCTTTTGCTGCTGGCGGCTTTGCTGGCGGTGGGCCTGGTTGCCTGCCGGAAGACCGGGGATGACCCGGCCACCGGCAGCACCGGCTCCACCGGCGGCACCTCCGGCCCCGACTCGACCGAGGAGGAAGAGCCCCTGGACCTGCCCGAGGGACTGGATTTTGACTACGCGGAGTTCCGCATTCTTGCCCGCGGCGACGCGGATTACTACAACGAGGAGCTGTATTTTGCCGACGGCGCTTCGGGCAGCGCGGTAGACCAGGCCGTCTTCCGCCGCCAGGCGCGCATCGAGGAGACCTACTTTGTGGAAATGACCATGAGCACCCTCGGTGAGGCCGAAATTGACACCTACATGAACGTCAACTCGCTGGCTGCCGGCCTGGAGGATACCTACCACCTGGTTGCCAACCACGGGCGCAACAGCACCAACTATGTCATCAACGCGCTGACGGCCGACTGGAACCTGCTGCCCTACACCAATCTGGACGCCTCCTGGTGGAACCAGGACGCCCGGCAGCAGTGGACGGCCGTATCGGGCAGCATCTATATGATGACCGGGGATATCAGCTATCTGAGCGTCGGCCAGGCCGTGGGTATGTTCTTCAACAAGACCATCATCAACAACGCCGGCCTTGTCACCCCCTACGAACGGGTGCGCAACGGCGAATGGACATTTGAGGTCTTCCGCGAGTATGTCACCACAACCGACGCAAACCTCAACGGCGACAACTCCGGCAACCTGGCCACCGATTCCTTCGGCTATGTCACGGGCTGGTGGCGTGGGCCGATGAACATCATCTATTCCACCGGCCAGCACTGGCTGGAGGTGACCGAGGACAGCATCAGCGTCATTCCCAGCACCGCCAACAACCTGGTCAACGCCTTTGACGACTATTTTGACCTGCTGTTTGACAGCAACGCCTGCGCAATGGGCGGCGGTGATTATACCTCCATGTCCAAGGCGCTGGAGGAGGGACGCGCAACCTTCTATGACGAGATTGTACTGCGGGCCGAGACCCTCAAGCAGACCGAGCTGGACTTTGGCCTGGTGCCCATGCCCAAGTATGACAGCACGGTGGATGGCTACTACACCTTTGTCAACGCCGCTACCAACACCTTTGTCATCCCGCGCATCGTCACCACCGACGCTGCCACGGCCGAGATGGCCTCGGTTGTGCTGGAATGCATGGCCTACTACGGACAGAAGGAGGTTCTGCCCACCTACTACGAGGATATCCTGACCTACAATTCCATGACCGATATGGATTCGGTGGAGATGATGGGCGTCATCCGCGACAGCCTCTCCTACGACCTGGGCTATTACCTGGCCGAGGGCGCGGGGGGCAACGTCTGCGACACCGGTTATGTCATGGCCAGCGAGCGCGCCGCGCGCGGCTTTGTGACGGTTTACGAGTCGCTGCGCAACCTGGGCGACGCCCGGATTGAGGATTGGCTGGATCTTGCGTGACGCCGCAAATCCCATAACAAAATAGCAGGAAAGGAGCGTGGGGAAAGCTTTTGACCGGAAGTTTTCCCCACAAACATACATATGAGGCAATTGCTGCTGCGCGGCCTGCTGCTTCTGCTTTGCGGGCTGCTGTTGCTGCCGGCGCTGGCCGGCTGCCGGAGCGGGGAGGAGCCGGGGGACGATACCGCCGCCGGGACGGGGAGTGACGCCGGGGAGACACCCGGCGGGACGGATACCCCGCAGCCCACGCCGGGCGAGCTGGTTCTGGCGGCCGACGGCACGGTGCGCTACCGCATCGTTTACCCGGACGCCGGGGACAACCTGTACTATGAGGCCGCCCTGGAGCTGGCCGAGGTCGTCAAAAATCAGGTGGGCAGCGCGCCCCGCGTGCAAAAGGAAAGCGTGGCGGCCGTTGCCGAGCCGCAGCCCACCATCTATATCGGCAGCACAGAGGCGCTGCGCGCCAGCGGCCTGGCCGAGGGCATGGGGCTGGGCGACTACCGGGTTGCCGCCGGAGGGGAGGACCTTTACCTTGCGGCCTACAGCACGGCTGCGCTGGCCGAGGCGGTGGATCACCTCAGCCGCCGCATCCGCAACGGCCTGGAGGGGGACGGCATCACCCTGCGCGGCTACGCCCGGGAGGAAACCGTCAGCGAGCTGCTCAACGGCGTCCCGCTGCCAGGGGGAGACCTCACGCTCTGGAGCTACTGCGTCGGGGCCGACGAGGGCTCGGCCGTACTGGTTGCCGCCGGCGCGGAGCAGTCCGATTTCGAGGACTATCTCGAATCGCTCGCGGCGCTCTCCTACACGGTTTCCGCCCGCTCTGCCGGCGCCACCGGCGAATTTGCCGCCTGCTCCGGAGACGGGCAGGCGCTGTATGTCAGCCTGGGCGGCGGGGAGCTGCGCGTGGAGCGCGAGCCGCCGGAGTCGGCCTTCCTGCCCCCGGTGGGGGAGCAGTCCTTCGACCGGGTCTGCGACACCACGGGGTACCTGCTGGGCGTATACGGCGGCGGGGCTTTTGAAAACGGCATGAGCATGGTTTACCTGCTGGCCGACGGCACCTTCCTGATTTATGACGGCGGCCACAACGAATCGGACGCCGACCAGCTCTGGCGCACCCTCTCGGATGTGGCGGCCGAAAACGGGCTGGGGACGGTCCGCATTTCGGCCTGGATGCTCACTCACTGTCACAGCGACCACACCGGCATGTTCCCCGCCTTTCTGCGCAAATACGGGGGTCGGGTGCGGCTGGAGACCGTCTTCCTCAACCGCCCCTCGGCCGACCAGGGCAGCGCGGGCGGCAGCATGGCAGCCGACGAGCAGGCCGTGCTGGACGCCCTGAGCAGCTACTCAACCGGCACAAAGGTCCGCCGCCTGCACACCGGGCAGGTGTTCTGGCTGGCAGATGTGCAGGTGGAGGTGCTGTACACCGCCGCCGACCTGCGGCAGGGCTCGCTTTCGGATTACAACGACGCCAGTACGGTCACCCGCCTGACCATCAACGGCAAAACCGTGCTGATGACCGGTGACGCGGCCGCCGGCGCCTGGGGCACTCTGGTGGAGCGCTGCGGCGCGGCGCTGAAATCCGATATCCTTCAGGTTCCGCATCACGGAGCCGCGCCCGGCGGAAGCGTGGAGGCCTACGACCTGATCGACCCGGATGTGCTGCTCTGGCCGGCCGGAGATCAGCTGTACGCCGACCTGCTTGCCGAGATGAATCCCGGCCCCTGCGGGCATCTGGTTTCCATGGTCAGTCCCGAGAATATTCACATTGCCGGGGTGCTTGGCCGGGTAACGCCCATCTGCTTTGCCTGATCGGCGAATTTGCAATCTATATTACATCGAATCGGCGGTTTTGCAATTGACGATGCCCGCGTAAAATCGTATAATATATAGTACTTGACCGATGATGGGCCGCCGCGCGTTTTGCGGCGCTGCCCGAAAACCGGCCGGGGAGGATCCCCGGCGTATGGGAGGAAAAAACAAGATGAGCAACAACCGTACCGCGACCGCCGATGTCCTGAGGCTTGACCGGACTGCCGAATGCCGCTTTGAGGGGGACTTTGCCGGGGCAGTGGAGTTTATCATGCAGCATCAGCTGATGAAGCCCGAGCTGTGGAAGAAATTTGTACAGATATTCCGGGTACAGCCCGACGCCGGCGGCTACTGGCGCGGGGAGTACTGGGGCAAGATGATGCGGGGCGCGGCGTGGATTTACCGGTATACCCGCAACGAGGAGCTCTACCGTATGCTGCGTGCGAGTGTATGCGACCTGATTGGCGCGGCCGAGCCCTGCGGGCGCATTTCGTCCTATGTGCGCGAGCAGGAGTTCCGGGGCTGGGACATGTGGTGCCGCAAATATGTGCTGCTGGGGCTGCAATATTTCTCGGAAATCTGCCCGGAGCCCGAGCTGCGGGCACAGATCCAGACCGCGATGGAGCGGCATCTGGACTACATCATCAACAAGGTTGGCGACGGCGAGGGGCAGATCCCGCTGGAGCACACCAGCAAGGCCTGGGAGTCGGCCAACTCCTGCTCGATCCTGGAGCCCGTGCTGCGTCTCTGGCACGCCACCGGCAAGGCCGAATACCTTGCATTTGCCGATTACATCGTGCGCGTAGGCGCCAGCACCTGCGGCAAGAGCATTTTTGAGCTGGCCTACCGCGACGAGCTGCCGCCCTTCCGCTATCCGGTGGTCAAGGCCTATGAGGTGATGTCCTGCTTTGAGGGGCTGGTGGAGTACTACCGCATCACCGGCGAGGAAAAATGGAAGACCGCCGCGCTGAACTTCGGCCGCCGCATCCGCGAGACCGAGGTGACCGCCATCGGCTGCTGCGGCTGTACGCACGAGCTGTTTGATCATTCGGCCTGGCGGCAGACCGGCACCGATTACCGGGGCATTATGCAGGAGACCTGCGTAACCGTGACATGGATGAAGCTCTCTCTCCAGCTCCTGCGGCTGTCGGGAGACGCCGCGTATGCCGATTGCATCGAGCAGTCCTTCTGCAATGCCTACCTCGGCTCGCTCAATACCCGTCTGGTCCCCTCCAGGTCCAGAAAGCGGAACGAGGAGCCCAAGCCCGGCCAGGAGCCCATTCCCACAGTGCTGCCCTTTGACAGCTACAGCCCGCTGCTGGCGGGGGCCCGCGGGGATATGGTGGGGGGATATCAGCTGATGCCCGACCACAGCTTTTACGGCTGCTGCGCCTGCATCGGCGCGGCCGGCGCCGGGATGATTCCGCAGGCCGCCCTTTTGAGGACCGATGACGGGCTGGCGCTGAACCTGTATCTGCCCGGCAGCATCCGCACCCGCACGCCGGGGGGACAGGAGCTGACGCTGGATATCCGGACCGGGTATCCCTACGACGGGACCGTGCGCGTCCGGGTCAGCCCCGCACGTCCCGAGCGTTTCCCGCTGCTGCTGCGCATTCCGGCCTGGAGCGAGCAGACCTCGCTGACCTGCGCCGGCACACCGGTGGCTGTGGATGCGGCAGGATATCTGACGCTGGACCGGGAGTGGGCCGGGCAGGAGATAGAGCTTGTGCTGGATATGCGCGTGGTGCGCCAGGCCCCGCCGGCCGGTGCCTGCAATGAGGACCGCTTCCTTTCCTACCGCCGCGGACCGCTGATGCTGGCTTCCGACGCGCGCCTGGGACGCGACCCCGATTCGGCTTTCCCCGTGGCCTTTGACGAAAACGGTGTTGTCGCCGGCACAGCGCCGGCCGAGTGCCCCGAGATTCCAGAGGCCCGGCTTTGCCTGAGTCTGCCCACTGCGGACGGCGGCGCCCTGCGCCTGATCGATTACGCCTCCGCCGGCAAGACCTGGGAATCCGACTCCCGCTGCGCTGTCTGGATGTCCCGGGAGTAAGAGCCCCCGCCTGATAAGGTTCCTGCCGTTGGAGAAGACCTTGGAGGGACCCGCCTCTTAAGGAGAGGCCGGTCCCTCCAATCCTCCCCCGGCGAGACCTTCCCCGGCGCAGGCCCCCGATTTTCGCATACTGTATTGCAAATACGGTACGCCCGGGGGT
>CALWQR010000025.1 GCA_944383705.1 uncultured Clostridia bacterium
TAAGAGGAAGTAAGACCTTGGAGGGACCCGCCTGATAAGAGTCTTACCATTGGGAAAGACCTTGGAGGGACCCGCCTCTTAAGGAGAGGCCGGTCCCTCGGGGGCCCCCCCGGCGAGACCTTTCCCCGGCACAGGCCCCCAATTGCATACGGTATTGCAAATACGGTATGCCCGGGGGCCTGCGCCGGGGAATTTCTTTTGGGGGCGGATGGAACAATTTGCAATGTGCAATTAGCAATGAGCAATGAGCAATATATGAATATACCCATACCATCAAAAACCGGGCAACCAATGGCGGCTGTCCGGTTTTCTGATATGCAGGGCAAATCGCTTTGTATGGCGATACGCTCTGATTTTTACCTCCCCTGAAAAAGGGCTTCCCCGGCTGCCGCCCGCCAGCGGGACGCTATCATTGGCGATTTTCCAAATAGGCGGGCGGTGGCTGGGGAAGGTCTCGCCGGGGGAGGTTTGGAGGGACCGGCCTCTCCTTAAGAGGCGGGTCTCTCCAAGGTCTTTCCCAGCGATCATTACCACTTCCAGATATCGACCTCGTCGTCAGCGGGCTTAGGAGCCGGACGCGGAGCGGCGGGACGCGGCGCCTGGGCGGGCTGACGGGCCGGAGCCGCGGCGGGTGTACCGGGCGCGGCCGGACGGGCCGGGGCGCCCGGCACCGGCTTTTGCGGCACGGCGGGCCTGCCGGCGGGAGCGGCCGGGCGGGAGGCGGGAGCGGCCGGCTTTGCCGCAGCTCCTGCCGCGTTCTCCCGGCGGAAGGGAGACTCGGGATTGGTTTTGACCTTGTTGAAGGTACGCATTGCGTCCTCGGGCTTCTTTTCAAAGCCGGTGGCGATGATGGTAACCCGCATCTCGTCCTCCAGCGACGGGTCAAAGGCCACGCCCCAGATGACATTGGCGCCGGGGCTTGCCTCGCGGGTAATCAGGGCCGAGGCCTGGTCGACGTCGTCCAGGCTGACGTCGGGGGAGACCGACATACTAATCAGAATGCCCTTGGCGCCCTTAATCGAGGTCTCCAGCAGCGGGCTGGAGATGGCCTCGGCGGCCGCCTCCTGGGCCTTGTCCTTACCAGTGGCCGAGCCGACCCCCATGTGGGCATAGCCCGCGTTGGCCATCACGCTGGTGACGTCGGCAAAATCCAGATTGATAAAGCCGGGGACGTTGATGAGGTCGGAAATGCTCTGCACGCCGCGGCGCAGCACGTCGTCGGCGATGCCGAAGGCATTGGCAAGCGAAATTTTGGCAGAGGAAATCTGCTTGAGGCGCTCGTTGGGAATGACAACCAGCGAATCGACATACTGCGCCAGCTCGGCAATGCCCTCCTCGGCCTGATCCATCCGCTTCTTCCCTTCAAAGGCAAATGGCTTGGTGACAATCCCGATGGTCAGGATGTCCATTTCCCGCGCCATGCGCGCCACAATCGGCGCGGCGCCGGTACCGGTGCCGCCCCCCATGCCGGCAGTGATGAACACCATGTCGGTGCCCTCCAGCACCGAACGGATGTCATCGATGGATTCCTCAGCCGCGCGCGCGCCGATCTGCGGGTTGGCGCCGGCGCCGTAGCCCTTGGTAATCTTTTCGCCGATAACGATTTTGTTGGGAACCTCGGATTTCTGGAAGGCCAGCTTGTCGGTATTCAGAGCATAGATCTCCACCCCCTGAACATTGGCGGCCACCATGCGGTTGACAGCGTTGCCGCCGCCACCTCCCACGCCGATGATTTTGATTTTCACACCGCAGTCGGATACGGTATCGTCATGCTCGAATATCATGTGTACAGCCCTGTTTTTGACTGGCAAAAACATCCTTTCTTCACAGCAATACTTCAATACTTCGTTTTTTTAATTTACGGATTTTTCTTTCTGGTGTTCTTCAGCATGTCCAGCATATCGTCCAGGTCATCGTCCAGCGACGCGGGCCTGGGAGCCGGACGCGGAGCCGCCGGCCGGGCCGGCGTACCCGGCTGCTGGGCCGGATGTGCGGCCGGGGCAGCCGGACGCGCAGCGCCGGGTGCTCCCGCTGCGGGGCGGGGCGCCGTGCCGGGACGGGGCGCGGCCGGCCGGGCGGCCGGAGCGGGCGCGCCGGGGCGGCCGGGAGCCGCAGCCTGGGCAGCCTGACGGGCGGCGGCCTCCTTTTTGAAGGGAGACTCGGGATTGGTTTTGACCGATGTACCGGTCCGCAGCGCGTCCTCGGGCTTCTTTTCAAAGCCGGTGGCGATGATGGTAATCTTCATGCCGTCCTCCAGCTCGGGGTCAAACGCAACACCCCAGATGACGTTGGCGCTGGGGTTTGCCTCCTGGGAAATCAGCGAGGCGGCAGCGTCCACATCCTCCAGGCCCACGTCCTCGGAGATGGTCATGCTGATCAGAATGCCCTTGGCGCCCTTGATCGAGGTCTCCAGCAGCGGGCTGGAGATGGCCTCCCGCGCGGCCTGCTCGGCCTTGTCCTTGCCGGTGGCCGAGCCGACCCCCATATGCGCGTAGCCCGCGTTGGCCATCACGCTGGTGACGTCGGCAAAATCCAGGTTGATAAAGCTCGGCACATTGATCAGATCCGAGATGCTCTGCACGCCGCGGCGCAGCACGTCGTCGGCGATGCCAAAGGCGTTGGAAAGCGAAATTTTGGCATTGGAAACCTGCTTGAGGCGCTCGTTGGGAATCACCACCAGCGAATCGACATACTGCGCCAGCTCGGCAATGCCGACCTCGGCCTGGGACATGCGCTTGCTGCCCTCAAAGGCGAAGGGCTTGGTGACAATGCCGATGGTCAGAATATCCATCTCGCGCGCCACGCGCGCAACCACGGGCGCGGCGCCGGTGCCGGTGCCGCCCCCCATGCCGGCAGTGATGAACACCATGTCGGTGTCCTCCAGAATGGCGCGGATATCCTCGATGGATTCCTCGGCTGCGCGCGCCCCGATTTCGGGATTGGCGCCGGCGCCGAAGCCCTTGGTAATCTTCTCTCCGATGACGAGCTGATTGGGAGCCTCGGATTTGCGGAGCGCCTGGCGGTCGGTGTTGACCGAAACGAATTCCACACCGCGGATATTGGTGGTGATCATGCGGTTGACGGCGTTGTTGCCGCCTCCGCCGACTCCGATTACCTTGATTTTCACGCCGCACTCCAAGCTATCGTCGTGTTCAAACGTCATTGTTCTGATCCTCCCAAACTTTTGGATACCGCTTTTTTCTGTAACGGTTGGGTCGCCCCCGTGCGGGGGGTAGATGTTCCTCTATATATATTACTATTTTTTCGGGATTTTTTCAAGATGTTTTCTCAATTTTTTTTGAAAATTTACATTTTATTTTCGTGTGTCCGGGGGAAAGCGGGGTACGCTCCCCGCTTTTTGCGTCAATTTTCGCCGCAAACCGGAAAAAATCAGCCCGAAGCTCGCATCCGCAGGGGGTGGCGGGTTATCCCGCCATCAGCATATCATACGATTCCATCGGACGATAGGTTGACTTTTTGAGGTCCGAGACGTCCACCACCGCATAGTCCGCGCTGCCCTGCCGCGCGTCCAGCATTTTTCCGGCCAGCTCCAGCTTGACCTCCAGGTCGCTGACGCTGCCCAGGACAATGCGGGTGCTGCCGTCCAGAACATAAGACACGTTGAATTTCCGGGAGACGTCCAGAAGATCCACCCGGTCGGTCAGCTCCAGGGCTTCAAAGAGCTCCAGCATGGTGGAGATGTAGCCGCGGTCGATTCCGGTATCCGCGAAAACAACCGGCTGCCCGACCGTGACCCCGGTGATCTCGGGCAAACGGATGCACAGCAGACCGCGGAAGGCCTCCGCGCTGTCGCTGACCGCCAGCACCCGGAAATCGCGGTCCAGCGAAAAATAGTTTTCCCCGTACGCCATGTAGGCAACGGCCTGCTGCTCCACCCGGATTTTGATGGAGAACGGCGTGGGGCTGACCGTAAAGCGCTGATTCGGATAGGCCGCCTCCAGCCTGTCCAGCACGGCGCGCAGATCCATGCCGATGATCTCCTCCCCGATCTGCACCCCGGAGGCGTCAATCAGCTCCTGCTCGGTCACCCCTTCCAGCTCTCCGCTGACCTCGATTTTTTTCACGCGGAAGCAGGGCAGCAGCAACAGCAGCAGCCCCAGCAGCAGCACGACACTGCCGATAAAGACCATCAGCACGCGCAGCAGGTGCAGCCTGCGGTCGGTTTTTCTGGCCCACGCGGCGCGCTCCGGCCGGCCGGCCGAAGCGGCGCGGCGGGGGGAGGCGGGGTTCGGGTTTCTCACTTCCTGGTTCATTTCACTTCCCTTTCTCTTCTCTTCTCTTCTCTTTCTTTTTTCCGCCCGGGTCGGGACGGGAGCCATCAGGTCCCGGCTCCGGCCGGGGCAGCCGGGCGGACGCCGGCGGCGCTGCCGGTCAGCTCGCAAATCTGCCGCCAGATCAGGCGGTTGGCATCCGGACCGGCAAAGCCGGCAATGGCCTGCTCCATCCGGCGCATCCGCGCGGGGTCGCCCAGCAGCGTTTCCACGGCGTCCGCCAGCGCACCGCCGGGCAGTGCCGACTCCTCAACCAGCATCGCCGCACCGGCATCGGCCAGCGCCCGGGCGTTGTGATACTGGTGGTCGTCAACAACATGGGGGGACGGCACCAGAATGCAGGCCTTGCCCATGCGCGCCAGCTCCGATAGGGTCATGGCGCCGGCGCGGGAAATCACCAGGTCGGCCGCAGCCATGCAGCGCGGCATATCGTAGATATATTCGGTCAGCCGGCAGCCCGGCCGCGCCTCCAGCCCGCGGGCGGAAAATTCCGCGCGGGTGTGCGCGGCGTCCCGCTGACCGGAGGCGTGAAGGAAGACCCAGTCCGGGTGCTCGGCAGCCAGCCGGGCCATCATATCCAGCACCGCCGCATTCAGGGGCTCGGCCCCGAGACTGCCGCCGAACGACAGAATGCAGCGCGCCCCCGCAGGCAGCTCCAGCTCCCGGCGGGCCGCCCCGGGTGAGACCGCGCCGAACTCCCCGCGCAGCGGGTTGCCCACCCGCACCACTCCCCGCCTCACCCGCAGCTGCTCCGCAGTGACGTCAAAATTGGTCCAGATGCGGTCCACCTTTTTTTGCAGACGGCGCACGGCCAGTCCCGGCCGCGCGTTGGACTCGTGCAGTGCGGTGGGAATGCCCCGGCGCGCCGCCGCGGCCGTAATCGGCCAGCAGGCATAGCCCCCGGTGCCGATGACGATATCCGGCCGGAAATCCTCCAGAATGCGGGTGGTCTGCCGGGAATACGGGGAGGTCAGCGCCAGCCAGACCGCACGGATATTGGCGGGAGAGAGCGAACGCCGGATGCCCATGGAGCGCACGTAGCACAGCCGGTAGCCGGCCCGCGGGACCAGCTCCTCCTCCTTGCCTCCGCGCACCCCCACGAACAGAATCTCGGAGCCCGGCGCATTCCGGCTCACAATCTCGGCAATGGCCAGCGCGGGGTTGATGTGTCCCGCCGTTCCGCCGCCGGTCAGCAGCACTCTCACAGGCTCACCGCCGTTCCCGGCACCTGCCAGAGCAGGGCCACTCCCAGCGCAAACACAACCGTCAGCAGCGCGGATATCGAATACCACCGGCGATCGCCACGGAAATAGGGCAGAAAGCAGAAGACCAGAAAACTCATGGCGGCCAGGCCCAGCACGGCGAACACCGCGCCGGTAACGCCCCAGAAATGCGAGGGCGCCAGACGGCGGCCGAACAGCACAAACCACCCGAGAAACAGGGCGGAAAAGCCGAGTGCAGAGAACAGCGTATAGCGGAACCAGCGGGTGCGTCGTGCCTTCATGGCAATGCTCCTTTCCTGTAAAGAGCCGGGGAATGCCGGCTCATATTTTCTGATTGGTGGAATAGCGGGAGATGGAGAGAATGATGCCCACCTCGATGATCTGCACAATCAGCGAGGTCCCCCCGTAGCTGAAGAACGGCAGCGAAATGCCGGTGTTGGGCATGGAATTGGTGACAACCGCCAGATTGAGCGCCACCTGCAGCCCGACCTTGAAGGTCAGACCGTAGGCGACCAGCGCGCAGAAGGAATCCGGCGCGTGGCGGGCGATGTAAAAGCCGCGCCAGACAAACAGCCCGAAGAGCGCAATCACCAGAAACGCGCCGAAAAATCCGAGCTCCTCGCAGACAATGGTGAAGATAAAGTCATTTTGCGGCTGGGAGACAAAGCCGAACTTCTGGGTGCTGTTGCCCAGCCCCTTGCCGAAGAGCCCGCCCGAGCCGATGGCCATCAGCCCCTGCAGGGTCTGCCAGGCGCTGCCCAGCGGGTCGGCCTCCTCAATATGCAGCCAGGTGTCCACGCGCACCTGCGCGTACTCAGACACCAGCACCAGCAGGCAGCCGGCGCAGATCACCACACCTCCGATGGCGGCAATCCAGCGCAGCTTGGTGCCCCCCAGGAACATGATGGAAATGCCGATCATGCCGATGATCATCACGCCCGAGATATGCCGCTCGATCGCGACCAGCCCGAGAATCAGGGCAATCAGCAGCCCCGGGTACACCACGCCGTACACAAAGCTGCCGCCGAAGCGGTGGGTGGAGCAGATGCGGTCCCGGTGCGCGGTCATGAACCGGGCCAGGGCCAGCACCAGGGCAAGCTTGGCAATTTCGGAGGGCTGAACCGTGAAAATCCGGAAGTCCAGCCAGCGCTTGGCGCCGCTGTTCAGGTCGGTCCCGATGACGGGAACCAGCAGCAGCAGCACCACCGCGACCCCGAAGATGATCCAGCTGAAATCCCGCCAGAACACCGGCGTACAGTAGCGGACCAAAAGAGCGGTAGCCGCTACGCCGATGAGCAGAAACACGATGTGCCGCACGATGAAATAGGTGCTGTCGTGGTGATACTGCGCCGCGTAAACCGACGAGGCGCTGTACACCATGACACAGCCGAACAGCACCAGAATGGTGGTGATGAGCAGCATGGGGATATCCGGGCCGCCCTTGCGGGCGACGTCAAGCTCCCCCTCCCCCGGTCCCGTTCCCCCCGTCCGGCAGGGGCTCACGCTGCTCTCCGGAGCGGAGGGGTGTTTTTCTGCATTCATTCGGAATTCTTCCTTTCTCTCCGGAGTGGGACCGGCCCGCCGCACAGCAACGCGCTCAGAGTGCGAACCAGGCCAGCAGGCAGAACAGGACCGCCGCCAGCGAAAAGACGGCCACCACGCGATATTCGCTCCAGCCGCATTTTTCAAAGTGATGGTGGACCGGCGCCATACGGAACAGGCGCTTGCCGTGCGTCAGACGGAAGTAAACCACCTGCAGCAGGCTGGACAGCATTTCCAGAATGAAAACCGCCGTGAACAGCAGGCCGATCATGGGCTGCCGCATCATAAAGGCGCTGCCGATGGCCAGAGAACCGAAGAACAGCGAGCCGGTATCCCCCATGAAGACCTTGGCCGGGTGGAAATTGTAAATCAGAAAGCCCAGCGAGGACCCCAGCAGCAAGGCGGAAATCAGCGAGAGCTGTTCATCCCGGACCGAGAAGGCCCATACGGCCAGAAAGCCGCCGATGACAAAGGTCACCGAGGAGCACAGACCGTCGACGCCGTCGGTGATGTTGCCGCCATTGGTCACACCGGTCAGCACCGCCACGGCCAGGATATAATAGCCCCAGCCCAGGTCCAGCGTACGGTCGGTAAAGGGCAGGCGCAGCAGGGTATCCATGTTGCCGGTGTAACTCATGACGCAGACATACGCAGCCGCCAGCACCAGCTGCAGCAGCAGCTTCTGCCGCCAGGTCAGCCCCTGATTCTCTTTTTTTATCAGCTTGCAGTAATCGTCCACAAATCCGACAAATCCATTGCACGTCGCATATAACAGGGTCATCGCCAGTGGGATATAGTCGGACGATCTCCCCTGCACTGCGCGGACAATGATAAACACCAGCATGACAAGCAGAGAAGCAAAGATAAAACCAATTCCCCCCATGATAGGGGTCCCCTCCTTGTCCTTGTGCCAGCGTGGGCCGATCTCCAGGATGGTCTGGCCCAGCTTGTGCGAACGCAGGCAGGGAATCAGAATCCGTTCGGCCACGGCGGTCAGCACAAACACCGCAACCGCAACGGCCGTAAAGGTAAGCGCAAATTCGTTCATACTTCAGAATGCTCCGGTTGGTTTTCGTTCAGATGGCGCAACGCCTGGATGATGCGCTCCTCTCCCACTGCCCGGCTGGCCTTGAACAGCACCACATCGCCCGGCTGCAGAATGCCGCTCAGGGTCCTGGCGATGGCCTCGGGCTCCTCCGGGTCGGCGCAGCGGGTAATGCAGTCGGTCTCCATGCCCATCTGCCGGGCGCCCAGCGCAATCTGCGCGCCGCCCTTGCCCACCGTCAGCAGACGTGCCACGCCCAGATACGCCAGATGCGCGCCCACCCTGCGGTGCATGGCCGCACTGTCCGCCCCCAGCTCCAGCATGTCGCCCAGCACCGCCACGCTGCGGCGGCCGGTGCGCAGGCAGTAGTCGTGCAGCACCTCAATGGCGGCGTCCATCGACTCGGGGGAGGCGTTGTAGCAGTCCTCCATCAGCTCCCACTCTCCGCAGGAGGTCATATGCTGGCGCAGGCCGTCCGGCTCAAAGGCAAGCAGCCCTGCGCGGATGTCCTCGGGGTCCATTCCGCCGAGAATCCCCACGGCGAAGGCGAAGAGCGCGGCGTACACATTGTGCCGCCCCATCACGCGCACGCACAGGTCGCGCGCGCAGCCGCCCGCCCAGGTGACGTCAAACAGGGTGCGGTTGTTCTCCACCCGTATATTCTTTGCAGAAAAGTCGGTGTTCTCTCGCTGGAGCGACACATACATCGTGCGGTAACTTTTGCCGCCGATGCCTGCCAGCAGCGGCTCATCCCCGTTGAGCAGCAGGATGCCTCCGGTGCGCAGGCCGCAGAGCACCTCCAGCTTGGCCCGGCAGATATTCTCGCGCGAGCCCAGCGACCCGATGTGCGAGCTGCCGATGTTGGTGATGATGGCAATATCGGGCTCGGCCGCCACCGACAGGCGTTCGATTTCCCCGAACCCGCTCATTCCCATCTCCAGCACCGCCCAGGCGGTGTCGGCGGGAATTTCGGTCATGGCCAGCGGCATTCCCACAAGGCTGTTGTGGTTGCCGGGCGTGCGGAAGGTATTGGCGCGCACCGAGAGCACCGAGGCCAGCAAATCCTTGGTTGTGGTTTTGCCCACGCTGCCGGTTACGGCCACCGTGCGGCAGGTCAGCGCATGGCGGCAGGCATTGGCAAAGCGGGAGAGCGCCATTTCGGTATCCTTGACCACTACGGCGGCAATGCCGGCCGCCTCGATCTCCTCGCTGGTCTGCTCACACAGCACGCAGCGGCAGCCGGCGGCAATGGCGGCCGCGATATAATCGTGTCCGTCCACCCTCTCGCCGCGCAGCGCGCAGAAAACCGTGTATTTGTCGGCCTCCCGCGAGTCGGTGCACATGCCCCAGACGCGGGTGTCGGCCCCTCTGCCCTCGCGCAGGTCGCCTCCGCACATTTCGGCGAAGGTAGCGGCGCTGACGGCGCCCATACTGAATTGCGTTTTCATCTGCTCTGACCGTATCCTTCCGTCGCTGCCCGATTTACGGGTCGGTGTTGTCCCGGCCGGTGGATGCCCGGCCTCTCTCTTCCAGCGCCCGCATGACGATTTCCCTCTCGGAGAAGCGGGCTCTCCCCGAACGGTTGATTTCGTATTCCTCGTGCCCCTTGCCGGCCAGCAGAAGCAGGTCGCCGGGGCGGGCGTGCAGAACCGCATAGCGGATGGCCTCGCGGCGGTCGGGGATGACCGTGACCGCGCCGGGCGACGCCATGCCCGAGAGAATCCCGGAAATGATGGCCTGCGGGTCCTCGCCCCGGCTGTTGTCGGAGGTGACGATGACCGCGTCGGCATAGCGCTCGGCCACCCGTCCCATCATCGGACGCTTGCCCGGGTCGCGGTCCCCGCCGCAGCCGAAGAGCACCGTCACGCGCTGCCCCGCCCCGCAGCAGTCCCTTGCCGTGCGCAGCAGCTTTTCCAGCGCGTCCGGGGTGTGTGCGTAATCGATAATCACCTCAAAATCCGCCTCCACGCCCAGCTTCAGGCGCTCCATGCGTCCCCGGACGCCACTCAGCGCGCCCAGCGCGGCCTTGACCGCCGGCGCACCCACGCCCAGCTCCAGCGCGCAGGCCGCGGCCTGCATCGAATTCATGACCGTAAACCGCCCGGGCACCGGGCAGCGCAGGTGCAGGCGGGCCCGCGCCGAGCACAGCGCGTACTCCACGCCGCTCTGGCCGGTCAGCCGGACCGCCTCAGCCCGGTAATCCGCGTCCGCGCGGCTCTGCGAGCAGGTGACCGTGCGTCCGGCCGAGGCGGCCAGCATCCGGTCGGCAAAACCGTCATCCAGATTGACCACCGAAAGACGGCATTTGCGGAACAGCCCGGCCTTGGCCCCGGCATAGGCCTCCATGGTTCCGTGAAAATCCAGATGATCGGGCGTGAGATTGGTAAAGACGCCCGCCTCAAAGGCAATCGGCTCCAGCTTGCCCAGCGCCAGCGCGTGGGAGGTGGCCTCCATCAGCACATATTCCACGCCGTCGTCCGCCATCTCGGCCAGCATCCGGTAGAGCTCGGGCGGGTCGGGAGTGGTCATATTGGCCAGCGGGTCCGAGGCCCGGGCATCCAGCCTCCGGCCGGCCGACTCGCACCCCACGGTGCCAATCAGCCCGCAGCGGCAGAGCGCGGCCTCCAGAATTGCGCGCAGCATATGCGTGACCGTGGTTTTGCCGTTGGTACCGGTGACGCCGATGAATTTCAGCCGCGCGCAGGGATTGCCGTAAAAGGCATTGTAAAGCCGGGCGCAGGCGCGCCTGGTGTCGACGGCCTCCAGCCGGCACACACCGTCCGGCAGGGCGCCGGCACGGCCGCTTTGCACCAGCACACAGCGCGCGCCGCGGCGCAGCGCCTCGCCGATATAAGTATGCCCGTCGGTATGCAGGCCGGCGATGCAGATAAACAGGCTGCCCGGCGCTGTCTGCCGGGAATCGGTAACCAGCGCCGTGACGTCGCTGCCTGCGTGCGCCGGCGGGCAGGCAAGGCCGGCCGCAGCGCACAGGGTTCCGAGCTTCATATTGCGGTCCTCCTCCGGAAATGTACGGTCCTTGCACATCCCGGCGAAAGCCGCCGTATTTTTTTGCAGGATTCCTGACCGTTGCGCGGCGGGCCGGGCTATCCGGCCGGCACCACCACGCCCAGGTCCTCATCGTCCAGCGAGAGGAAGTAGACCTCGAGCACCGTGCCCCGCGGCACCTCGGTCCCGGCGGGGACCGACTGGGACACCACCTGGACGCCGGTGCCCGTGAGGTAATTTTTGGTTCCCTGAATGCGCACGTTGAGCCCGGCGTTGATCAGCGCCTGATTGGCTGCCTTGGCGCTCATTCCGGTGACGTTTGGCACCGCGACGGTTTCCACCGTGATTTCCGAGGCGCTGCCGGTGTAGAGAATCAGGGTTCCCGAACTTTTCTCCATAACGGTTCCCTTTTCGGGATACTGCTTGCAGACCACACCGTCCTCGTCCCCCACCACAATGACCTTGAGGTTGTACGGACTCTGCTCGTAAATCTTTTTGGCGTAGCTGCCGGTCCAGCCGATGCAGCCCGGGGTGGTCACGGTCAGCAGCTCCAGCTCCTCCTCGGTATAAACCGCCTCTACGCCGAGATAGGGCAGGATGGTCTCCATCACATTCCCCACATAGGGCGCGGCCACGGTGCTGCCGTACAGCGAGCCCTTTGTGGGCTCGTCAACAATGATGACCACCGCATACTGCGGATTGTCGGCCGGTGCGTAGGCAACGGTCGAGCAGACATAGCGGCCCAGGCTCCCGGCGTTCTTCTTTTCGGAGGTGCCGGTTTTGGCCGCGATGCGGTATCCCGGGACATAGGCGTTTTTGGCGCCGCCGTCCCCCGACACGCCCTCCTCGAGAATCTGCGAGATGACCTGGCAGACCCCGCTGCTGACCACCTGGCGGCGGACGTTGGTATCCATGGATTGAATCACATTGCCTTCCTCATCGGTGACCGTGGAGAGCAGGTGCGGCTGCACCAGATATCCGCCGTTGGCAATGGCCGCGGCGGCGGTGATCTGCTGAATCAGCGTGACGTTGAAATTCTGGCCGAAGGAATAGATGGCCAGATCCAGCGTGGTGAAATTCTCCTCGGCCGCCACCAGGCTGTTGCCCTCGCCCGGCAGGTCGATGCCGGTTTTTTCACGGTAGCCGAAGGCGCTCAGATAGCTGTAAAATTTCTCGGCCCCGATTCTCTGCCCCACCGTCATCAGCACGGGGTTGCAGGATTGCTGAATGCCCTGCGTAAAGGTCAGGGTGCCGTGCCCCCCGGTTTTGTGGCAGTGAATGGTATGCCCTGCCACAACCAGGTATCCCGGGCAGGTAAAGGTATCGGTGGTTTTGACCACGTCCTCCTCCAGCGCCATGGCGGCCGTTACCATTTTGAAGGTGGAGCCCGGGATGTAGGATTCGGTAATGGCCTTGTTGGACCACATGTTCAGCAGCAGCTCCTGCTTGGCCTTGGAATAGGCCTCGCTCTGCGGGTCCAGCTGATAGGAATCCAGCTTTGCCTGGGAATCCGCATCCAGCGTCCAGGGGTCGTTCAGATCGAAGTCGGGGTAAACCGCCATGCCAAGGATGGCGCCGGTGTTGACGTCCATCACAATTCCCGCCGCGCGGTTCTGCCCGGCCGACTCGGTATAGGCCGTGCGGAGCTGCTCCTCCAGGGCCGCCTGAACGTAAACGTCCAGCGTGGTGGTCAGGTGATAGCCGTCCTCGGCCTCGATGTATTCTTCGTATTCATAGGGCATTTCGTTGCCCTGTGCGTCGCGCGCGGTGATGTAGCGGCCGTTGGTGCCGGCCAGCAGATCATTGTAGGAGTACTCCAGACCGTACAGGCCGGTGCCGTCGCTGCCGGTAAAGCCCAGCACATGCGAGGCCAGCGTGGAATAGGGATAATAGCGGGTATTGGAGGGCTGCAGGAAAACCATCTGCTGCAGGCCGTATTCGTCGATGAAGGCGCGCACCGTGTCGGCTGTTTCCTCGGACACTCCCTTTTTGATGGTGCGGTCCAGGTAGCGGGTGCGGGCGCTCTCGGCCATCACAAAATCATAGGAGACGTTGAGCAGCTCCGAGAGATGCTCGGATATCAGGGCGTCCAGGCGGACGTCCTCGCCGTTCTGGTCCTTTCCCTGCTGGTCGGCGGCAATGGCCGAGGGCGAGATGAACACGCGATAGGTTGTGATGTTGGTGGCCAGCGGCACGCCGTTGATGTCGTAAATGTTGCCGCGGTCGGCCAGGACCTCGGACTGCGTGGTCAGCTGATCGACCACCTCCTTGCGGTAGCGGTCATAGCCGGCGGTCTGCAGCAGCAGCACGCGCAGCAGCAGCGCGCCGAACAGGATGGCAACCACAATCAGCAAAACCGAGGAGCGGCTGACCAGCCCTGTGCCGACCGGCTCCTCCGGCAGCCGGCCGAGGCCGGCGTTCTCTTCCGTTTTTCTGGGCAAAGCGTTTCTCCTCCCTGAACCGAATGGACTGGTTTGACAAAAAGTCCGCACACGGAGAGCCGCAGGCGGCGCACGGTCAGAGGCACTGTTGTCTGAACGGTCCGGCGGAGGGGACACCTCCGCCGGTATTTATTGTATGGAGCAAAGCCCCGGGTTATGACTTCCGGCTCATTTTTTCAGGCCGATGGCGCTGAGCAGCGCCGACAGGCCCACGCTTTTGTCTTTCTCTTTCTCAAAAATTTCGACCGCATCCGAAGAGTCCAGCGCAATGTAATCCATGCGCAGGTATTCCTCCTCCACCATGCCGTATTCCTCCACGGCAATGCGGCGGATTTCCATCAGGTCAACCGTGGATTCCAGGTCCGACTTCAGGTCGGCAATCTCGCCGTTCAGCTCGGCAATTTCGGAATGCAGGGTGCTGATGCGGGTCTCGGCGCCGGTTACCATCAGCGCGCCCGAAACAATCAGCATCATCGACACCGCAACGGCCGCAACAGCCGCGAAGGCTGAAAGCGGAAATCTGCGGCGCTCGGCACTGCCGTCCGCCCGCTGCGGGCTGAACCACAGGGGCAGCCGCTCGCGGACGGTTTTTGCGGTGCGGGCCGGCAGCCCGTGCAGGTGTGCGGACACCGCGCGCAGGCCTTCCGGCGCATCGGTGCGCGCCGGCTCCGGCGCCAGCGCCCGGGCGGTTTCATAAACCGAGGGACAGTCGGCAAAGTCCTTTCCCTGCCGGTCCATCCGACGGCCTTCCTCCACATAGCGCAGCAGGTCCTCGCCGCTCATGTGCTCCTTGCCCCGGCGGTAGACACCGCGCAGGGTTGCCTCGGGCAGCAGGGACATGCGGTAGGCACGGGGGGCAAGCTCCCGCGTTTTTTCCTCGGTCGCAATCTGTTCCTTTGCCCCCTGCAGGGCCGATTGCACCAGCCCGCGGGAAGCAAACCGGGCGGAAAGCGCCGAAAGGCAGGCTTCCGCTTGTGTTGTCAGCTCCTGATTCATGGCGCGTTTCCTCCTTTGTCATCTACTATATATATAACAGAACCCGGAACGGCCGCTCTGCACGGCGGGCGGCAGCGCCTGTCCGCCGCCTGTCCGGTTCCCCGCAGGCGTGAGGGCCGCGGGTTACTCTTCCAGCTTTTCCGCCACGCGCAGCTTGGCGCTGCGGGCGCGGGGGTTGCTTTTGATTTCCTCTGCCGAAGGCAGAATCGGTTTTCTGGTAATCACCCGCATTTGCGGATGCCGGCCGCAGACGCAAACCGGCAGCCGCTTGGGGCAGGTACACCCCAGTGCCAAATCGGCAAAGGTCCGTTTGACAATGCGATCCTCCAGTGAATGAAACGAGATGACCGCTATCCTGCCGCCCGGCCGGAGCAGCCCCGCTGCAGCGCGGAGCGTAGGCTCCAGCACGTCCAGCTCGCCGTTGACCTCAATGCGCAAAGCCTGAAACGTGCGCTTGGCCGGATGATGCCCGCCTTCTCGTGCCGATGCAGGAAGCGCGCCCTTGATGATGCGGACCAGTTCCCCTGTGGTCCGGATCGGCTGCTTTCTGCGTGCCGAGACAATGGCCGAGGCAATGCGGCCGGAATACCGTTCTTCCCCGTAATCAAACAAAACCCTGCGGAGTGCATCCTCCGAATACTCGTTGACAACCATTTCCGCCGTCAGCGCGCTTCTCTGGTCCATTCGCATGTCCAGCGGCGCGTCCTTCTGGTAGGCAAAGCCGCGGCTTCCCTCGGTCAGCTGATGCGACGAGACGCCCAGGTCCAGCAGCAGCCCGTCAATGGCGGACAGCCCCTGCTCCCTGCACACGCGCGTCAGCTCCCGGAAGTTGCAGCGTACAACCGTCACCCGGCTGCCGTAGGGGGCAAGCCGTGCGCTGGCCGCCCGGATGGCGTCGCCATCCTGGTCAAGCCCCAGCAGTCTGCCGCCCTCGCCCAGCCGCTCGGCAATGGCGCAGGCGTGGCCCGCACCGCCAAGGGTGCCGTCCACGTATGTCCCGTCCGGCCGGATCGCGAGCGCCTCCATACACTCCCGCAGCAGAACGGGCGTGTGGGAAAATTGTATTTCTTCTTCCATATCGTATCGCTCCCTCCCCGGCACCTTTGGTTGCGCCGCCTCGGATTACAGTCCCTGCTCCTCCAGAACCCTGAGAATTTCGGACAGATCCTCCTCGGCCGTCATTGCGTTGTACACCGACTCGGACCAGATTTCGGCATATGTGCCGCAGCCCACCACCATGGCGCTCCCGCCGGTGATGCCGGCAAAATCCACCAGCTCCTGGGGGAGTGTGATGCGCCCCTGATTGTCCGGGCGGATCTGCGCCATGGTTGAGTACAGGCTCCGCATGATTTTTTCGGCGGTTTTGCGCTCCAGCTTTTCCAGCGGCGCAATGTAGCTCTGCCAGCCGGCAAGCGAATAAACCTTGATGCACTTTTCGCGTATATCCCTGGCAAGCACAAAGGGTTCGCCCAGCTCTTCGCGCAGTTTGACCGGCATCAGAATCCGGTTTTTGCTGTCCATGTTCTGGACGTACTTTCCGCACAGCATGGCTGACTTCCCCCTTTCGTTTCCAATCGGCAACGGCTGGGCGGACCTGCTTTGGTTCACCACTCGTCACCTATTTTCACCTCTGATTGCCTCAGGTGCTTATATTATATAATATTTTTCAGAAATGTGCAAGGGGTTTTCCGAATTTTCTTTCAAAAATTTTTCAGAAAATTTCTGGCGGATTGGTATAAAAATGACAATAGTCTATATTGTGGAAAATTATGTATAAAAATGGAAGGCAGTCGAAAAAAACCGGAAACTTTCGCGCCGGAAGTTCAAAAAACCGCTTGACGCGCTTTTCAAATTATGATATACTAATGGCAGGAAATTTTTGCGCCACCACAAGAAAGAAGGACACGCATGGAACAGAATCTGAACACCGCCGCGCAGGAGCTGCGGCAGCAGCTGATCGGGCTGCGCAACGAGCTGAAGAAGCAGGAGAAAAAGCGCATCTGCGGGGACGACTCGATCGATGAGATGGTCCGCCTGATGCCCCGGAAGCTCCAGGACCTCTACAGCATTCCGGGCATCGGGCCCGCGTTTGTGGAAAACTACGGCGAGCGCTTTCTGACACTGCTCAGGGGCAGCGAGGCCGCGCGCCTGGTGGGAGAGCCGACCATGGTCACCCTGCGGGAGCTTTCCAAAAAGCTCATCAACATCACCCGCAACAACCGGATGCTGTTTCTCCCCCGCCTCTCGGCCAAATACGCGGTGGATCTGTACGACTCCACCGGCCGCTACAACCCGTTGGACATCCTGTTCAACGCCTCGTCTCCCCAGATCATTGCCGATGTATCCGACCAGGACCTGCCCCGCACCTCCCCCATCCGGGACCGCTACCGGCAGCTGGTCAGCCTGATCCGGGAGACCATCAAGGACCTGCGGGACAAGGGTCAGAACGACCTGTATATCGGCTACCCCTTTGTGCAGGGGTGCCTGGTCAACGGGGAGTTCGGCGTGCGCGCGCCGCTCTGCCTCTTCCCGGTCACGCTGGACCGCAGCACCGCCAACATCACCGTCAGCCCAGACCCCACGCGCGACATCATCTTCAACAGCACGCTGATTCTGGCGCACGACAAATTCAACTCGATTACCAATCCCCTGCCCGACTGCACGCTGGAGGAGGCCGAGCCCGAAACCTTTTTGCAGACCGTGCTGGACTTTTACGCCGAAAACGACATCCGCATCGAGCCGGACGCCGCGAGCAGCCTCAAAAAGTTCAAGGAGTATGTGGGCGAGTCCTTCCCCCACTACACCCGGGGGACGCTGAAGCTGGTGCAGAACATTGTCATCGGCAAATTCCCGGCCTATTCCAACTCGATTCAGCGGGATTTTGACGAGATTCTGGACAAGGGGCTGGTCAACCGGCTGGTCAGCGACCTGGTAACCGATTACGGCGAGACCGACTTCTACTCGGACGAGACCAGCGTGGAGGAGCTCAACCGCCCGGACAAGCCCCTGCGCATCCGCGAGGATTCGCTGGTGTATATCAACGCGCTCAACAGCGCGCAGGAGGCGGTGCTCTACTCGGCCGAAACCCAGGACGAGCTGGTGGTCGAGGGCCCTCCCGGCACCGGCAAATCCCAGACCATTACCAGCCTGATTACCCAGTTCATCGATGAGGGAAAGACCGTGCTGATGGTCTCCGAAAAGAAAACCGCGCTGGATGTGGTATACTCCCGCCTGGGGAATCTCTCGCGCTATGCGATGATGCTGGACGATGCCACCAACAAGAATCTCTTTTACGGGCAGCTGGAGCGTCTGCTGTTCAGCACCGACACCAACGCGCCGCTCAACGCCCCCGACATCTCGGGCCTGTCGGCCGCCATCGATACCAACGTCGGCACGCTGGAAACCATCGCCGACAAGCTCTTCACCCCCAACGAGTTCGGTGTGGAGCCCTACCGGCTTTACATGGAGAGCCGCCGCATCAACCTGCAGAACCGCGAGCAAATCAAAACCTACAAAACCATCCGCGGTATGATGACCCCCGAGCTGCTGGAGCTGCCTTATGACGAGGTCTCGGCCATCCACAAAAAATTTGCCAACGGGCAGCTGACCGACAGCCTGGACCACTACCAGCTGACCATTGAGCGCTACCCCTGGTTCCTCAAGATGCGGGACGACCTTTCCAACTACGACCTGATTCTCTTCTCGGACGCCATTGACGATATGATCCTGAAGGTGGACGAATGGCGCAATCTGCCCTTTTTCAAACGGCAGTCCGGCCGCAGCCACCTCATCAAGGAGATTCAGCAGAACACCCGGGACTACTTCCCGCGCGGCGGAGGCGGCTCGTATGTGGTGCGCCTGATGATGGAGCAGCCCGAGGCCGTCAAGCAGAGCCTGAAGGAGTTTACCGCCGGCTATGCCAACCTCAAGCCGGTGGTCAGCAGCCTGACCGCCAACGAGAACATTTATCTCGCGGCGCTGCGCAAAATTCACAAAATCTGCGGCGGCACCGTGACCGAATGGAACGACGAGCTCTACAATACCCTGCTCTTCGAGCACATCCAGCGCTTTGAAATGGCCAACCGCACCCTGATGCCCCAGGTGGATTCCTTTGAGAAAATCATCAAGGAGATGGAGCGCGACATTGACGAAAAGCAGCGCCTGACCCGCCAGCGCATTGCCTGCGTGCTGGCCGACGATGTGAAATATCTGACCACCTCCAAGCGCAAGGGCGACATCAACCGGGCGATTGAAAGCCGCCGGCGCTGGAGCGTCTCCAAGTTTGTCAAAAAATTTGATTTCGAGCTCTTCAAGGCCATCAAAATCTGGCTGATGACGCCGGATTCGGTCTCCGAGGTGCTGCCGCAGCAGAACGATCTGTTCGACCTGCTGATTTTTGACGAGGCCTCCCAGCTCTATGTGGAAAAGAGCATCCCCTCGATCATCCGCGCCAAAAAAGTGGTGATTGCGGGCGACCACAAGCAGCTGCGGCCCTCCAGCCTGGGAGACGGGCGGATTGAGATGAACGAGGACCTGATTGACGAGGACGCCGAAATTTCGGCCGCGCTGGAGGAGGAAAGCCTGCTGGACCTGGCCCGCTTCCGCTACCCCGACATTCTGCTCAACACGCACTACCGCTCCAAATACGAGGAGCTGATCGATTTTTCCAACTATGCCTTTTACAAGGGCCGTCTGTTTGTGGCGCCCAACACCGACATGCCGGATAAGCCCCCGATTGAGGTGCATCTGGTGGACGGCGCAACCTGGGTCAACCGGGCCAACCGCAAGGAGGCCGAGCGCATTGTGGCGCTGATCAAGCAGTTCTTCCGCACCCGGAAGAACAACGAAACCATCGGCGTCATCGCCTTCAATGCCACGCAGCGGGATATGATTTATGATGTGATTGACGAGGAATCCCTGAAGGATCACGCCTTCGGCTCGCAGATCCGCGCCGAGATGGCCCGCAAGGACAACGGCGAGGACACCGGGCTGTTTGTCAAGAACATTGAAAGCGTGCAGGGAGACGAGCGGGACGTGATTATGTTCTCAATCGGCTACGCCAAAAACGCCAACGGCCGCCTGATGCACAACTTTGGCTGGCTGAACCAGAAGGGCGGCGAGAACCGCCTGAATGTGGCCATCAGCCGGGCGCGGAAGAAAATTCACATTGTCACCTCCTTCCGCCCCTCCGAGCTGGCGCTGGACGACGCCAAGAACGAGGGACCGGTCATCCTCAAGCGTTACCTGGAGTACGCCTTTGCCATCAGCAACGGGGACCGCGAGGACGCTGAGCGCATTCTGCGTTCCTTCGGCGAAACCTACGGCATTGTGCCCGCTGCGGTGGAAACGGAATACGCGCAGAAGGTGGCTGCCGCCCTGCGCGCACGGGGATATGAAATTGATACCCAAGTGGGCATTGGCGGCTACCGCATTGACATTGCGGTGCGGCGGAACGGCAAATACGTGCTTGGCATTGAGTGCGACGGCAAGCTGTACAGCATCTCGCGCTCGGCCCGTGAGCGCGACTATCACCGCCAGAAATATCTGGAATCCCGCGGCTGGCACATCAAGCGCATCTGGAGCATGGACTGGTGGCGCGACCCTGAACGCGAAATCAACGAGATCTGCGCCCTGGTGGACGGCTTATAAAGAGAAAGAAGCCCTTGGCGGGCTCCCCGGACAGTGACGGTCCCCGCCAACGGCCGGTAAGACAGAAAGAACACCGGACAGACTGCCAAGCAGCTGTCCGGTGTTCTGTTTTGCCGGGCCGGCATTTCCCTTGCCTGCCGGCTGCCCCGGGGACGGGTGGATGCGGGAACATTCCGAAAA
>CALWQR010000026.1 GCA_944383705.1 uncultured Clostridia bacterium
ATTGTCCTGCGCCTTGCAAGAGCCTTGAAGTGCGATGTTTCCGATCTGCTGGAATGAACCTTAGACACATCGGCGCCCGTTACGATTCCCGTAACAGGCGCCGATTTTGTGTCAAAAATCTCTCGCGCACAGCGTACAAAGCAATTGGGGTCACGGTTGGGGTCAATGGCTTTTCCTGAATTTCAAAAAGCGGAGAGAAAACGAGAAAAAGCCCCGAAATCTTGCGATTTCGGGAGCTTTTCTTGGCGGAGAAGGAGAGATTTGAACTCTCGCGCCGGTTTAAGCCGGCCTACACCCTTAGCAGGGGCGCCTCTTCGGCCTCTTGAGTACTTCTCCGTGTACCCGCTGCGGTCGCCGTTTGCATCCCCCGCAGTGCTTTATATTATACACATTTTTTCCGGTTTTGTCAAGGGCTTTTCGCATTTTTCTTGCCGGAGGAGCAAAATGTTTCGCGGTCCGGCCTGCGCAGGCCCGCTCAAAAGGGCACAAACGGAAACCCGGGGGCCCACCGGGATGGCGAGACTGTGTGATTTGCGCATTGACAATTCCGCCAAAACGTGGTATAATATCTGTAATTTACGGAGAAAAAGGAGATTGCATGATGAAGCGCATATTCCCTGCCCTGCTGCTGATTTTTGCGCTGCTGCTGAGCGGCTGCCGGCACCAGCCGGAGGACCCCGCGGAAACCGAGCCGCCCGCAACCGACGTCCGGCCGGACCCGGATGACGGGAAATACGACTACCTGAAAATGGAGCCTTACCAGCCCGGTGAATTTTCCCGGCAGCTGTACGTGCAGGACACGGCGGACACCCAGGCGCTGACCTTGCAGCTGCCGACCGAATGGGAGCTGGAGCGCCGGACGGAGGGCGGGTTTTCCATCGTCCGGGCCGGCCGGACCATCGGTTCGTTTTTCGCCGGCGAAGCGCCCGACGCCGCCGGATGGGAGGTGCTGGAAACCGACGAGGACAGCTACAACGGCGTCCGCACCGCCAAGTATGTGGAAACCAGCGGGTCGGGGGATGCGCGCGTTTTCCGCTGCCGGTTTGTTTACAGCTATGAATCGGACGGGGCCGACCGCACGGCAACCCTCACCGCCGACTATATGGAGGTGGCCCAATTCACCTCCAACAAGCTGCTGTATTCGTCCGACCTGACCCTTCTGCAAACCACCGACACCAGCCGCGGGGTGCTCTCCGACCAGCCGTGCGACAGCATCCTGATTCTGGGGAACAGCTTTATCGGCACCTTCTCCTCCAACATCGGGCGGGTCCTGGAGCTGATGATGCGGAACAACTACCGGCAGCTCCGGGTAGAGGCCATCTCCCGCAGCTATGCCACGGTGGGGACCTACTCCGGCGACTCCTGGCTGATGGAGCAGCTGCGGCAGGGGGACTATGACATGGTGTTCATCTGCGGCTTTTACTCGACGGGTGAGGTTGCCAACCTGGGCCGGCTCAAATCGGCCTGTGACGCCTCGGATACCACACTGGTGATATTCCCCGCGCACAATGAAAACGCCGATGCAATCCGCGCGGCCCGCGCCGCCTACCCCGACCTGCCCTGCCTGGACTGGAAACAGGAGCTGGACCATCTGATTGAAAGCGGAGTGGACCGCTGGGACCTCTGCACCGACGATACCTACGACCACAGCACGGAGCTGGCGGGCTATGTGGGCGCCAGCATGATTTACCGCGCGCTGTTCAACGAAATGCCGCGGGGAGAGATTTCCGAATCCACCGAACAATTTTACGACAACGACATCCTCGGAGATTATGTCAGGGACGCCACCGTCCGGCTGGTGGAGCCGGGTGCGGCCACCCTGCTGGACTGACACACGGGCAGCAGCGCTGCCGATACCGCCGGGGCTTCCCGGCCGCGGTCGTCTGCCGCGGCCGGCCGGGAGCCCGGGCAAACAAAGATCTGATCCGGAACGGAGCGAAAACAACACTATGCGTAAAACCAAAATCATTTGTACAATGGGGCCTGCCTGCGCCGACGAGCAGACCATGGAGCAGATGTTCGCCAACGGCATGAACATCGGACGCTTCAATTTTTCTCACGGCGACCATGAATTTCACCGGGAAATGATGGAAACCTTCCGCCGGGTGCGGGACCGGATGCACCTGCCGGCCGCCGTGCTGCTGGATACCAAAGGGCCGGAAATCCGCGTGGGGGTCTTTGAGGGGGGCAAGGTCACACTGCGCCGCGGGGATCAGTTCACCTTTACCACAAAAGAGTGTGTGGGCAATGCGCAAACAGCCTCCATCTCCTTCCCCGGCCTGCCGGCACAGCTGAAAGCCGGGGTGCGCCTGCTGCTGGACGACGGCAGAATTGTAATGACCGTCCGCGAAATCCGGGAAACCGAAATTCACTGCACGGTGGACGTCGGCGGGGTGCTCTCGGACCGCAAAAGCCTCAACATTCCCAATTATCCGATTGAAATGGAGTACCTCAGCCGGCAGGATGAGGCCGACCTGATTTTCGGCATTGAGCAGGATGTGGACTTTGTGGCGGCCTCGTTTGTCCGCCGCAAGGAGGACGTGATTGCGCTGCGCAAATTCCTGGACTATCACGGTGGGCACCGCATCCGCATCATTGCCAAGATCGAGAACATCGAGGGCATCGACCACTTTGACGATATTCTGCAATACTCCGACGGTATTATGGTCGCGCGCGGCGATATGGGCGTAGAGGTGGAGTTCGAGCGCCTGCCCGGCCTGCAAAAGCGCTTCATCCGCCGCTGCTATCAGTCCGGCAAAATGGTCATTACGGCCACGCAGATGCTGGAATCCATGATTCACTCCAACACCCCGACCCGTGCCGAAATCACCGACGTGGCCAACGCGGTGTTCGACGGTACCTCGGCCGTGATGCTCTCGGGCGAGACCGCCGCCGGCGAGCACCCCGCGTTGGTGGTCAAGGTGATGGCCCGTATTGCCGAACAGGCCGAGCAGGACGCCTTTGATATGGATGTCTACCGCGGGATTCCCTACGATATCGATACCTCGGATATGACCAACGCCATTTGCGACGCGGCCGTGACCACCGCGCGGGACGTACACGCCAAGGCCATCATTGCCGTGACCAAATCCGGCCTGACGGCGCGCAGGGTGTCCAAATTCCGCCCGGCACAGCCCATCATCGCCGCCACCCCCGAGGAAAAAACCTTTCATCAGCTCAGCCTCTCCTGGGGCGTTTTCCCGGTGCTGGCCCTGAATCAGGACGACACCGATCACCTCTTCATCCATGCCATCGACTGCGCCAAGCAGATTGACCTGGTGTCGGCCGGAGACATCGCGGTCATCACCGCCGGCGTCCCCCTCAAACAAGCCGGTACCACCAACCTCCTCAAAGTCCAAACCGTTGTTTGATAGATTCGCCAAAGGAGAAGACCTTGGAGGGACCCGCCTCTTAAGGAGAGGCCGGTCCCTCCAAGCCTCCCCCGGCGAGACCTTCCCCGGCGTGGGCCCCCATCAATGCATACTGTATTGCAAATACGGTATGCCCGGGGGCCCACGCCGGGGAATTTCTTTTGGGAGCGGATGAAGAATTAGCAATTAGCAATGAGCAATGAACAATGAACAATAAATTATGAACAGTGGGCAGAGGCCTGTAGCCAGTGAAAAACAAAGGCAATAGCTGATATGTTAAATAGAAATACACCTATAATCAAAAACCGGGCAACCAACGATGGCTGTCCGGTTTTCTGATATGCAGGGCAAATCGCTTTGTATGGCGATACGCCCTTATTTTTTTCTTCCCTGAAAAAGGGCTTCCCCGGCTGCCGCCCGCCGGCGGAACACTTTCATTCGCGTTCATGTCAAAGAGGCGGGCGGCGGCCGGGGAAGGTCTCGCCGGGGGAGGCCCCCGAGGGACCGGCCTCTCCTTAAGAGGCGGGACCCTCCAAGGTCTTTCCCAACGGTGGGACTCTTATCAGGCGGGGCCCTCCAAGGTCTTCCTCTCTGTCAGATCACTTCACATGCCGGAAGGCGCCGATGGTGCCGTTGACGGTAGAGATATAGGCGAAGGTATTGTCATATTTACGGATGATGCGTTCAAAGTCCACCACCTGCCGCCGGTTGACCACGCAGACCAGCATAGAGTGCTCGGCGTGGGTATACGCGCCCTTGACCGGGATGATGGTACAGCCATGGCGCAGGGTATCAATCAGCTCGCGCGAGAGCTCCTCGGGGCGGTTGGTGACAACCTCAAATTTGGCGGCCGCGCGTGCCCCTTTGATGATGGCCTCGCTGACCCGGCTGGAGACGAACACGTACACGGCGCAGAGAATCACCGGCTGATAATCCATCCCATACACAAAGAAGGAAATCACGGCCACCACCACGTTCAAAAGAAAGATGACCCAAACAGTATCGTACTCGGGGTATTTGTGGTTGATAAAGGCCCCCACCACATCGGTCCCGCCGGTGGAGCCCCCCATGCGCACCGAAAAGCTGTACAGCGCGCCGTTGAAGAGTCCCCCTGCGATGGCGGCCAGCAGTGCGCCGCCGGTGTCGTGCGCCTCATAGACGACGCCAGAAAGATCCAGCTGTCCGGTGACAATCAGGGTCAGGGAAAACACAACCACAAACACCAGCGTACGCACGGCATAGCTTTTTTGCAGCACGAAGTAGGCTGCTATCAGCATGGGGATATTGATAATCAGGGAAAGATATCCCACCTCAAAATCGAACAGATACTGCACCATGGTTGCGATACCGTTGACCCCGGAGGGCGCAAAGTGATTGGGGAACACAAAGATTTCGCAAACCATTGCATACGCAACCGCAAACAGCACAATGGCGATATACTGGAACCATGCGGCGTCCTGCAGGTTCCGGAAGCGCCTGAGATTCATCTGCATTGTCTCCTCCTTTTTTTGCGGGCTCCGCCGCGGGCGCCGGGCAAAACAAAGGGCACGCACGGCAGAGCCGAAGCCCGCTGTGCGTGCCGAATGTTTGACCGGGCGGGCGCCGGCCCCGGACGCTGCCGGAGCCGGCCGCGGACAGCCGGATTATTCAGCCATTTCGGCGAAATACTTGATGGTGCGCACCATCTGGCTGGTGTAGGAGTTCTCGTTGTCGTACCAGGCAACCACCTGCACCTGATAGGTGTCGTCGTCGATCTTGGCAACCATGGTCTGGGTCGCATCGAACAGAGAACCATAGGTGATGCCGATGATATCGGAGGAGACCAGGGGCTCCTCGGTGTAGCCGAAGGAATCCGAGGAAGCGGCCTTCATCGCGGCGTTGATGCCCTCAACCGTAATGTCCTTGCCCTTGACAACGGCCACCAGAATGGTGGTGGAGCCGGTGGGCACCGGAACGCGCTGGGCCGAGCCAATCAGCTTGCCGTTCAGCTCGGGAATGACCAGGCCGATGGCCTTGGCGGCGCCGGTGGAGTTGGGAACGATGTTCACCGAGGCGGCGCGGGCACGGCGGAGGTCACCCTTTCTGTGCGGGCCGTCCAGCACCATCTGGTCGCCGGTGAAAGCGTGCACAGTGGTCATGATGCCCGACTGAATCGGAGCGTAGTCGTTCAGGGTCTTGGCCATGGGAGCCAGGCAGTTGGTGGTGCAGGAGGCGGCCGAGATGATCTGGTCATCCGCGGTCAGGGTCTTTTCGTTGACCGAGTAGACAATGGTCTTCAGGTCCTTGCCAGCAGGCGCGGAAATCACGCACTTCTTGGCGCCGGCGTTGATGTGAGCCATCGCCTTGTCCTTCGAGGTATAAAAGCCGGTGCATTCCAGCACAACGTCAATCTTCAGCTTCTTCCAGGGGAGGTTTGCGGCGTCCTTTTCGGCATAAATCCGGATGGTCTTGCCGTCAACGGTAATGGTTCCCTCTTCATCGTTTGCGGAAACCTCATGATTGTATCTGCCCTGTGCGGAGTCGTACTTCAGCAGATGCGCCAGCATGGAGGGCTTGGTCAGGTCGTTGATGGCCACCACCGTGTAGCCCTTTGCGCCGAACATCTGGCGGAAAGCCAGCCGGCCGATGCGGCCGAAGCCGTTGATTGCAACTTTTACGTTTGCCATTGGAATAGATCCTCCGTTTTCTGTTTGTCTTGAATTTTGGATTTCCGGTCCCACAGGGAGGACTCCCCGGGGGGCAGGAAAACCATGCCATACAGATATATTTTACCTCATTTTCCCTCAATATACAAGGGCTTTGGGCAAAAATTATCATTTTCGTAACATTTCAGGCGATCCGGCCGCATGAGAGGGCCGGCGCGCCCGGCGCGATGGAATGACGGCAGCCGCATTGGTCCTGTTTATTATATCACAGATGTCTCTGCTTGTCAACAGAAAGCCCCGGGTCTGTTGCGTTCCATGGCGGTCACCGGAGAAAAAAGCGCAGATAAGCGCACAGACAGGCAAAAGAGATGAGCTGCACACGGTTTTCTCCCGCAGCGCGGCGATACACCCAGCGCATTGCACACTACCGCTTTCACTCTCTGAAAATGCGCCTTCGCATCAGGCCTGCCCGACCGCCTCTGCCAGAGCCGCCGCCAACGCATCGGCTTCGGCCTCTCTGCCTCTCCAGTCGTCCCGGCGCTGCCCGAGATATGCCAGCCGCGCCATTTCCAGCATGGCGGCCAACGGAGTCGGCAGTCGTTCGGCCGCCCACGCAGCCGCCGCATCCTTGGAGACCAGGGCTCCGGTTTTGAGTGTCACCCACATCCGTGCCAGCGTGAGCAGCACATTGCGTTCGTCTCCGTGCAGAGAAGCGGTCAGACCGGGCAGAGACTGCCGGATGGCGGCGCGGATATGCTCGGTCGGTTGGGGCGGAAGCACCTGCTCCGCCGGCGGTCCGAGCAGCGGCAGACTGTGGGCCCGCACCTGCCAGAGCAGCAGCGTCAGATCCGGGTCGAGCGCCGCACGGGGCAAAGCGCCCCTCTCGAGTCCCTGCCGCAGCCATTCTCCGTACTGATAATCGCAAACCGCCGGAAAGCGCTGCGGAACCACATCCGGCCGCGCAGCCACTGTCACCTCGAGCGGCCGCCGCCCTCCCTCCGGCGGCTCTCCGACACGCCCGGAGAGCCGCAGCAGACCTTCGGTCAGCCGGGTGCGCTGCTCCTCCGACAATCGGGCGCAGGTGAGCACAAAGAGATCCACATCGCTGTCCGGGCGCAGGCCGCCCAGCATTGCGGAACCGGAAAGATACACGCCGACAAGGCCATCCCCCAGCAGCTCCCGCAAAAGCCCGGCGACCTGCCGAGCCTGGGTGGGAAGTGCCCCCACAGCACGCTCCTCCGCTCTGTCGCCCCATGCATTTGCACCGGGCAGCGGCACGGAAAGCGACGATAATATATCGTCCTCCTCTTCACTGACCTGCAAATCGGAGGCACGCCTACCGGCCGGCAGCTCCAGATCCAGCTCCACCCGATACGCACCGTCAATCCAGATGTAGTCCAACCCCCGCGCGCGGCACTGCTCAAGGGCCTGCCGGTTGTCGGCAATCAGCATCTCCATTTCACATCCGGAGTCCGCTCCGCGCGATTCGATGACGCTTGCGTACGCCAGAATATCATCAAAATGCGAACGGATGTAGCGTTCGCTCATCACAAGGCACACATAGCGGATTTCGGCAAGGTACGCCGGCTCAAAACCGGCCTGCCAATCAAACGGAATATAGCAGCCCTCCACAATCAGATTCTGCCGGTTTTCCACCGCGGTTTTGACCATCTCCCGCACAATCGGCCAGAGATAAGCGGTCAGCTCTCCGTCCTGCTCTGGGGTCAGGGAGGTCTGTCGGCTGCGGATCAGCCCCATTTTGAGATGGTCGATGGACAGATAGGGATACCCATACCGTTCCAGCAGGCGCTGGGCAAGCATGGTTTTCCCGGTGTGCGTGGTTCCGGCAATCAAAACGATCACGGTGCCTTCTCCTCCCTTCCGACCAGAGCCAGATACTCGGGGTAGCTGCACAGCAGCCGGACGGCGGCCAGCAGCGCGTTGGGCGTCATGCCCGGGGGCAGGCCGAGCCGGGCCGCAAACGCATCGCGGCGGGCGGCGCTGTCCGGCGCCCCGGTCAGGCCGTCGGTGTAAAAATCCAGCTTGGAGAGGGGATTTTCCCCGGCGGGCGACGCCTGTCCGCTCCCGGCATACGGCGCAAACAGCCGCAGCAGCAGCTCCCGCTCCATGCCCTCCACGCCCAGCGTCCCCTCGGCCGAGGGGGCGCTTTTGCGCTTCTCCTTCCCCTCCACGCGGGGAATGTAGAGGTGAATCAGGCGGTCGGGCGGCAGCATGGAGCTGAGGTGCGAACGAATCAGCTTACCGGCGCCGTCGCTGTCGGTCAGCACAATCAGCGGGCTTTTGGCGGCCAGCGCGCGGAAGAGCGTGGCCTTTTCCTGCCGGTTGAACAGGCCAAAGCCGTCGGTGGTCAGGATCTGCGCCCGGATCACACTCTCCAGGCGCAGCTTGTCATACCTCCCCTCGACAATGACCGGATAGGGGATTTGCAGCAGCTCCCCGCTCATTTCGCAAACGCAAACCAGAGCAGGACGAACACACCCAGCACGATGCGGTAGACACCGAAGGGCGCAAAGCTGTGCCGCTTGACAAAATCCATCAGGAAGCGGATGGCTGCCATGGAAACCAGGAAGGAGACCGCAAAGGCCACCCCCAGCACGCCCCAGGCCGCCCCCGGCACGGCGGTTCCGGTTTCGGCCAGGTAGCCGGCAAAGCCCAGCAGCTTGATGCCGCTGGCCCCAATCATGACCGGAATGGCCATGAAGAACGAGAACTCGGCCGCCGCCGTGCGCGAAAGCCCCATGAGCATGGAGCCGAGAATGGTAGACCCCGAGCGCGAGGTGCCGGGCACGATTGAGAGCATCTGGAACAGTCCGATGCCCAGCGCGGTTTTGCAGGAAATTTCACTCACGGTCAGCACACGGGTGCGCTCGGGCTTGCGGAAGCGCTCGATCAGAATAAAGGCAATGCCATATACAATCAGCGCCACGGCCACCACCGTGCCGTTGTAGAGCCAGCCGTCAATGCTTTTGCCCGAGACCGCCTCCAGAATCCGGTCCCCGACAACGCCGACCAGCGCGGCGGGCAGGCTGGCAATGACCACCTTGCCCCAGAGCGACCAGGTCTCCCGCTTTTCCAAGGGGCTCTTGCGCCGGCCGAACGGCCACAGCCGCCCCCAGAACAGGATGACCACCGCCAGGATGGCTCCCAGCTGAATGACCACCTCAAACATCTCCCCGAATTCGGAGAGAAGCTCCTGATTCTCGGTAAAGGCAAAGGGCAGCCACTCGCCAAGCAGAATCAGATGCCCGGTCGAGCTGACCGGCAGCCACTCGGTGATGCCCTCCACAATGCCGTACAGAATGGCTTTGAGAAATTCAATGACCAGCATCGGTCGGTACTCCTTTCAGTCGTTTCGGTCGGTCCTTGGCGCGCAGCTCCAGTCCCCTGCCCTCGCCCGCGCGCAGGATGTCCCCCTCGGATACCACGAACGGCACCCGGCACCAGTAAATCATGGAGGGGTGGGGGGTGGACTGCAGCGGCTCCCCTGCGGGGGAATACAGCTCGGTCACCGCGAACGGGCGGCCCACCCGCCCCGGGCTGACCAGCTCGGCCGTCTCCCCCACGCGCATCTTGTTGCGCTGGATGAAGCGGAAGAGCTGCCCGTTCCCGGTCCGGGCCGGTATGCCGGCCGCCGCCAGCGCCTCCGCTTCTTCTTCATGGTATTCGGTGGCGGTGGCGAAATATGCCTTCTCGCGCAGGTAGCCGCAGGCGCTGACCAGCTGGGGGTCCTCCATCGGGGCTCCGAAGAAAAAGCCGGTGCCATACTCGCGGTGCGAAACGCTCTCCAGCTCGCAGAGCCACGCAGGGTCAAAGCGGTAGCCGGCCGGGTCGCGCAGATAGGCGTCGATGGCCATGCGGTAAGCGTTTGTCACCACCGCCGCGTAATAGGCGCTCTTCATACGTCCCTCAATCTTGAAGGAGGTCACCCCGCTCTGTATCAGCTCGGGGATATGCCCGATCATGCACAGGTCGCGCGAGGACATGATGAAGGTGCCAAGCTCGGCCTGCTCAACCGGCATCGGGTCATGCGGCCGCTTTTCCTCCACCAGCACATAATTCCAGCGGCAGGGCTGGGTGCAGGTGCCGCGGTTGCCGTCCCGGCCGTTCAGGGCATTGGCCAGGAGGCAGCGCCCGCTGTAGGAAACGCACATCGAGCCGTGAATAAAGACCTCCAGCTCCACCCCGGGCGGCAGCGCCTGGCGGATCGCTCCGATCTCGCGCAGGGTCAGCTCACGCGCCAGCACCAGCCGGCGGGCGCCCAGCGCGGCATAGGCGCGCGCCGCGGCCGAGCTGACCACGCTGGCCTGTGTGGAGATATGCAGCTCGACCTCGGGCAGCAGCTCGCGGCAGAGGGCCAACACGCCGAGATCGGCGACGATCAGGGCATCGATCCGGATGCCGCGCACGGCGAGCAGAAACTCCCGCAGCGCGGGATACTCCTGCTCGTGCGGCAGGGTGTTGACCGTAAGATAGACCTTTTTGCCCTGCGCGTGAACGAACTCCGCCGCCTGTACCAGCTCGTCCACGCCGAAGTTGTCGGCCGCCGACCGCATTCCAAAGGAGCGGCCTGCCAGATAAACGGCATCCGCTCCGTAGAGAATCGCGGCCTTCAGCTTTTCCATATTCCCCGCAGGGGCAAGCAGTTCCGGCGCGGTCATATCACGGGGTCAGGCGGTTGGGCCCGCGGAACAGGAACTCAGCCTCCTTGATGGAGAGCCCCAGGAAGAGCATGGTCATGCGGTCGATGCCCAGCCCGAAGCCGCCGTGCGGAGGGCAGCCGTAACGGAAGAACTGCAGATAGAACTCCACGTCGTTGGTCAGCCCCTTCTCCTCGGCCTGCCGCTTGAGCACCTCATAGCGGTGCTCGCGCACGGCGCCGGTCGTGATCTCGCAGCCCCGCCAGATCAGGTCGTAGCCCATCGGCACGCCGCGCTCGTCCCGCATATGGTAAAATGCCCGCTCCCTGGCGTCATAATCCGTGACGAACAGGAACTCGCTGCCGTATGCGTCCATGGAGAACCGGGCGCAGAGATGCTCGGCGTCGGTGGTCAGGTCGCCCTTGGCCGAATCCTCCACCGTGTAGCCGTAGCGCTTTTCCAGCTCGGCATACAGGTCGGCCAGCCGGATGCGCGGGAACGGGAGCGAAGGAACAATCACCTGCTTGCCGAACAGCCGCCCGATCTCCTCCCCGTGCCGCTCGGCAACCTGCGCAAAGGCGTCGGCCAGCAGCTGCTCCTCCAGCTGCATGACCTCCTCTGTGGTGGTGACATAGCTGAACTCCAGGTCAAAGCCGGTAAACTCGGTGGCGTGCTTGTTGGTAAAGGATTTTTCGGCGCGGAAGACCGGGCCGGTCTCAAAAATGCGGTCCAGGCCGGCGGCCATGGCCATCTGCTTGTAGAACTGCGGGGACTGGGCCAGATAGGCCTTGGTGTCAAAATATTTGACCTCGAAGACCTCGGAGCCGGACTCGCTGGCCGCGCCGATGAGTTTGGGCGTGTGAATCTCCACAAAATTGCGGGCCAGCAGGAAATTCCGCATGGCGGCGGTCAGGGTGGTCTGCATCCGCAGCATCAGCTGGTTCCGCTCCCGCCGCAGATCGATCCAGCGGTAGTCCATGCGGGAATCGATGTCGGAATCGTCCTTGATGGGCAGCGCATCGGCAATCGAATCGATGTGCAGCGACTCGGGCAGCAGCTCCTTGCCCCCCATTTTGACGTACTCGTTGGCAACCACCTCTCCCTCGACCGTGACGACCGAATGGATGGTGAGCCGGTCGACCAGCGCGGCCAGCTCCGGCGCCTTCTCTTTTTCCAGCGTCACCTGCAGCCTGCCGGTGATGTCCCGGATGACCAGAAAGGCCATGGTGCGCTTGTTGCGCAGATTTTCCACAAATCCGCTGATGCGGCAGCGGGTACCGGGTACAACCTCGTTGATGTATGTTCTGTTCACAGCTTTTTCTCCGTTTTCTGTTTGTTCAGCGATCAGTTCATGGGGCGGCCCGCCGCGTCGAACAGCGGCAGGGGCTCCAGGTAAATCAGGTCGGCCCGCCGGCCGGCCTCCCCCTCGGCCAGCACGGCCATGCGCCCGCAGATGACGCCGCCGGACCGGGTGACCAGCGCCTCCAGCGCGCGCAGCGACTCCCCGGTGGATACCACGTCATCGACAATCAGGATGCGCTTCCCACGCATGCGTTCCGCGTCGGCCGAATCGAGATACAGGCGCTGCTCGCCGGCCGTGGTGATGGAATGCACACGAACCTCGGTCACGCCGGTCATATAGAGCTTGGGGGCCTTGCGGGCGACAAAATAGGGCCGGTTGCCCGCCAGCCGCGCCATTTCATGCGCCAGCGGAATGCCCTTGGCCTCGGCGGTGAGGATGAAATCATGCTCCGGCGCGCGCTCCAGCAGCGCCGCGGCGCAGGCCGTGGTCAGCTCGGGGTCGCCCAGCATCACAAAGCCGGCAATCTGCACCCGGTCGTTCAGCGGGCAGAGCGGCAGCTCCCGGGCGCACCCGGCCACGGTCAGAGGATAATAGCGGGGGTGTTTCATGTTCTTCTCGGCCTTCCTTTCCCCGGCGTCCGCCGGTTACGGTTCGTTTTTCACCCGCACGGTCTGCATACCGTCCAGCGCCTCCTGTACCAGGGCCTCAAAATCCAACCGGTTCTGCTGCTCCAGGACCCTGGAAAGCTCGGGCCGGGTGCGCGGATGCTTGGGCGTGAAGACAGTGCAGCAGTCCTCATAGGGCTGTATGGAGGTCTCAAAGGTGCCGATGCGGCGGGCCACCTGAATGATTTCCTCCTTGTCCAGGCCAATGCAGGGGCGGAAGACCGGCAGCGTTGCCACCGGGTCGGTCACGCCCAGCGCCTGCATGGTCTGCGAGGCGACCTGCCCGAGGCTCTCGCCCGTAATCAGCCCCCCACAGCCCAGGCTGTGCGCCAGACGGTCGGCAATGGCCATCATGTACCGGCGCAGCACCAGCGTAAAGTAATCCTCCTGGCAGTTTTTGACCAGCTCCTCCTGAATATGGGTCAGCGAAACCACATGCACGGGGAAGGAGCCGGCATACTGCGCCACAATCCGGGCCAGCTCCAGCACCTTTTCCTTTGCGCGCTCGCTGGTGTAGGGGAAGGACTCGAAATGCACGGCCTCCAGCTGCACCCCGCGCTTGGCAATCATGTACCCGGCAACCGGGGAATCAATGCCGCCCGACAGCAGCAGCAGCGCCCGGCCGTTGGTGCCCACCGGCATCCCGCCCGCGCCCCGGAACTGCCCGGCGTGAATGTACGCGCCCATCTCCCGGATTTCCACATGCAGGACCACGTCCGGGTTGCGCACATCCACCCGCAGCCGGGGGTTGGCCTCCAGCACCACGCCCCCGATTTCGGCCGCAATGGCGGGGGAGTTGAGCGGGAAGGTCTTGTCCGACCGCTTGGCCTCCACCTTAAAGGTTTTTTTGCCCGACAGGAAGGGCGGAACATACTCCCGGACGGTGCGCGCGATGGCGTCCATGTCCTTTTCGCAGACCGCGCAGCGGCTGACTCCCACGATACCGAACACGCGCAGGACGGCTTCAAACAGCCCGTCCATATCGGCCTCCCCGTCCAGCGGGGCAATGACCACGGTGCTCTGGTTGGCCGTGACCTCAAAGCGCCCGAAGGGCCTTGCCCGATACCGGATGTTTTTGCAGAGCGTCTCCTCAAAAAACCGCCGGTTTGCGCCCTTGAGCACGATCTCGCCGCATTTGCAAAGCAGAATTTCCTTCATTTCTCTTCCTCCGCCGGGAGGGCGCTCCCGTCCGCGTCGGGCTCCTGTGCGCCGTCCGCTTCCCGGTCGTCTTCATCTCCGTCATTTTCATCTCCGTCGTCCGCTTCTCCGTCCTCCACCGGCTCGCCGTTGCGGTAGGCGTCCAGCACCTCCCGCGCCTGCTCCAGCAGCGCCTTTGGCACCAGAATGTCGGTGCCGTACACCGAGTATCCGCTGATGATGCGCAGCGCTCCCCCGGTGCCGCGGTCGCTGGTGAGATAGGGGATTTCCTCGCCCCGGAGAATATCACAGAGAATCGAGAGTTCCACATCGTCATGCGCGGTAGTCAGCAGCGCAAGCTCCCGGTCCACGTGCGGATGATCCAGCCCGAAAAAAGAATCCATGGGGCCCTCCTCAGTCCTCGTAGTAATGCGGGAACAGGCGCTCCCAGACCTTTGCACAGGCAATGGTGTCGGCCACCGAGGTATGCGCCACGCCGTCCCATTCCACCTGCAGCACCTGCATCGCATCGCTGAGCGAGGCATGGGTCAGGTCGGGGTGGTGTTCCTGCAGATAGCGCACAAACTCGGCCGCCGCGCAGCGGGTTTTGGCGCGCAGCGCGTTGCGCTCGGCCGGCGTTGCGTAGATGTATTTGATGTGGGCATAGTCGGTGGAAATGCCGTAGGCAATCAGGACGTCGGCCGCGTCAAACAGCCCGCGGATGCGGGGCGCCAGCTCCGAAAGGGTCGGGGCATCGGCCACCATCTCGGGCGTGATGCCGTGAATCTTTTCGGTCTGCTTCCAGCGCTTTTTGTGTGTGGGATGCACCAGCGTGTTCATCAGCATCTCTCCGGCGCCGTTCATAATCGACACCGAGATGATTTCGTCATGCTCGTAGACGCCGGTCAGCTCGAGGTCAAAGAAGAGGACACGCTCCCGCTGCATGTGGTATTCGGCGTTCCGGTGCGCGTCGCCCTCGGCGCGGCGCTGCGCCAGGTCGGCCTCAAAGCAGGCGCGGCAGAGCTTGCGGCGGTAGCGCACCTCCCGGCCGCAGCGCACGCACATCAGGGGCTGCCGGACGGCGGCGCTTTTATCGTAAAAGTAAATGACGCTGCGGTCGCCGCGCAAGGTATAGGCGGCCGGCTCGGGCGGCACGTCATAGTGCATCTGCGCCAGCCGCTCCCGGGTATAATAGCCCAGCTCGGCCGCGCGCCGGGTGCTCATCCGCCCGATCAGGGTCCCGTTTTCCAACCGCATGGGCTGAACCAGGTCTGCCTCGTCCGGGATATACCAATTCTCGGGCGGCGCTTCCCGCACCCGGCAGGGGTCAAAATAATAAATCGGGCTGCCGTCCGCAGCGGCGGAATAGGCTACCGGATCCCCCACCGGCATCAGGTGCATTTTGTCCAGCAGGCTCATGGTCAGGTAGCTCCTGGCCTCGGCCTGCTCGGCGGTCATGCGCGGAATCACCGCGCCCGAGCTTGTTCTCATGGATTCTTTCAACGCATATCCTCCTTACCGCGGGGGAGCCGTCCGCGGAGACTGCCCATGGCAGCCCGCCGGTCCTCCCCATCGGTTCCCTGCCCTCCTGCCCCGAATGCGGCAAAAAGGCATACTGTTTTATTATAGCACATTTGCACCGTTTATGCAAGAGCCTTTCGGGATTTCATGTCCCCTCTTCCCGCTTTTCTGCTTCTTTTTTTGTTTTTTCAGCGCTTTTTTGAGAATGAGAACTGTTCTTGTTCTTATTTTTAACCGGCTTCTGCCGGGACGGGAGCATTGTGCGCAGCAGCTCCAGCGCGCGGTCCAGCCCCCCCACTTCATCGATAATCCCGTAGCGCACGGCCTCGTCCCCCTCCAGAATCGAGCCGCAGTCGGTAGCAATCTGGTCCGGACGCATCATCAGCTCGTTGATGGTGCGGGGGTCTGCCTTGGAATGCGCGCAGATGAAACGGACAATGCGGTCCTGCATCTCGCTCATATACCGGAAGGACTGCGGCACGCCGATGACGGTTCCGCTCACCCGGACCGGGTGAATGGTCATGGTGGCGCTGGGGACAATCAGCGAGCGCTTGGCCGCCGTGGCCAGCGGAACGCCAATGGAGTGGCTGCCCCCCAGCACCAGCGAAACCGTGGGCTTGCGCATGGAGGCAATGATCTCTGCTATCGCCAGCCCGGCCTCCACGTCGCCCCCCATCGTGTTCAGCAGCACCAGCAGTCCGTCGGTTTCGTCGTCCTCCTCAATCGACACCAGCAGCGGGATGACGTGCTCGTATTTGGTGGCCTTCTGTCCCTCGGGCAGCAGGTAGTGCCCCTCAATCTGCCCGATGAGCGAGATGCACTGAAAATGCTCCCGGCGGTTTTCGGCAACCGTTGCGCCGAGCTCGGTGATCCCGGAGAGCTGTGTGTTCGGCCGCTCCCGCGCATCGCCGCTCCCGTGCGCTTCCCCCGCCTGCCCGGCCTGTCCGGCCTGCCTTGCTTTGATACCCATATTTTCCCATCCTTTTGTTTTGAATTTTTCATTTTATTATTATCGCCAAGAAACGGGCAGGATATGTAACGGGAATTATGAAAAAAAAGGGCTTTACAAGAAGGCAAAAAAATGGTATAATGATTATGTATGTTGTAATGCCAAGCGGAGCTCCTCCGCACGGCGGGGGCATACCCGGAATTCCCGCGGAGCGCGCCCGGTCCGCCGGCGGACAGACCGCGAAAACAAAGAAAGGTTATGCAAATTTATGGAACAGAAAGTCTTGGTTGAAACCTCTGCCAGACACATCCATCTGACAGCCGAGGCAGTGGAAATTCTCTACGGCCCCGGGGCCCAGCTGACCCCCAAGAAAATGCTGAGCCAGCCCGGCCAGTTTGCCGCCGCAAACGACAAAATTACGCTGGTTGGCCCGCGCGGCACCATTGCCGTGAGCGTGCTGGGGCCGGTGCGCCCCGCCAATCAGGTGGAGCTTTCCTATACCGACGCCCGCACGCTGGGGCTGAAGGATGTGCCGGTGCGCGAGAGCGGCGACCTGGCCGGCACGCCGGGGCTGAAAATGGTGGGTCCCGCCGGGGAAATTGAAATTGACGAGGGTGTGATCATCGCCAAGCGCCACATCCACTTCAACCCCTCCGAGGCCGAGGCCTTCGGCGTAAAGGACAAGCAGGTGGTCAGCGTCAGGCTGGGCACCGACCGGCCGGTGATTTTTGAGGATGTGGTATGTCGCGTCAGCCCCAACTACGCGCTGGCCATGCACATTGACACCGACGAATGCAATGCCGCCGGCGCCTTTGGCACCGTGTACGGCGAGATCATCCACTGAGGTGGCGGCAATGAAAATCCTGTTTGAGGGAGACAGCATCACCGACGCAGGCAGAGACCGGAGCGACCCGCACAACATGGGCAGCGGCTACCCGAAATATGCCGCCGAGCTCATCCGCGCCCGCGCACAGGTGCGCGCCGAGGTCAACGAACAGTCCGGGGAGCCGGAATTCTGGAATTTCAGCATCAGCGGCAGCCGCAGCGAGCATCTGCTGGGCCGGCTGGAGAACATAATTGCGCTTCAGCCCGATTTCATTTCGATTCTGATCGGTGTGAACGACGTCTGGCACCGCCACAGCACGACCCATCCGGTCCCGACAACCGACGAGCAGTTTGAGGCCAACTACCGCCGGGTGCTGGAGGCAATCAAAGCCCGCACCCATGCAAAGCTCCTGATGCTGGAGCCCTTCCTGCTGGACGTCCCGGACAAGGCAGCCATGCGGCCCGAGCTGGTCCGCGTCATTGAAATCACCCGGGGCCTTGCCCGGGAGTTTGCCGATGCCTATCTGCCGCTGGACGGCCTGTTCACCGCCGCCGAAATTGCCGCGCGCGAGCGCAGGGTGTTCTCGGCCGACGGCGTGCATCCCAACGCCGCCGGCGCCGAGTTCATCGCCGAGCACTACCTGCGCGCCGCCCTGCCCCTGCTGGGCGCGCTCTGACCCCCGGCGCCGCTCCCGCGGCCGGGCAACCATCAACCATGCAAATTTTTTTATGAAGGAGATCAAATCATGAGCAAAGTCAGCGAATGCCCTTACGCAATGAGCGCTGAAATTCAGCATCAGTGCAAGGTAACCAAGGGCTGCGATCACGGTCCTGCTCCCCTGCCCGAGGAAGGCAAGTGGATTCAGGCAAAGGAAATCACCGATATTTCGGCCTACACCCACGGGGTGGGCTGGTGCGCGCCGCAGCAGGGAGCCTGCAAGCTCTCGCTGAACGTGAAGAACGGCGTGATTGAGGAGGCGCTGGTGGAGACCATCGGCTGCTCCGGCATGACCCATTCGGCCGCCATGGCCGCCGAGATTCTGCCCGGCAAAACCATCCTCGAGGCGCTGAACACCGACCTGGTGTGCGACGCCATCAACACCGCCATGCGCGAGCTCTTTTTGCAGATTGTGTACGGCAGAAGCCAGTCTGCCTTCTCGGAGGGCGGCCTGGTGATTGGCGCCGGCATGGAGGACCTGGGCAAGGGCGCCCGCTCGATGGTGGGAACCATGTACGGCACGCGCGAGAAGGGCGTGAGATACCTGGAGATGACCGAGGGCTACTGCACCCGCATGGCGCTGGACGCCAACAACGAGGTGATCGGTTACGAGTTCGTCTCGCTCGGGAAAATGACCGACTTCATCAAAAAAGGCATGGAGCCGAACGAGGCCTATGAAAAGTCCAAGGGCCATTACGGCCGCTTCACCCCCGAGGACGGCGCCGTGAAGTACATCGATCCCCGTAAGGAATAAGGAGGCAGAACCAATGGCACAGTTTGAAGGATATGAAAGACGCGAGGCAAAGATCCTCGGCGTACTGAAGGAATACGGGATCTCCTCCATTGACGAATGCAAGGAGATCTGCGACAAAATGGGCATCGACCCCTACACCATTGTGCAGGAAACCCAGCCCATCTGCTTTGAAAACGCCAAGTGGGCCTACACGGTGGGCGCGGCAATTGCCATCAGACAGGCCGAAAAAACCGGCGACAAATCCGCCGCCACGGCTGCCGCCAACATCGGCGTCGGTCTGCAGAGCTTCTGCATTCCCGGCTCGGTGGCCGAGAACCGCAAGGTCGGCCTGGGGCACGGGAACCTTGGGAAAATGCTGCTCTCGGAGGAAACCGAGTGCTTCTGCTTCCTCGCGGGGCATGAGTCCTTCGCCGCGGCCGAGGGCGCAATCAAAATTGCTCTGAACGCCAACAAGGTGCGCAAAAAGCCCCTGCGCGTGATTCTCAACGGCCTGGGCAAGGACGCTGCCTACATCATCTCCCGCATCAACGGCTTCACCTACTGCCGCACCGAATTTGACCCCTACACCGAGACCGTGACCGTGGTGGAGCGCAAGTCCTTCTCGGACGGTCCCCGCGCAAAGGTCAACTGCTACGGCGTGGACAACGTGCCCGAGGGCGTGGCCGTGATGAAGCTGGAGAACGTCGGCGTTTCGATCACCGGCAACTCCACCAACCCCACCCGCTTCCAGCACCCGGTGGCCGGCACCTACAAAAAGTGGTGCGTGGAGAACGGCGTGAAGTATTTCTCTGTCGCCTCGGGCGGCGGAACCGGCCGTACCCTGCACCCCGATAACATGGCCGCCGGCCCCTCCTCCTACGGGATGACCGATACCATGGGACGGATGCACTCCGACGCGCAGTTCGCCGGCTCCTCCTCGGTGCCCGCTCATGTGGAAATGATGGGCCTGATCGGCGCCGGAAACAACCCGATGGTCGGCATGACCGTCGCCGTCGCCGTCGCCGTGGAAGAAGCTTTCAAGAAATAAGTCCCACCGTTGGGAAAGACCTTGGAGGGACCCGCCTGAGAAGGTTCACACCAATGGAGAAGACCTTGGAGGGGCCCGCCTAGGAAGGCTCCCCCGGGCGGTACAGACCGGGCAACTTCTTGCATCTTTTCCGTCATGCATCGCAAGCCGCCTCGGCAATAGGGTCAACTATTGCCATCAACGGTTTGCTCGCCTGACGAAAAATCTGCTGCGGATTTACCCGGCCTGCCCCACCCGGTGAAGCCTTTCGGAGAGGCCGGCCCCTCCAAGCCTCCCCCGGCGAGACCTTCCCCGGCCGCCGCCAGCCTCTTTGATATGAACGCCAA
>CALWQR010000027.1 GCA_944383705.1 uncultured Clostridia bacterium
AGGGGATTGACAAATTCCCCCTGCCATGGTATACTATATCTGTCAGAGCCGTGAGAACAAACCCCGACAGAGTGTGCAGCGCATCCTTGCCGAATGGTTTTGCGGCGGGGCTCCGCCGGATGGAGGGTCGGCAAACGGTATAGGCAAAGGCAGCGCATCGGAGCGGGCGGGTGTCCCGCGCGCCGGTGCGCTGCCTTGTTTTGTATTCCGGGAATCCGGCCGCACCTTGGCGGCCGGGCGGCGCCGGCCGTTGTCCGGCCGTTGTCCGGCTGTGCCCGGGCGCCCTCAGGTCCTGTGGCTCAGCCCGGGAGCTCCTCCAGCACCCGGATCAGATTTCCGGCGTACAGGGCCATTCCGCAGTCGTTCGGATGCAGATAGCCGTCGGCAAAAAAGACAGGCAGCGGCGGGACAAGCGTCAACCCGTCAATCACACGCAGGCCAAGCGACTCTGCCGCCCCGGCAATGACCGCGCGGCAGTCCTCAAAGCTCCCCATGGCCTGCCCGTCCCGGCGGCCCCGCCAGATCGGCGTGATGACAAATATCCGCCTGCCCGCATAGGCCTCGGCTACCCGGGCAAGGAAGCCGGACGCATGCGTCCGCAGCTCATCGGTGGTTTTGCGTCTGGAAAAATCGTTGGTCCCGTACGCAACAATCACCGTGTCGGGGTCAAACGGCAGTCTGTCGAAGGCGTCCTCCAGGAAATAGGTCCCGCCGATGCCCTGATTGAGCATATCCGCGTTGAAGTGCCTGGCCACCTGCCATGTATATGAGAGCGAATCGAAATCCGAGGCCGTGCCCTGGGTAATCGAATCGCCGAGGAACAGAATTTTGCTGTCGTATCCGTGCGGGACCGGGGCGGTGCCGGAATCCAGGGCGACAGAGGTCAGCACGGCCCGCTGGTGATTCGGGAAGCAGACCGTTACCCGCTTGTCGGCCAGCGGATGCCCCAGCGGGTCGTCCAGCGGCAGCGAGAAGCCCTCGCCCGCCTGCAGCACATACTGCGCACGCAGCAGACCGTTGACCAGCACCTCGTATTTTCCCGCCTGACCGACCGACAGGGAAAGCGCGCCGGCGCCGGTGTGAAAATCCAGGCGGATACCGGTGGCGCTTTCGGCCCGTTCTCCGAAGACCCGGACCTGCCCGTACCAGACCGCAATCTGCCGCTGCGTACAGCGATAAAAGCACAGCCCCTGTGCGGTTTCCTCTATGCGGACCGCGCCGAAGGTGATTGCCCGGATCTCTTCCGGGGTGAGTTTTCTCATTGCGTGTTCCTCCGCTGCTTCTGAACTGTTGTGTGTCCTGCGCCGATGGCGTCAAAAACCGGCGCCCGGCCGCGGGCCGGACGCCGATATCGGGAACGCGGGGTTATTGCGGGTTGTGGGCCTCCAGATAGGAGACCACGTCACTGACCGTGACGAATTTGCGGATGTCCTCATCCTCAATTTCCACGCCGAATTTATCCTCGCACAGCATAATCAGGTCTGCCAGCTCGATGGAATTCACACCCAAATCGTTCGCCAACTCGGCATCCATCGTAATTTCGTCTGGTTCCAGCTGCAATTCTTCCACCAGAATTGCTTTCAGTGTTTCAAACATACGTTGTTCCTCCGGATTATAATCGGTAATTTTGCCAAGCGGCTCAATCATCTCCATCATTATAAACGATAAATTCATTTTTGTCAAGAGTTTTTTCAGAATCTGTTAGAATTCCCGGCATTTTTCTTGGGAAAAACCGCTGCGTGAGGGAAAGGAGGGGGAAGTTTGCAGATTTTCCGGAACCGTCCGCTGGCCCTTGCGGCCTGCGTCATGGCGCTCTCCTCGCTGCTGGCCTGGCTCTGTCCCGGCCGCCTGCGGCTGTGCCTGGCCCTTCTTGCCCTGCTGGCGGCTCTGGTGCCGGTAGGCTTTCTGGCTGTGCGCCGCCGGCTCGGCCGGCGCGCCGCGGTCTGCCTGCTCTCGCTGCTGGGCGTTTTTGTCGGGATGTTTGGCTCCTGGCTCGGCTTTTCGGTGCGCCCCGGGGCGTTTGCCAGCCGCGTAGGGGAGGAAATTACGGTGCAGGGCTATGTGACCGAACGCCTGAACTCCGCCCCGCACGAAACCCGCCTGCGCGTGGAGCTGAACGAAATTGACGGGGAGCGCCGCTCGGGGCAGGTGCTGCTGGAGTGCGGCTATCTTTCCTCCCTGCAGCCCGGCGAGCGCTTCCGCGCGACGGGACTGGTGCGGGCGCCCGAGAACACCGCGCTCTACCCCGAGCGCACCGTGCTGCTCTCGGACGGCTACATCGGCATTCTGCGCTGCGAGGAGAGCGGGGACTGCACGGTTTATGCCGGGACCGTCCGCACACCGGCGCTGACCCTGCGCCGCTGGAACCGCCTGCTTTGCGACCGGCTGACGCAAAGCCTGGGCCGCGAGGCCGGAGCACTGGCCGGCGCGCTGCTGCTGGGCAACCGGGATCTGCTGACCGGGGACACCGAGCTGCAGTTCCGCCGGGCCGGCATTTCGCATATTCTGGCTCTGAGCGGAATGCATGTGTCGGTGCTCATCGGCGCGCTGGAGCTGCTGCTGCGGCTGCTGCGTCTTCCCCGGCGGGTACGGGCCTTTCTGGTGCCGCCGGCGGCGCTGCTGTATTTCGGGCTGACCGGCTGCTCTCCCTCCATTTTCCGGTCGGTGCTGATGACCTGCGTGCTGTATCTCGGCCTGCTGTTTTCCGAACAGTACGATTCCTTCACGGCGCTCTGCGTCGCCCTGATGCTGATTCTTACGGTGACCCCGTACGCGGTGCTGGACGTCTCGCTCTGGCTTTCCTTTGTTGCCGCGGCGGGCATTGTGCTGTTTCTGCCGGCGGTTGCGGTCCTGTTCCGGCGGCCTGTGTGGCGCTGGCTGCCGCACGGGCTGCGCAGGCTGCTGCGGGGGCTGGTGACGGCACTGGCGGTGGGGCTGTTCTCCAACGCGGCCATCCTGCCTCTGCTGGCGCTGTTTTTCGGCTCCACATCGGTCTTTTCTCTGCCTGCCACGCTGGCGCTCACTCCGCTGCTTTCGCTGACGCTGGTGCTCCCGGCTCTGGTTCTGCTGCTGCCCGGCCTGCCGCCGCTGGCTTTTCTGGCGGAGCACAGCCTGCGGGCCATGCTGGCCGTGGCCGAATGGTTTTCGGATATCCCGGGCGGCACCGTGCCGCTCACCGGCCGGGCACAGGCCCTGCTGCTGGCGCTGCTTGCCGCCTCATTGCTTCTGTGCGCCGTGCTGCGCCTGCGCCGGCAGGGCTGGCTGCTGCTGCCGGTTGCGCTGGCGGGGGCGGTGCTGCTCACGGGTCATATCGGGACGCTCGCGCGCGGGGAGGGAACCGCCGCGGTTTATCTGCGGGACGGGGAGAACGAAATGCTGCTCCTCAGCCGCGGGGCGGATGCGGTGGCCGTGGATGTTTCGGACGGCTCTGCCGCAACCGGCGACCTGCTGGTTGCCGCGCTGGACGAGGCCGGCTGCACCGAGCTGCGCGAGCTGGTGTTCACGCACTATCATTCCGGAATGTCGCATCTGATTGCCTCTCTCTCGGCCAAGGTCCGGATTTTTTCGCTCCGGCTGCCCGAGCCGCTCAACCCAAAGGAGGCGGCCCTGTCCGCGCGGCTGGAGCAGGAGGCTGCCCTGCACGGCATACCGGTGTGCCGCGGCGGCGGGGAGCTGCCCCTGCCGGGCGCCGAGCTGCTGGACTGTCGCCGCACCGACACCGACGCGGTGGAGGTGCCGGTGCTGCTGATGCTGCGGCTGGGGACGCAGGTGCTGACCTACCTCGGCTCGGGTGCGCTGCAAAGCGACTGGCGGGACGTGGCGCAGAACGCGGTGCTCTCCTCGGATGTTCTGATTTTCGGCTGTCACGGCCCGCAGTCAGGCGGGGACGCGCCGTCTGTGCGCCTGCCGCAGTCCCCGGCGCTGCTGCTCTTCGGCAGCCGGGAGCAGGCCGCGCTCTGCCAGGGTCTCCCGGCAGGGGCGCCGGTGGTCGCCGGGGTCGAATCCCATCGCTTTTTCCTGAAATAAGCCGCAATTCCTTGTATCGGAACGCGGCTTTTTTTCATACGCTGTTAAAGCAGCACCGCGTCTGTGGCAGATCGCCCGGCGTCCGTGCTGCTCCGCGCCCGGCCACGGGGCGCGGGTTGGCCGACGGCGCACCGGGGCGCCCGTGCAGAGAAGGAAAGGGGTGGGGCAATGCCGACACAGGAAAAACTGGCCGTGCTGGGCGGCGACCAAAGACAGATTTATATGCTGCGCGAATTGCGGAACGATGGGTGGCAGGCTGCCGCGTGGGGGCTGGGAGAGGCCTCCACGGACGCCGACTGGCGCCCGGCCGTGTCGGGGGCGCAGGCAGTGCTGCTGCCGCTGCCCGCCTCGGAGGACGGCGTCCGCATCCGCTGTCCGCTGCAGTCCGGGGCGTCGCTGCGCTTTTCGGTTCTGCTGGAGGCGCTGCCGCCCGGCGTCCGGCTGCTGGGCGGCCGTCTTCCGCCGCTCTGGCTGGAGACGGCCGGAGCGCGCGGCATTGCCGTGCTGGACTATATGGAGAGCGAGGTGCTGCAGCTGCGCAACGCGCTGCCCACGGCCGAGGGGGCGATTCTGCTGGCTATGCAGGAACTTCCCGTCACCCTGCACGGGCTCCCGGTTGCGGTGGTGGGCTACGGGCGGATCGGAGCGCTGCTGGCCGGGAAGCTCCGGGCGCTGGGCGCCGACGTTACGGTGTGCGCCCGGCGCGAGAGCGACCGGATCCGCGCCGGGCTGCAGGGGATGCGCGCGGCACGCATCCTCCCCGGCGGCGCGGGGGAGCTGCCCTGCACGCTGCCGCAGGGGTGCCGTGCGGTCTTCAACACGGTGCCCTGCCGCATTCTCACCGAGCCCGTGCTGGCCCGGCTGCCGGCCGACTGCCTGCTGCTGGAGCTGGCCTCCGCGCCCGGCGGCTTTGACCCTGTGTGTGCCGCCCGGCTCGGTCTGCGCTGGCTGCTTGCCCCCGCTCTGCCCGGCCGCCTGTTCCCGGAGAGCGCCGGCGTGATTCTCGCCCAAACCCTCTCCGGGTTGCTCCGCGCCGGGGAGACGGGACCGATATCAGACAGAAAGGGATGACAGTCATGTTAGGTTACGCATTCTGCGGCTCGTTCTGCACACATGCTCTGGCGCTGCGCGAGCTGCGGAAACTGACGGAGAGCGGCTACGAGGTGCTCCCGATTATGAGCGAGACCGTCTGGCAGACCGACACCCGCTTCGGCAGCGCCGCGGCGCTGCGCGGGGAGGTGGAGCGCCTGTGCGGACGGGAGATTGTGCACACGGTTGTGCAGGCCGAGCCGCTCGGTCCCAAAACCCGGCTGGAGGCGCTGATTATCAGCCCCTGCACCGGAAATACGCTGGCAAAGCTGGCCAACGGCATCACGGATACGGCCGTCTGCATGGCGGCCAAGGCGCATCTGCGCAGCGACCGCCCGCTGATTGTTTCGCTGGCCTCCAACGACGCGCTCTCGGCCAATCTGAAAAACATTGCCACACTGCTGACCCGCAAGCACGTGTATTTTGTCCCGATGAATCAGGACGATCCCGAAAAAAAGCCGCATTCACTGGTAGCGGATTTCACCCGCATCCCCGAGACCCTGCACGCGGCTCTGGAGGGCAGGCAGTTCCGCCGGCTGTTCCTGTAGCGGCCAGCCGGGCGGCCTGCCGCCCGACGCTCAGGGCGCGTCCCCGGCCGTTGGCCCGGCCGGCTTTTCGCGGCGGAACAGGGTGCCGAACCAGGCAAAATCCTCCCGGTCCACACAGCGCGTCACAATCAGCAGCAGCAGATACAGCAGCAGGGTGCCGGCGCAGTGCAGCGCCAGCGCCGCCGCGCCGCCGACCGGCAGCGGGAACAGCCGCAGCAGCAACCGCGCGCCGCAGGTGGCGCCGACAATGCAGAGCAGCGGTTTGTAGACCCACCGGATGAGTCTGGTCGGCGTTTCGGTTACACAGAGCAGCCGGGTGACGCTGAGCACCGTATTGAAGCATTCCGAAAAATAGATGGTGACAAGATACCCGGCAATGCCGGAGCGCGGAATGAGCAGCCACACCATCACCACCGAGATCAGGGCGTCGGCGATGTTGACGTTCATCGAGTAGACCTGCTCGCCGATGCCCTTGAGAATGGCGTCGGTGGCGGTGTCGATGTACATGATGGGAATCAGGGGGGCCAGCACCCGGATGTAATGCCCGGCCTCGGTGCCGGGGTAGAGCAGGTTCCCGAACTCACCCGAGAAGCAGATGAGAATCCCGGCCACGCCGATGGAAAAAAACATCGAGAGCGACCAGACGCGGGAAATCATGTACCGGATGCGGCGCTTGCTGTTCTGCACCCGGCATTCGGCCATGGTGGGCACCAGCAGACCGGAAAAGGAAGAAATCAGGGCGGCCGGATACAGCACAATCGGCAGCGCCATGCTGTGGATGCTGCCGTAGGCGGCCAGCGCCGCCGCGTGGCTGCTGCCGCTGCTGCGCAGCCCCTGCGGAATCAGGATGTGCTGCAGCGTGACCAGTCCGGAGCGGATATAGGCTGTCAGCGCCATGGGCAGGGTGATGCGCACCAGCTGCCGTCCCTCCCCGCCGCTGCCTCCGCTGGCCTGCGGAAGGTGCCGCCGTTTGTCCAGCTCCAGCAGCAGCCATTCCAGCAGAAAGGAGAGCACCTCCGCAGCCGCGCCTCCCAGCACCAGCGCACAGAGAATGGCCTCCACCCCGCCGCGCGAAAGCAGCGCCAGCAGATACATGGTGAAAAAGATTTTCGCCCCCTGCTCCAGCACCTGCACCGCCGCGTTTTTGTAGCTGCGGCGCATGGCCACAAAGTAACCGCCGAACACCGAGGAGAGCGAAATCAGCGGCAGGGTGAGCGCAAACAGACGCAGCGAGGTCACCGTGCGCGCATCCTTCAGCCAATGCACCCCAATTCCACGCGCACCCGCGGCCAGCAGCAGGGCGGCCAGCAGCCCGCAGCACAGCGCGTACAGCGCCGCCTTGCGCACCACCGCCCGCACCCGTTCGGGTTCCCCCCGGCTGACGGTTTCGGTCACCACGCGGGTCACGCCAAGGTGAATGCCCGAGGTGGCCAGGGTCAGCGCAAAGCCGTAAACCCCGGACATCAGCGAGAACAGCCCCATCGCCTCGGCCCCGGCCCGGTTGGATATCGCCACCTGAAACGCCACGCCCACAGTCCGCATCAGCAGGGAAGCCCCGGTGAGCAGCAGGGCGTTCCAGAAGATCTGACGAGCCTGTTTCAAAATCCTACCTCCCAATGATTGTTCGATGCTATTGTATGTCCGGAACGGCGGAAATATCTGCATCCGGCGCGGATTGATGCGGAAAAGACGCCCCGATACAAAAAAACAGAAATTTTTTTGCGGGAAGGTATTGACAAAAAAACTCTGATGCGATATGATATATACCAACCAGACCGAATTCCGGATGCAAAGGAGAACAAAGCCATGATTCATCACATCTGCGAGCTGTGCGGCTACGAGTATCGCCCCGCCGAGGGCGACCCCGACAACGGCATCGAGGAAAACACCGATTTCGAGGACCTGCCCGAGACATGGGTCTGCCCCATGTGCGGCGCCGCCAAAGAGGATTTTGCCGAGGAGTACACCGAGGACGAGGAGGCGTAACCCCGTGCGGGGTGTTCTGCGCCTGTCCGGACCGGCTTTTGGGCCGGATTGTCGCCGTTCGGTTGACAATCCGGCATTTTTGTTGTATAATGATAGATGGAAACGGCATACGCCGGACGCAAACAACAATACAGAAGGGAATTGCGGAGAATGAAACGAAAACTGCTGGCGGTGGACGGTAACAGCATCCTGAACCGGGCATTTTACGGTGTGCGCCCCCTGACAACCAAGGACGGCTTCCCCACCAACGCGCTGTACGGAATGCTGAATATGGTTGCCCGGCAGGCCGAGCAGCTGCGGCCCGAGCTGTGCGCCGTGGCTTTTGATCTCAAGGCCCCGACCTTCCGGCACAATCTGTACGCCGAGTACAAGGCCGGCCGCCGCGCCATGCCGGACGAGCTGGCCGCCCAGCTGCCGGTTGCCAAGCAGCTGATGGAGGCGATGGGATTTGCCGTGCTGGAGCGGCAGGGGTACGAGGCCGACGACATCCTGGGGACTCTCGCGGCCATGTGCTCCGGGGCTGGGGACGAGGCCTATCTGATGACCGGAGACCGGGACGCCCTGCAGCTCATCGGCCCGCAGGTGCATGTTCTGCTTGCCACCAATACCGAGACGCTGGAGATGGACGAGGCCGCCTTCCGCGCCAGATACGGGGTGGATTCGTCGCAGTTTGTCGACGTCAAGGCGCTGATGGGGGACAGCTCCGACCACATTCCCGGGGTGCCCGGCATCGGCGAGAAGACCGCGCTGAAGCTGATTGCCGCCTATGGCAGCCTGGACGGGGTATACGCCGGCCTGCCCGCGGCCGATCTCACTCCCTCGGTGCGGGCCAGGCTGGAGTCCGGGCGGGAGAGCGCCTATCTTTCGCAGAAGCTGGCGCGCATCTGCTGCGAGGTCCCGCTGGAGCGGCCGCTGGAGGCGCTTGCCTGCCGGGGCATTGACCGCGCCGCGGCACGGGAGCTCTTTGTGCGGCTGGAGTTTTCGGGCTTTCTCAGGCGCTTCGGGCTGGACAGCGCGCCTGCGTCCGGGGCGCCCCGTAAGATTCCGCCCGTCACCGACCGGACCATGCAGGAGCTGGCCGGGCTGCTGAGCGGAGACCGGCCGGTGGCCCTGGAGGCTCAGGCAGGTCCCGATGGCGACGCGCTGCTGCTTTCGGACGGCGCGCAGCTCTGGCGCCTCAGGGGCGACCCCGACGGGCTGGAGCGGCTGCTCGGCGCCCGGACCGTGGTTTGCTACGACTGCAAGGCGCTGTACAAGCACCCGGGCTGGGGCGTGCTGCGCCGGCTGCGGCTGTACGACCTGATGCTGGCGGGCTATCTGGCCAATTCCTCCAAAAACAGCTATGCCTTTGAGACCCTGGTGCAGGACTATCTGGGGCGCATTCCCGCGGCGGAGGAGCCCATGCCTCTGCTCGCGCTGGAGCTGTATCCCGTCCTGCGGGAGCGGCTGGAGGGGAGCGGGCAGGAGGAGCTGATGGAAACGCTGGAAATGCCGCTTGCCATGGTGCTGGCCGATATGGAGACCGCCGGCTTCCGCATTGACCGCGCGGGCATTGCCGGATACGGGCAGCAGCTGGCGCAGGTCGCCGCAGCGCTGGAGGAGCAGATCTTTGCGCTGGCCGGCTCGTCCTTCAATATCAATTCCCCAAAGCAGCTGGGGGAGGTGCTGTTTGAACGGCTGCGGCTGCCGCACGGCAAAAAAACCAAAACCGGCTATTCGACCAACGCCGAGATCCTGGAAAAGCTCCGCCCCTACCATGAAATTGTGCAGGACATTCTGGATTACCGGCAGGTTACCAAGCTCAAAAGCACCTATACCGACGGTCTGCTGAAGGTGGCGGACGCCAACGGACGGGTGCACACCACCTTCCGGCAGACCGGTACCGCCACCGGCCGGCTCTCCTCCACCGAGCCCAATCTGCAGAATATTCCCGTGCGCACCGAGCTGGGCCGGGAGCTGCGCCGCTTCTTTCTGCCCGAAAATTCCGACTATGTGATCATCGACGCCGACTATTCCCAGATCGAGCTGCGCCTGCTGGCGCACATCTCCGGGGACGAAAATCTGACCGCCGCCTTCCGCAGCGGAGCCGACATCCACACCTCCACGGCCGCAACGGTTTTCGGTGTCCCGCCCGAGGCCGTCACGCCCGAGATGCGCAAAAAAGCCAAAGCGGTCAATTTCGGTATCCTGTACGGCATTGGCGCCTTCTCGCTGGCCGACGATCTCGGGGTCTCCCGCGCCCAGGCACAGGCATATATCGACCAGTATCTCGCGGGCTATCCGAAAATCGACGCCTACCTGAAAGAAATCGTCCACTCGGCCTACGAAACCGGCTATGTCACCACGCTGTTCGGCCGCCGGCGCTATATCCCCGAGCTGACCGGCAAGAACAAGGTGCAGCAGAAGTTCGGGGAACGTGTGGCAATGAACAGCCCGATTCAGGGGACCGCGGCCGACCTGATCAAGCTGGCTATGATCCGTGTCCACAGCCGGCTGCAAAGGGAGGGGCTGGACGCGCGCCTGATTTTGCAGGTGCATGACGAGTTGCTCCTGGAGGCCCACCGCTCCTGCGCGCCCCGGGCCGAGCAGGTGCTGCGTGAGGAGATGGAGCACGCCGCCGCCCTGTCGGTCCCCCTCACCGTCGAAATTCACACCGGCGACAGCTGGTTCGACGCCAAATAAAGATCATGCCCTTGCTTTTTTCCACAGCATGACGGGTGCTCAGAACGGTTTTCCGTTCTGAGCACCCGTTGTTTGTTTGATGGGGTGATGCGCGCGGAATGTGCTGCCAAACCCGTATTTCACGCAGAAAATCGGGCGTTTCACGCTGAAAAACCGGTTTGAAAAGACATCCCTTGTATAATCAATAAAGCGCCGGCGAACAACGGTGACAAAGCGTATGGAAGAGTGATTGCGGAGCGGGACGGGCGCGTTCTGACCCGTTTGCGGGCTGCGGCAGATGCGCGGCTGCCCGTGCTGTGCGGCGGGAGGACCGATGACAGCGTCGCGTCAGGCATCCGTCCACAATCGCTTGGAGGGGTTCGATATGAAAATCAGCAAAGTGACAGAGGGGGAGACGCTGCGTGTCTCTCCGGAGGGGCGGCCGGATATCGCTGGAGCGCCTGAAGCGGCCGGCTTCCGTGACATGCTCCCCAACGGATGAGGCAGGGAATGATGCGGGGAGCACGCATGAAGCTGCTGGAGCAGACAGCCAGGGTGGCAGCGGCGGAGCCGGGGCGGGAGGATGTTGTCGTTTTACACATCAACCACTGCATGGACAATACGTTTTTCTTCAATGACGTGCTGAGAAGCCTGTTTGCCCATGTGACGCTTCTGACTCCGCCCTACAGCAATCAGGACATCCCGGACGGGTATTCCGGCTCCTGCTATCACGGTGTGCGGCGGGACGGTGTCTATCACCTGATGCGGAACCGGGCGGAGCTGGGCTGCTGCGGCACGGATTTCCTTTCTGCCACAATGCGTTTGCTGGAGGAAGCCTTTCGCCGGGAGCTGCTCCCCCTCTTGCACCAGGGGAAAAAGCTGCTGATAATGGAGGACGGGGGGTATCATTCCGAAGCGCTGCCACGGCTGAGGCGGCTGTTTCCGGAGCTGGAGGGCAGTGTGATTGGCGTAGTGGAGCAGACCACCTCGGGCACCCGCAGGAGCATGAGCCGGCAGGGATACCGGTACGCCTATCCCTGCGCCAGCGTTGCCCGGTCGGACATCAAAATGCATGTGGAGTCCATCTTCATCGGCCAGCGGATTGTGGAGGAGCTGGCGCTGATGCTGTATGAGGCGGATGCCTTTTTCCCGTTCCATTCGGTGCTGCTGGTGGGGTATGGCGTTGTGGGGCGCAGCTGCCGTATGGCGCTGCAAGGGCGCTTCTGCCAGGTGGAGGCGTATGATACCGACCCCCGGGTGCGGCTGGTCGCGGAGCGTGACGGCGTCCTGGCCTATTCCGGCCCGGTCCCGGAGATGTTTTCGTGGGATACCATTGTCATCGGCTGCGTGGGCGCCCCCTCTTTCGGGGAGGAGATGCTCCGGGCTTTCCTTGAGGGCAGGGGCACAAGCGTCTATCTGGCCAGCGGGTCTTCAAAGGAGGTGGAGTTTTCCTACTTCCTGCGCTATCTGACGGGAAGGGAAGCGGAGATCCCCGGCCTTGTGCCAAAGGGCCGGGAGACGGGAGAGTGGTACAGCTGCTATCGCTTCCGCTACTGCGGCAAAGAGAAGAATGTGTATCTGATGGCCGAGGGAAAGCCGGTGAACTTTTATCGGGAAGGGGTTGTCAGCCTGACCCACCGGGAGTACGAGATGGAGCTGCGGGCCGGGGACACGCTGTTTGTCTACACGGACGGGGTCGCCGAAGCCACCGACGCGGCGAACACGCTGTACGGAACGGATCGGATGCTGGCCGCTCTGAACCGGAAGGAAGCAGCCGGTCCCGAAGAGCTCCTCCGGTCTGTGAAGGAGGACATCGACCGGTTCGTGGGCGCAGCGCCCCAGTTTGACGACATCACCATGCTGGCGCTCCGGGTGAAGGATGCCCCGCACGCAGGCATGAAGAAGCTCAATGTGCCTCCGCGGCTGGACAGCATCGATGCCGTGACCACCTTTTTTGAGGAGTGTCTGGCCGGGCAGGATGCCCCCGTCAGGGTGGTCTCGCAAATCCATATCGCCGTGGACGAAATTTTCTCCAATATCGCCCGGTACAGCGGCGCCACCGCCGTATCGGTCGGCTGCGAAGCCGGGGAAAACCGCGTGGTGCTCCGTTTTGCGGATAACGGACGCCCTTACGACCCGACCGCAAAGGCAGATCCGGACATCACGCTTTCCGCAGAGGAACGGGACATCGGCGGATTGGGCATTTTTATGGTGAAAAGGACGATGGATGAAGTCGCTTATGAATATGCGGACGGATGGAATGTCCTGACGCTTCAAAAGCGATGGGAAAATCACGGTCATACAAAGTGAGGGAAAAAGCATGAAACATCGGATTCCAAACAATCGGTTTTACCGGCTGGGGGCGCTGCTCCTGGCGCTGGTTCTGGCTTTGTCCGGCCTTGCCGGCTGCAGCGCGGAAGAGCAGCAGGACATTGTGATTCTCTATACCAACGACGTTCACTGCGCGGTGGACGACGATATCGGGTATGCGGGGCTTACCGCATACCGGAAATGGATGGAGAGCAAAACCACCTATGTCACCCTGGTGGACTGCGGCGACGCCCTGCAGGGCGATACCCTTGGCACCGTGTCCCAGGGGGCATATCTGGTGGATGTGATGAACGAGGTCGGTTACGACTTTGCGGTGCTGGGGAACCATGAGTTTGATTACGGGATGGAACAGCTCTCTGCGCTGCTGGAAACATCCGAGGCGCAGTACCTGGGCTGCAACATCCGGTATACCGGGCAGGGGAGCAGCGCGGTCTCCGCTCTCAAACTCTATGAGATGGTCTCCTACGGGGATACGGAGGTGGCTTTTGTAGGAGTTTCCACCCCCGAGAGCATCGTCAAATCCACCCCCGCCTATTTTATGGACGAGTCGGGCAATTTGTCTATGATTTTTACGGCGGCAGCGGAGAGGAGCTGTACGCGCAGGTCCAGAACACGGTGGACGAGTGCAGGGAAAAGGGCGCCGACTATGTGATCGTCCTGGCGCATCTGGGGGATGACGAAGCCTCCGCTCCCTTCCGCTCCACCGATCTGATTGCCGGCACAACCGGCATCGATGCGGTGCTGGACGGCCATTCCCACAGCGTGATTCCGTGCGATGTGGTGAAAAATCAGGAGGGCGACAAGGTGCTGCTCTCAGGATTTGAAAATGCTGCTGGCGCTGCGGCGGGGAACCGACCAGATGCTGCTGCGGAAGGAAAGAGAGGACAAGTAACGCCGATGAAACAACGCTTTCTGACACTGGCTCTGACGGCCTTGCTGGCCTTGCTGGCCGGATGCAGGCAGACCGCTCCCGACAACGACGCGCTGTGGAGGGCCGCCATGGCCGATGCGGTCTTCAGCGAGGACGAGGAAATCCGGGAGCTGGTGACGCTGACAAAGGAGGACGATCGGGTCATCTGGGACGAAGCGGGCGAGAGGGTGCTGCTGCTGAGCTGGCATGACTACGACGACCCCTGCGCCCCCGGCAGCTCCATCCCGACCGAATACGGGGATATCTGGGCCACCTCCACGGGGGAGATGCTGACGTGGTATGCGCAGAACCGCGACGGGGTGGAGGATTGGGAGCTGCGCTTCGCACAGCTCCTGGGGGTTCACGCGGACGAAGGGTATACCCGGTTTACCGCGTTCTGGGTCTCCCCGGAGGATGTGATACGCCCCGCCTATGTCACCGATGTGACAAAGCAGATGGAAAACGACTATGCCATCGTGACGGATGCGGCATATAAGGAATGGTTTGACGGCAACATCCTCTGGTCCTACTTTGAGAGCGATTACCCCTGGACGCGGCTTGGCTATACCTATGACTGGAGCGGCGGAGACTCGGAATACGGACTGACCGAGTTCCTGGTATCCGACGGCAGCAAAACCGAGATTGCCTTTACCTGTACCACCGCCGAATTTGTGGATTGGCTGGAAGGGCAGACGGAACCATAACCCCAGATCGGAAAAAGGAGAATTGAACCATGAACCGTCAATGCGACAACAAACGCGACTGCCCCTGTACCTATGACTGCCCGCGGCACGGCAAATGCTGTGCCTGCGTGGCCCATCACCGCGACCATAACGAGGGCGTGCCGGGCTGCTTTTTTTCCAAAGAAGCCGAGGCAACCTATGATCGGAGCATCGAGGCACTGGCCAGAGACCGCGGAATCATCGGACAGAGTGCGGTCCGCGACAACTGAGAAAGGAGAACCCAAGATGAAACGAAGCAAAGCGACAGGACGCCTTCTCTGCGCCCTCTGGCTGCTGGGCGTCCTGTGTATGCTGCTGGGCGGCTGTCAGACTGCGGAATCCGAATCCATTACCGACGTCCGGCAGCTGGACGGAAAGGCCATAGGGGTGATGACCGGCTCCAGCTTTGACCGGCATACCGATAATCTGATCCGGAATGCGGATGCTGGGCAGCGGCAGGGCGGATATTGTGTCGGGTGCCATCAGCATCACCGACGAGCGGAAGCAAAGCATCGATTTTGCCACCTCCCATTATACCGGAGGCACGGTGCTGATTGTGCGGGCCGAGGATTTGGGACAGGAAACCGCGAACTCGGAGGACGGCGAGGGCTTCTGGCAGGGGCTTTCCGACAGCTTTTACAAAAACTTTATCGAGGAAGCCCGCTGGAAAATGATTCTGTCCGGGCTGGGCGTCACCTTTGTCATCGCGGTGTGTTCGGCTCTGTTCGGCACGATTCTGGGCCTTGGCCTGTGCCTGCTGCGCCGCAGCCATAACCGCGTGCTTTCCGGCGCAACTGCAACCTTCATCCGCCTGATTCAGGGCATCCCCGTGTTGGTGCTGCTGATGGTGCTGTTCTATGTTGTGTTCGCCCGCACACAGCTGGATGGAATTGTGGTATTCATCATCGGGTTCTCTGTCAACTTTGCCGTCTATGTCTCCGAAATGATCCGCACCGGAATCAACGCCGTGGATTCCGGACAGTGGGAGGCCGCCTCCGCCATGGGCTTTGGAGGGTGCAAAACCTTTACCAAAATCATTGCGCCCCAGGCTGCGCGGCATGTTTTGCCGGTGTACAAGGGCGAGTTCATCTCGATGGTCAAAATGACGTCGGTGGTGGGCTACATCGCGGTGCAGGATCTGACCAAGGTCACCGACCTGATCCGCAGCTGTACCTTTGAGGCGTTTTTCCCGCTGATACTGACTGCGGTGCTGTATTTCCTGCTGGCCTGGTGCCTGACGCTCCTGCTGGGGCTGGTGGAGAGGCGGATCGACCCGCACCGGCGGCGCCGGGAGCTCAGGGGGATCAACCGGGAGCTTGAGCCTGCCCCGCAGGACGGTGCGGAGGAAGGACCGAAGCCCGTGCAGGGCGGGGAGGCCGTCATTACCATCTCTCATTTGAAGAAGGTATTCCCCAACATCACCCCGCTGAAGGATGTCAACGCCGTGATACAAAAGGGCGAGGTCATCTCCATCATCGGCCCCTCCGGAACCGGAAAAAGCACCCTTCTGCGCTGCATCAACCGCCTCGAAACGCCGATGGAGGGGCAGATTGAGGTGTTCGGGCAGCCGGTGACCGGCGTGAAGCCGGCAAAGCTGAGCGCCGTGCGCCGCAGGATGGGGATGGTCTTTCAGAGCTTCAACCTCTTCGCCCATCTGACGGTCATTGAAAACATCATGCTGGGGCCGGTGGAGCTGCTGGGCTGCACCCGGCAGCAGGCATACGAACGGGGAATGCGCCTGCTGGCCAGCGTGGGGTTGGCGGAAAAGGCGCTGAATTATCCGGATGAGCTCTCCGGCGGGCAGAAGCAGCGCGTTGCCATTGCCCGCACCCTAGGGATGCAGCCCGAAATCGTGCTCTTTGACGAGCCTACCAGCGCGCTGGATCCCACCATGGTGGGGGAGGTGCTGGCGGTCATCCGCAGCCTGGCCGGGCAGGGGCTGACCATGCTCATCGTCACGCACGAGATGAAGTTTGCCAGAGATGTTTCCACACGGGTGTTTTACATGGACCAGGGGGTCATCTACGAGGAAGGCGCGCCCGAGCAGGTGTTTGAGCACCCGAGGACCGACCGGTGCCGGGCGTTTGTCCAGCGGCTGAAGACCTTCCATCTCGACATTTCCTCCAAGGCGTTTGACTTCATCGGCGCGGCGGCTGATATCGACCGCTTTGCCCGCAGGCAACTGCTGGGCGCGCAGCAGTCGCTCAAGTATCAGCAGATTTTTGAGGAGCTGTGCGTGACGAGCATTCTGCCCGTACTGCCGGACGATGCGTGCAGCCTGAGTTTTGACGCTCTATGCAGTGAGGACGGGAGCACTTGCGAGGCAACCATCCGCTGGCAGGGAGAAGACTTTGACCCATTGTCCCAGGGAGACGCGCTGAGCGTGACTCTGGCGGTCAGCCGGACCAAGAGCAGCACCCATGTCTATGCCGATGGAATCAACACCGTGACCATTGTCTTTTAAGCAGGCAGGGGAACATCCATCTGCTGTTCTCTGGCATGACGAAAAATTGCCGCTATATTGAAAAAAGCTCCTGATCAAGCAGGAGACAAAAGAAAGGAAAACAGGTATGAAAATGAGAAAAACGAGCGTCTGGCTGACGCTGGCAGCACTGTCGGTTGCGCTGCTCCTGTCCGGCTGCGGGCAGCAGGACGCAACCGAGACGGTTTACCACGTATACTTCGGGCTGAATGATGCGGACACCGGCGAGCAGGAGGTCACGCTGGACGACGCTTCCGCGTACATCCGGGGCGTGATTGAACGCTATGGATATGGGTATACCGAATACCGCGCCTATGGCGCCTATACGGAAAACGGGGAAAGCAAGGGCAATGACACCTTGGTGTAAATGATGGTCTTTGTGGAGGAAGAAAATGTAGAAAAGATTGCAAACGAGGTCATCGAACATCTGAACCTGGCGTCGGTCCTCTGCCAGAAAGAGGAGATGCCCTATACCTTTTATGTCGGCGAAGAAAAACAGTCGTAAACCCGGCTGTCAATTCTACCATAACAAGAAACTGGAGGTAATCACATGAACATCATCAAAACAAAAGAGGGAAGCACGCTGAATCTCGCCCTGGAAGGGCGGCTGGATACCACCACGGCTCCGCAGCTTGAGGCGGCGCTCCATGGCGCTATGGAGGGCGTCACCGAGCTGAATATGGATTTTGAAAAGCTGGAATATCTGTCCTCCGCCGGCCTGCGGGTGATCCTTGCCGCGCAGAAGACGATGAACAGGCAGGGGAGCATGGTGATCCGGCACGTCAACGAAACCATACAGGAAGTGTTTGAAGTGACCGGCTTTGTCGACATTCTCACGATTGAATAAGAGGCGCGCGGGATGAAGGTTGCGGTAATAGGAAACGGAACCGTGGGGATGGCCGCCTTTGGAGAGCTGCTGCGGATGCCGGAAATCCGGGAGCTGGCGTTGGTTGGCAGAAACGTGGAGCGCGTGCGTGCCGAGGTGGACGACTATGCGGACGCGCAGGTCCTCCATTTCGCTCCCGGCGTCCGGCTCTCCGGCGGCGGTTATGAAAAAACAGCGGGAGCGGATATCCTCCTCTATGCCGCCGGCGCCGCGCAGAAGCCGGGACAGTCGCGGCTGGAGCTGGCCGCGGAAAACGTGCGCATCACGCGGCAGATCTTCGGCGAGGTCAATCGCTATAACCGGGACGGCATTGTCATCTGCCTGAGCAATCCGGTGGATCTGATCACCGCCGCGGTATGCGAATGCACGGGCCGCCCGCCTGAGAGGGTCATCGGCACAGGCACGCTGCTGGATACCGCCCGGCTCAAAAAGTATCTCTCCAACCTCCTGGATGTGTCGCCCGCTTCGGTGACCGCATATGTGCTGGGGGAACACGGCGACAGCTCCTGTGTCATCTGGAGCGCAACGCGGATCTCGGGCCAGCCCGTTGACGGCTTTCTTTCCTCTGCCCTGGAGGACGAGGCCCATATCCGCCGGCAGGCAATGGCGGGCATGGTGCGCGGCAATGCCGGCAAAATCATCCGCGCCAAGGGGTCCACGGCTTACGGCGTAGCCGCTGCGGCCGGCCGGCTGGTGCAGGCCGTCATTCATGACACGAGGGAGATCCTGACCGTGTCGGTCCGGCTGGAAGGCGCATACGGGAAGGAAGGGTTTGCCATATCGGTTCCCTGCGTTGTGGACAGCCGGGGCGCCCGCGTGGCGGCCGAGCTGCCGATGTCGGAGGAAGAGAAACAGGCGTTTGACGCTTCTGCAGATGTGGTCGCCGCCGTGACAAAAGAATTTGCAGGGAAGCGGTCGCAGCCCGCCCCCAACAGTTTCGAGAAGTCATACAACGAATAAAATTGAAAAATCGCACCTCAATATTGAAGTGCGATTTTTCTGAATGCCTCGCCTCTCAAGTACGGATAACGAAACCCTGCGGCAGGAAGGATGACAAAGCGCTTACCAAGCCCCCTGAGCGGGCGCTGCCCGCAGTATTTGATGCATTGGTTTCGGGCTAAATCAAAACATCGGGGAATGAGGTCCGGCAGATTGCCGTACATTCCCCGATTGTTGGAGGCGGGCATTGCCCGCAATATTTGATGCATTGGTTCCGGGCTAAATCAAAACATCGGGGAATGAAGTCTGGCAGATTGCCGTACATTCCCCGATTGTGGGAGGCGGGCATTGCCCGCTGGATTCTGCTGATAATATGGATACAACCGCAAATGCGGTGCAAAAAAGCGGTGCATACTGTGATACTTATCTTTTCCTTTAAAAAACATGGCAGTTTAAGCAAAAAGTTCAAGCTGCCCTATTGCATTTTTCGGAAATATATGTTATAATAGTAAAGTAGTTAGCTTACTTATGTACTTTTAGGAGGTGGCAAGGTGGCAAAAAAGCAATACGTTGAAGGTAGCTTTGGTGCGTATCTGGTAGAGCTTATCAAGGCTCACGGCTATGCACAATCTAAATTTGCTACCGATCTGGGCGTTTCCAAGACATATCTGTTCGATGTGTTCAATGGGCGAGTAAAACCGCCCACACCAGACATGCAGGATCGCATAGTCGATCTCTTGCTTTTAGAAGGTGTTGAGAAAAACGAATTTTATAACAAAGCGGCTTTCGGAAGAAACGAGCTTCCCAAGGATATTGTGGATTACCTTACCCACAACCAAGCCGAAATCGATAACATTAGAGAAAGAATGAGGGCGTAACTATGGCAAGGATTAGTGAAACTGTCACAGAGAATATATTTAGAGATTTTTACAGAAACGATAATTTTATTGAAAAATCTGCCATACCTGCAGAATTCGGTTTTGTATCTAAAAACAAAACTAAAAATCAGGGATATCCAGATTTCTTTAAGGATTTAGAAAATTACGTTATTGTTGTTGAAGCAAAAGCAACTGCCCACGATGAAGCTATAGAAGATATTAAATTTTATATGCTTAAGGGAACCTCTAAAAATTCCCGAAGATATTGAATAAAGTCGCAAAGTATGATATAATGGGAAGAAACAAGAGAAGGG